>CACHJT010000023.1 GCA_902580215.1 uncultured Candidatus Actinomarina sp. | reverse complement strand
CTTTATTTTTAAATCCGTTCATTTTATATTCATTTAAATATTCAAATATAGAGTATATATTCAAATCATACATTGAAGTTAATCTGGTTTTTGAACCTTTGTTTTCATCTCTAAGAGTCTTATCGAATACACCTACAACATCTTCAGCAAAAGTAAGATTAAAATATTCATTTTTATTTTTTACAGGATTACTTAAACCCTTGAGTACTGCATTAGTGATTAATGGAATGATCTTATCTCTAGTATCGTCTTTGTGGTAAGTATTTTCTAAATAAATTTCTGAAATTAATTCAGAGCCAAACCTATCGTAAAGAATATCGGAAAATTCATTTTTAGACTTTGTATAATAATGCTTTAAGTTAGTCTCATCAAAACTAAACATTGTATTGGTGTATACAAAATTTATTAAGTAGCTATCTTTGCATAAGTCTAGAAGCTTTAATCCAAAATCAATGTTTGCATCTTTAATTAGTGATCGATCTTCATCTTTTTTACTATAAAAAGTAGCTAAATGTAATACTGAAACTTTCTCCGGAATTATATCTCTATTAATTATATTTATATCGTGCTGAATTAAGTTTTTTGAAATAACTTTTTCATTTTTACCAATACAAACGATATCATAGTCTTCTTCATATTTTTTAAGAAACAAGCTGCCAAGAAAACCTGTGGAACCTGTTAATATAATTTTTTTTTTCATATCTTTTTCAATTCCATAGTGAATTATTTTTATCAAATAGATTTAAATTTAAATCTTTATCTGACAACACAGGATCGTCAATACCCCAGTCGATATTCAAACTTTTATAGGAGATTCCATCTTCAGCTTCTACATCAAAAATTCCAGATTGTAAATATAAAACTGTTGCATTTTCAGATAAGACACTGTATCCATGAGCAAAGCCTTTCGGTACCAATATAGAAACATCATCTTCTGAACTCAAATCTTTAAAGTGATACTTTCCAAAAGTAGGACTGCTCTTTCTCATATCAACAAATACATCTCTAATACTTCCCTCAATGCAATAAATAAGTTTATTAATACCTTTTGGAGGGTTTTGAAAATGAAGACCCCTAATTACATTTTTATTAGATTTAGAAACAATTATTTCTAAGTTCTCATCAAATCCCATATTGTCTAGGTTTGCATAAAAGGGTTTTTCGAAAATTCCTCTGTGATCTTTGAATATCTTTCCTTTATAAAATTTAATATCAGGTATTTCTGAAGAATTTCCAATGTGAATCATAAAATTATTTTAACAATAATAATTTATTTATTGTCTTATTTTGTTACAGGTTATGCAGATACTCTTTATACCAGTCTATTGTTTTTTCTATGGATGAATCTATATCAAAAATAGATACGATTCCTAGCTCTTCTTCTATCTTTTTTGAACTTAAATATTGATCCTTAATTTCATACTTAGAATCTTCAACTATAGATGGTTCTATATAAATATCAGAAAAATTTGAAACAAGTTTCTCGTAGACATCCATAACACTTAAGTAAGCCGTGCTTGAAAAATTATATGCATCTGAAACAGCAGTGTAATCGTTTAATAAAGCTTCACTAACACCTATATATGCTTGTACTACGTCTTCAACATAAACCCAATCTCTTTTAAAAGTTCCATTTGTTCTCAAAACCGGTTGTTCTTCATTAATTAACCATCTAATTACTCCCGGGATTAACCTTTCCCAGTTTAAATCTCCTCCACCATATATATTTCCACACCTTAAAGTAGAAACTTTTAAATCATAGGTAGTTAGGTAAGTTTTACAAAGTAAGTCTGTGGCAGATTTTGAAACCTCATACGGGTAATTTCCATTCAAACTAAATGACTCCAAATAAGGTAGGTCATCCGACTCTCCATAAGCTTTATCTGAAGAGGCAACCACAATAGGCGTGTCGTTTTCCCTACACATTTCCAATACATTCCATGTTCCCTGCATATTTGACTTAAATGTTCTTATAGGATTTCTGATTGCATCCCCCACTTGTGTCTGAGCTGCAAGGTGAATTACTATGTCATATTTTGTTTTGAAAAGATT
>CACHJT010000022.1 GCA_902580215.1 uncultured Candidatus Actinomarina sp. | reverse complement strand
GCCAAATTTGTTAGAAGTAAGAAAATGACATTTAAAAATGTGACTTGAAGAGTCTTAATTAAAAAAGCTATAAAAGTATAGGAAAGATTTTGAAAATTTTCATCTTTAACTTTTGAGAAAAGTATAGATTTAGTTAAATTTACTAAACTAATTTTCTTACTTAACAATACTCTTATTAGAAAAAGCGTTCTTAAGGTTAAATTTGCTAAAAGTAAATAATAAACACTGTACCCATTGATTAATAAGAAATAAAAGATTACTAGGCGAAATAACTTAAAAACTATTAATTCATTAATGTCAAATTTTGCTGTTTCCTTTAGAGCTAATAAATACTTCGAAGATAATTCAATCGAAGCTTCAACGCATGCTAATAGAGAAATTATTAAAAATAATATTGATAAATTTTCTGCATTAAATTTTTCAAAATATTGAAAATATTCCATAATACTTAAAGTTATAAACCACAAAATGCTTGTTAAAAATACTGTCTTGATAAATTTAAATAAGTAATAATCCATCTTTTCTTTTGAATATTTAGGAAAATACTTCTCAATGTATTGCACATATGTAAGCTGAGCTAATTGGGAAAATACATAAACTAAAGAATTTGCAACACCCCAAACACCAAACTGATAAATATCAAGTAAATAAGTAATTAAAAATAAGTTAGCAATAGTTAAAAAAGTTCCAAAAGAATAGGAAACATAACGAGTTGTTGCAGCTTTTCTTAACATAATTATCTAATAGTTATCTCCCTCTGACTAGGTTAGATAATTTTTATACATAATTTTTATTCTAAAAATTATCTTAATTAAGATTCTTATAGATTTTTTAAATCTCAAATTAAAAAAAGGACCACTAGATTTAGATTGAGTTAAATTTTCAAGTGAATTATTCAGATGATCATAAAGAATACTGCCTTTGGGAGGAAGTCTTTTTTTGCTAATTAAAAATCTGTTAAACATTTCATTCCATGTATGAAGAATGTATGAATCCTCCATGTCAATCATCAAGTTAGTTTTGTTTTCAAAAAATTTATGAAATTTATCTGCGCTTATTTTATAAAAGTAATTTTCATCAAGTGTATCGTTCATAAGATTATTTTTTAAAATTATTTCAGATATTAAGTCTGGTCCTATTTCGCCCCAAAAAAAACTGTAATCATTTTTTTTAGCTATGGAGTTGACTTCTTGAATTAATTCGTCAAGAATTTTAACATCGTTAAAATATAAAACTGAACTTCCAGTGTAGTTTTGTCTTTCTCTTCCAATTACAAAGTCTCTGTTATTAGTTAATTTAATGAATTCATCTATGTTTTTCACACAAATACAGTCAATATCAAACCACCAACCACCATATTTTTTAAGTAACTCGTATCTAAATAAATTTGAGAATGATGAAAGACTAGATTTTTGTCTTCCTTGTTTAAATTTCATTAATAATGATTCATTTAAAACTAGATTTGCATCCTTAAAAGACACTCCCTTAAGATTTATATTTTTTTCTAAATTTTTATCATAAGTCCAAATTATGACTTTAAACCCATGTTTAACAAAAGACTGCAGGTTTGCAATTTCATAAATTGTTAAATCACCCATCCAAAAAAAATTTGCATGATCTAAATTACTTAAAGTCTTGTTGTTATCCAAGGCCACTTCTTTTTGTTAAGTTGTTAAAAAATGATGTATCCGTAGATATATTATTTATATTATATTTAAATGATTTTTCAGTTCTCCAGGGATATCTTTGTATTCTGTTATTTGAATGACTGAACAACATTCCTGGTTCACCAAAAGATACTGAATCAAACTTCTCAAGTAAATAATTTACTTGCTCTTCTGTTATGAGTCGTCTCATTCCATATGGAATAGCAAAATTCTTAACTTTTGTATTAAATTTATTTAGTATTCTTAAATTTTGTTCTATTTCAGACTTTAAGTTGCCTAGGGATATTTTTGAAAGTGTTTTGTGAGAGTGAGTATGTGCGCCTATTTCATGATTTTGGATAATTAATTTTTGCACTTCGTTTTCATTTATAATCAAATCAATGTCTTCACACCTTATGTCGTTTAAAAATTTCTCTTTGTCTTCATTCGTAAACTGTATGGTGTTTAAGAAGTATGTCGCTTTTACATTAAATTTTTCAAATAGTTTAAGGGTTTCAGTCCAGCTTGAAAATCCATCATCAAATGTAATCGCAAAATGCTTTTTATCATTTGAAATATCCCTACGAAATTTATCAATTGCTACAAATTTATAATCTAGATTTTGAAAATATAATATA
>CACHJT010000021.1 GCA_902580215.1 uncultured Candidatus Actinomarina sp. | reverse complement strand
TTTAATTTGAGCATTTTATCAATATGCCTTTGAATTTTTGGGTGAAAATTTTGGGTTTTCCAAGATCTGTAAATTATTTTAGGTATCATATTTTTATTTTACATACTTTACCACCAGTAACTTAATAAAATACTTTTAGTTAAAAAAATGATTAAACAAGTAGTACTGCTCGCTGGTGGTAAAGGTACACGAATGAGAGAAATGACGGAAACCTTGCCTAAACCAATGGTCGAAATTGGAGGAATTCCAGTTCTAGAGCATTTGATCAATATTTTTAATAATTTTGGAGAATTTAATTTTCTTATTGCTTCAGGATACAAAAGTGAAATAATTGAAAAACATTTTAATAATCATGCCAACGTAAAAGTTATATATACGGGAGAAGAAACATTAACAGGCGGAAGGGTATTTAAATTATCTAATTATTTAGAAGAAGAATTTATAGTAACTTATGGTGACGGTTTAGCAAATGTAAATGTAGCAGAGCTTATAAATTTTCATAGTGTAAATAAAAATACTGCAACTATTACTGTTACAAATCCTATTTCGAGATTTGGTTTAGTTGAATTTGATGAAAATAGCTTAGTTACAAACTTTACTGAAAAGCCAAAATTAACAGGGGTAAATATAAACATAGGTTTTTTCGTATTTAAAAGAGAAGTACTTGAATATCTTGATGAAAACAGTGTCTTAGAGACTTACCCTTTAATAAAACTTACCAAAGATAAAAAGCTTAAAGCATTTCAACACAAAGGATATTTTGAACCAATGGACACTTATCGTGAATACCTACAATTAAAAAAATACTGGGAAAGCGGTAATCCTCCCTGGTTAAATTTTAAATAGTATTATTTGATAACTGCTAATCTTTAAAATATGTATGTACCTTTTAATGATTTATCAAGAATTCACAAACCGTTAGTAAAGGATGCATTTAAAGTTTTTGAAAAAATCGTAAATAATAGTCAATTTGTTTTAAATGAATACATTAGACAATTTGAATATGATTTTGCTAAATTTACAGGACAGAAATATTCGATTTCTTGCGCAAATGGCACTGATGCAATAGAGTTAATTTTAAGATCACTAAATATTACACATGGTCATGAAGTTATTATTCCGACAAACTCGTTTGTTGCTACTGCTATAGCTGTAAGTCGAGTTGGTGCAACACCAATATTTGTTGATAATGATGAATATTACCTAATGGATACAAAATCAATTAAGAAAAAAATTACAAAAAAAACTAAAGCAATCATTGCAGTTAATCTTTATGGCCAAATGGCTAATTTAAAAATTCTCTCTAAAATAGCAAAAGAAAATTCAATTTATTTAATTGAAGATGCTGCCCAATCACATGGCGCCAAAAATAAAAACGGTAAGAATGTTGGTGACTACTCTATTGCAGCTGCTTATAGTTTTTACCCCGGTAAAAATCTAGGGGCATGGGGTGATGGAGGTGCTGTTACAACAAATAATAAAGTTTTAGCTGAAAAAATAGCTATGTTAAGAGTTTATGGAAGCAAAACAAAATACGAGCATAAATATCAAGGATTTAATTCAAGACTTCAGCCATTCCAAGGTTATGTTTTGTCAAAAAAACTTAAGGAATTAGATAACTATAATGAGCAAAGGAGCACTATAGCGAACAAATATAATGAGGCTTTTGTTGAAAACAAGAATGTCATAACACCAAAAACATATGAAAACAATAAACATGTTTGGCACCTGTATGTATTGAGAGTTAAGAACAGGAATAAAGTAATAGATCTAGCAAAAGATGCGGGAGTAGAAACTTCTATTCATTACCCAATACCAATTCATAGACAAAAAGCTTACAAACAACACTCTCAACACAAAACTTCTTTTCAAAATGCAGATTCATATTCCAGAAATTTAATTTCCCTCCCAATATTTCCAAATATGAAAAATAGTGAAGTATCTAAAGTTATAAAGACCATGACTTCTATTTTGAATTAATACTGTGGGGTAATAATGAATACTATTTTAATTGGAGCTGGATACTGGGGAAAAAATTTTATTAGATTGATAGAAAATAAAAACAATTCTTTTGAACTAAAATATGTCGTAGATTCTAATGTGAAGCTTGAAAAATATGAAACAATTAAAAATCTTGAGAATGTTGAAGATAAGCTTAATGATATAACTGCTGCATTTGTCTGCACGCCTACCCTCACTCACTATGAAATAGTGAAATTTTTACTGTCAAGGAATATAAATGTTTTTGTAGAAAAGCCATTAACTACAAGTGAAGCTCAAGCTGAAGAGTTATATAATTTAGCAGAAGAAAAAGATTTACAGTTATTTGTCGATCATACATTCTTATACAATGATGTCATAAAACATATGATTGACCTAATTAAAAAGAATGAGATTGGAGATTTACTGCATATTAGTTTTGAAAGAACCAATCTAGGCCCAATAAGAACAGATGTAAGTTGTCTTTGGGATTTAGCAACTCACGATGTCTCTATTTTAAATTCTATTGTTGATGAAGAGCCAAAAATTATATCTGGTTCTGGGTTTAGTAGAGAAAATAATTTAAATCATGATATGGTAAATATTTCAGTAAATTATTCTGCAGTATTTGCATCCATTTTTGCAAGTTGGCTACACCCTGAAAAAACAAGAAAAATTAAAGTTGTTGGTACTGAAAAAATGCTAGTTTTTGATGACCTGAACTTAAACCAACCACTAAAAATTTATAATAAAAAAATTAATGATGTAAATGAAAAAAACCCATTATACGGATCTATTTTTAACTTTTCAATGGGTGATATATACAGTCCTTACATTGAGTCTAGAGAACCATTAATGGAAGCAGTGTTAGATTTTGAAAAACGAATTCTTAAACATGAGGGAATAAATAAATTAAACTCAAAAAAATTAACTTTGAAAACAATCAGTTTCTTAGAAGAAGTTAATACTTCTATCGAAAAGTGAAATTTAATAAAAAAGACTATAAGCATTATATAATTTTTGTAAGCTACTTGTTAATTTTCATTACTGGCTATTTTGTTACAAAAGTAAAAAAGAATAATAACAATACTGTATTCTTAATGGGTCATTCATTCGAAGGCAATTTAGAAAGTTTTTATAACTTAAATAAAGGTGATTACGCAATCAAGTATTTAACTTTTGATAAAAATAAAGTCTCTGATAACAAAAATTTTTTTTACTATATAAATTTAAAAAATGTAATTGAATTACTAAATTGTAAATTTATAATCGCATCTCATGGAATTCTTTTCCATAAACTATTAAAAAAAAGAAAAATTACTACCATAAGTATCGGACATGGAGTCCAGACTGCAATAGAAGACCTTTCAAAATCTTATCATTTACTATTTGATGAAGTTTGGTTGAGCTCAGAACTTGATAAGGAAATCATGATTGATGAATGCAATTATCCAGGTTCAAATATTCAAGTTACAGGTTATTTATCTCACCAATTGCTATACACCAATTTTAAAAACCAAAATAAAAATAAAGAAAAGTATATTTTGTACGCCCCTTCAGCTTTATCCGGTGCAAAAGAAAATATGAGAAATCCACTTTTTGTTCACAATTTAACTTTTTTGAAAAAACTGAATTTAATAGCTCAAAATTACCAATACAAAATCATAGTAAAACCACATATTAAAGATGTTGAAACAAAAAATTTTAATCAAGAAACATATAACTTTATTAAAGAGGCTAAAAACTTAATTTACTATGATGACTTAAG
>CACHJT010000020.1 GCA_902580215.1 uncultured Candidatus Actinomarina sp. | reverse complement strand
TGCTGACAAAAAAGCAGGAGCACTGATTGTTATAGGCTCAACAACAAAATTAGACAAAATTTCTTCAGGCGGACTAACTTTAAATGATTGTGAATTTTCACCTGAGATGCTCTCAGAATTATCAAAAATGGATGGAGCTATTGTTGTAAATGAGAGTGTTACAAAAATTCTAAAAGCTAATGTGCATTTAAATCCAAGCGACTCAATTTCTACCACACAAACTGGAACGAGGCATAGAACTGCAGAACGAACTTCAGCCACTACTGGCTTAACAGTGATAGCTGTATCTGAAGAAACCTCTTTAATTAAAGTATTTGAAAACCTTCAGACCATAGAGTTGGAGGAGTCATCAGCAATACTAGGAAGAGTTAATGAATCTTTGCAATCAGTTGACAGGATGAGAAGAAGGTTTGATGATGCTGTAACAAATTTAGGAGAGCTTGAGATTGAAAACACATTAACAAATCAAGAAGTTTTAGAAGTCATTCAAAGAGGAGAACTTCTTACTCGGCTTGCTAACCAAGTTAAAGCTGAAGCACTTAAACTTGGTGAGGATGCAGGATTGATCATGATTCAAATAGATTCTTTAGAATCAGGTGTTTTGAATACATTAAATTTAGTTTTGAAAGACCATCTTCCAGCAAAGAATTTTAGAACTACCACTAAAGCTATTAATGAGATAAGTAAATTGTCATATGATGAATTGAATGCGGTAGATTATCTGGGCAGTGTGTTGTTCAAGCTTCCTCTTGATGACATATCAGTATCAAAAGGATATAGGGTTCTTGCAAGACTACCTGGATTACCTGAAAATTTACATGATCAGATTATTCAAAAATTTAAAACATTACCAAAATTACTTACTGCTTCACCAGAAAAATTGTTTGAAGTTGAGGGTATTGGAAGAAGCAGGGCACAACAATTAAGAGATTATTTCGATACATTGCTTAAAAACATAGGTTTTTCATATATAAATGGACATTAAATAGTTCTGAATATATAGTATTGTTGACATCTATGGCAACAAAAACAAAAAAAACTTCTGATAAATATAAACCAAATCAATTTGTAGTTCACCCCCACCACGGCGCTGCAAAAGTTGTAAGAAAAGTTAACAAGAATGTTGAAATTTTTGATGAAAATGGTGAAGTAAAATCAAAACGAAGACAGTACTTTGAGATAGAAGTCCTTACAGATGGATTACTAGTAATGGTGCCAGTAGAAAATGTTGATGAAGTTATAAGACCTGTTATCTCAAAAAATGCAGTTTCAAGAAAAGTGTTTCCTATTTTTAAAGAAAAACCAGAAGAAGCAGGAACTAATTGGAGTAGATGGTACAAAGTTTTGACAGAAAAAATGACTTCTGGAGATGTAATACAAGTTGCTGAAGTTGTTAGAGACCTTACACACGCTCAAATTAATAAGGGCATATCGCCTGCACTTAAAAGAATGCTCGCAAAAGCAAGAACAACTCTAGCAAGTGAAATAGCATGTGCATTAAGTATTGATGAAGAAGCAGCTGTAGAAAAAATTAACCAATATCTTCCAGAGGAAGACCCTGACGACGGTTTATAATTCATATATAAATCAAAAGAGGCATAATGCTTGTAGGTAATGGTTTTGATATACACAAACATTCTAATGATGAAAAATTAGTCCTTGGAGGGATATCGGTCGAAGGACCTGGTTTTGAAGCTCATTCGGATGGAGATATAATTCTACATTCACTCAGCGATGCATTGCTTGGATCTAAAGCAAAAAAGGATCTAGGTTTTTATTTTCCATCTAATGAAAGTACGCCGAAAAATATATCGAGCGTGGAAATGTTAAATAAAGTATTAGAAATTATTGAGTATGACAAATTAGTTATAAACAATATTGACATAACTGTTCTTTCACAAGTTATTAACATTTCAAAAATATCTGAGGCTATTATCTCAAATCTTGCTGATTTATTAAGGATTGACAAACAATTAATAAATGTAAAGGGAAAGTCTTTTGATAACCTAGGTGTGATTGGAGATGGCATAGCATCAGCTTGTATTGCATTAGTTTCGGTGAAAGATGCTTAAACTACATAATACATATTCCAACACTGTTGAAGAGTTTAAACCAAATTCAGATAGTGTAAAAATTTATCTTTGTGGCCCAACAGTACAATCTTCACCACACATTGGGCATGGACGATCTGCTGTAGTTTTTGATTTTTTAATTAGATATCTGGTTTATCTCGACTATGAAGTTAATTTTGTTAGAAATATAACTGATATTGAAGACAAAATAATTGAAAGGGCAGCAGAAGAAGGAATCACCACTGAGGAATTAGCTCATCGAGTAACAAAAGAATTTCAAGATGCCTATAAAAGCCTGAATTGCTTACCACCAGATAATGAACCTAAGGCTACTGAGACTATAGATCATATAATAAATTTTATTGAGATCCTAATTGAAAATGGATATGCATATGTAACACAATCAGGTGTTTATTTTGAAGTAACTAACTTTAAAGATTATTTGAAATTATCGGGTAGAAATAAAGATGAAGTCATTTCTGGAACCAGAGTTGACATAGAGTCTGATAAGAAAAATACTGAAGATTTTGCACTATGGAAGATTTCAAAGGAAAACGAACCTTCTTGGAATTCACCTTGGGGAGATGGGAGACCTGGGTGGCACATTGAATGCTCTGCCATGATAGATAAAATATTTGATTCAGGCATTGACATTCATTGTGGAGGTAATGATTTAATTTTTCCTCACCATGAAAATGAGCTTGCACAATCTTCTGCTGCATTTGAAAATCAAGTATTTGTAAAATACTGGTTACATAATGGCATGATTAACCTTTCAGGACAAAAAATGTCTAAATCGGAAGGTAATATAAAACTCCTAAATGAATATATAGATAAGTTTGGTGGAAATATTATTAGATTTTTCTTTTTAAGATCACACTATCGAAAGCCACAGGAGTTTTCTGAAGGCTTATTAGAAGAGTCAAAAACAACTTTTAAAAGAATACAGGATTTCACAAGTGGTGTTGAGGCTAATGTTTCCGATTTATCAGTTATTGAAACATTCAAAAATTCTATGAATGATGATTTAAATACACCAAAGTTTTTAGGAGAAATCTTCGAAAAAATGAATAATCTAAGCAATTACAGTCAAGATGAAGAGAAAAATTTAAAAGAAACTATCAAATTTATATTTGAAATCTTAGGTTTTAACTTTGATATTAAAGATAATGTAAAAATAAATCACGATGAACTTTCCAAATTTTTCAATACATTTCAAATAAATTATGACAATTTAGAACAAGCAATGGAAGAATTTCTTGCAAAAAGAGAAAAACTTAGAAGCAATAAGGATTTTAATCAAGCTGATGTTATGAGAGATAAGTTAAAAGAAATAGGCTTGTTAATTAAGGATGGTGATGATAGTGCCTGGTATTGGGAAAATAGTTGAAGGAATTAATTCAGTAAACAGTGCTATTGATTCTGATCGGGCAGAAAAAGTTATCTTCTTAGAATCTGATAAAACTACATCACATCGTTTAGAGCTATTAATTGAGAAAGCAAAAAATAAAGGATTAATAGTTGAAAAAATTATTAAAAAAGATAGTTGGAAATATAACAATAGGCATTCGGTTGTTGCGCTTTGTACTCCCAAAAAGACCTATGATGAAAAAACTTTTGATCAGTTAACACTTAGCAACATTGTTGTACTGGATCATATTCAAGATACAAATAATTTTGGTGCTATAACCAGAACTTCATCAGCATTTGACTTTAACATAGTTTGCATCCCAAAAAAAAGATCAGTAAATATTTCAGAGAGAACTTTTGCAATTTCTTCAGGTGGTCTTGAAAATGTAAATATTGTTTTTTATAATTCTATTTTTTCTCTAATCAAGAAACTAAAGTCACTCGAGTATTGGACTGTAGGTTTGGAAATGAATACCAAAGAAGATTTATTGAATGTTGACTTAAATAATCAAAAAGTTGCCCTATTTATTGGTTCGGAAGAAAATGGATTAAGCAATGAGATACAAAACAAATTAGATTTAATTGTAAAAATAAATATGAACAACACTGTCGAATCACTTAACGCCTCTGTTGCTGCAGCGATTGCAATGAACCATTTTTTTAAAAAAAGTAGCTGATTCAATACTGATTTTGCTATTATTTTACTGTTTGCCGGAGTAGCTCAGTGGCCAGAGCAGCCGACTTGTAATCGGCAGGTCAGGGGTTCGACTCCCCTCTCCGGCTCTGAGTGGTTAAGTATATAAATTCTATTAAAATTTTTATATTTT
>CACHJT010000019.1 GCA_902580215.1 uncultured Candidatus Actinomarina sp. | reverse complement strand
CTGTAAATTATTGTAGTTTTTTTTAACTACAGCCAAGAGAATTTCCACAATTTAAACACTTGTAACATGATCCATTTCTAATTGTTATATGTCCACAATCAGGACATGCTGGAGCATCGCCCATCATATCACCAAGTACTTCTTGCACAGTAGCAACTGAGTTCTCTGTTTGCTCAACAACTACAGGCTCCGCTTGTTGCACAGGAGTAACTGGCTCAGGCTTCTCTTCAACAACTACAGGCTCCGCTTGTTGCACAGGAGTAACTGGCTCAGGCTTCTCTTCAACAACTACAGGCTCCGCTTGTTGTTTGTTTTTTGGTGGTACTTGCACAATATCTGTCCTATCCAAATATTCAAGACCAAGGGCTCTAAATACATAGTCTATGATTGAGTTACTCATTTTTATGTTTTCATGACCCTCAACCATACCTCTTGGTTCAAATGTTTGGAAAGTAAATGTGTCCACAAACTCTTCTAAGGGAACTCCATATTGAAGACCTTTCGAAACAGCTATAGCAAAGCATCCAAGCACACCCTTGAGTGTTGCTCCTTCTTTAGCAATATCAATGAACACTTCTCCCAATGTTCCATCAGGATATTCACCAGTTCTCAAATAAACTTTATGTCCAGCAACTCGAGCTTCTTGTGTCCAGCCTTCTCTTCTCTCAGGTAGTAAGAATCTTGGCCTATTGACTCCAGCATACGCTCGTGTTGGACTTGTGCCTGGTGCAAAGTTACCCTGAACAAGCATAGCTTCTTCTTCAAGGATTTTATTTACTTCAGGATCGCCTTCATCAGAGTCTCCTTCGTCTGATGATGCTGATAATGGTTGTGAAGCTTTTGATCCATCTCGATAGATAGCAATAGCTTTTACACCAATTTTTGCAGATTCAAAATAGCAGTCTTCTATATCTTGAACAGTAGCCTCATTGGGCATATTTACTGTTTTAGAGATGGCTCCGGAGATGAATGGTTGAGCTGCGGCCATCATTCTTACATGTCCCATGTAATGAATAAATCTCTCGCCATCTTTTCCACATTTATTTGCACAATCAAATACTTCAAGATGCTCCTCTTTTAGGTGTGGAGCTCCTTCAATTTTCTGTGTTCCACAAATATCAAGATTTGCCTGAGCTATCTCGTTTCTTGAAAATCCTAATTTCTCCAAGAGATTGAAGTCAAAAGATGTATACTCCTCTTCTTCAATACCAAGATTTTTCAAAGTATCTTCACCAAGCACAAATACGTTGAAGGCGTGTTGGATTTCAAAAGCACCTGGAAGTGCATTTTCAATTTTTTCAATATCATTTTCTGAAAGCCCTTTGTCCATAAGCGATTGTTTGTTTACATAGGGAGAATTCTCAAGAGACATTGAACCAATAACATACTGAATAATTTCGTTTACCTGATTATCTTCGTATCCAAGTGCTTGCAGTGCAGGGCCTATAGATTGGTTTGCAATCTTCATATAACCACCACCTGCAAGTTTTTTAAACTTCATTAACGCAAAGTCTGGCTCAACTCCAGTAGTATCGCAGTCCATTAAGAGACCGATAGTACCTGTTGGAGCTAACACTGTTGCTTGAGCATTTCTGTAACCATTTTTGGTTCCAAGTTCAACAGCTTCATCCCATGATAATTGAGCTGCTTCAAGTAAGTCTGTAGGACATAATTCTTGATTTATTGCAATTAAATCATGGCTTAGACCTTCATAATCGTTTGTATCGTATGCTGCTTTTCTGTGGTTGTTCATAACCCTGAGCATGTTCTCACTATTTTCTTCATACTTAGGGAATGGACCAACAATTCCTGCCATTTCAGCAGAAGCTTTGTAAGCTTCTCCTGTGAGCATTGCTGTTAAAGCACCAGCTATTGCTCTTCCTAAATCAGAGTCATAGGCAATACCTTTTCTCATTAATAATGATCCGAGGTTTGCATAACCAAGTCCTAAAGTTCTGTAATCATAAGAACCCTGTGCAATTTCTTTTGAAGGGAATTGAGCCATTTCAACTGAAATTTCAAGAACAATTGTCCATATTCTAAGTGCATGCTTATATGAAGCAATATCAAAGACCTGTGTCTCGTCATTGTAAAACTTAACAAGATTGAGACTTGCTAAGTTACAAGCAGTGTTATCTAAGAATAAGTATTCTGAACAAGGATTAGACGCACGAATACGTCCACCTTCTGGAGAAGTGTGCCATTCATTTATAGTGGTGTCATATTGAACACCAGGATCTGCACATTTCCATGCTGCATCTGCAATCTTATTCCATAAATCTCTCGCCTTAACACTTCTAATTACAGACCCATCTGTTCTTGCAATTAGATCCCAATCTCCATCTTCCTCGACAGCTTTTACAAAATCTGCTGGTACACGGACAGAGTTATTTGAGTTCTGACCAGATACAGTAGCATAAGCTTCACCGTTAAAATCAGCAGGATAACCAGCAGCAATTAACGCTCTTGCTTTGTCTTCTTCAATAGCCTTCCATTCAATGAAATCTTCAATATCTGGGTGGTCAAGATCTAATATGACCATTTTTGCTGCTCTTCTTGTTGTACCGCCAGACTTTATTGCACCAGCAGCTCTATCACCAATTTTGAGGAATGACATTACTCCAGAAGATACTCCACCACCTGACAATTGTTCACCTTCGCCTCTTAGGTTAGAAAAGTTAGTACCAGTACCTGATCCAAATTTAAATAGACGTGCTTCCTTGACCCAGAGGTCCATGATTCCACCTTCATTGACTAGATCATCATCAATAGATTGAATAAAACACGCATGTGGTTGTGGCCTTGAGTAGGAGTCTTCACCTTCAGTTAGCTTTCCGCTTTTTGGATCAACATACCAAAAACCTTGTGCTGGTCCTGTAAGGTCATATTTATAATTTAAACCAGTGTTAAACCATTGAGGGCTGTTAGGAGCAGCCATCTGTGTTGCAAGCATATATTTGAGCTCATCTTCAAAGGCCTGTGCGTCATCTGAAGATGCAAAATAACCAGTTGTTTCACCCCAGTGTCTCCAGGTCTCAGCCA
Organism: uncultured Candidatus Actinomarina sp.; assembly: GCA_902580215.1. GTDB lineage: Bacteria > Actinomycetota > Acidimicrobiia > Actinomarinales > Actinomarinaceae > Actinomarina. The sequence goes on along the minus strand of CACHJT010000019.1, from coordinate 1,268 downwards.
ATCGATCAAAAACTTGTCTTGAGGAAGATTCTGGGCCTAAAACCGTTTCACCATTCTCGTCTTTTAATTCATCTCCTTCGGCATCTAATTGTGGTACGCCAGCTTTTCTAAAATATTTTGAAACCATGATGTCAGTTGCAACTTGAGACCATGTAGAAGGAATCTCTACATCATTCATTTCAAACACAACGGAGCCATCCGGGTTAGTAATTTTTGAACTTCGTTTTTCCCATGTGATGTTGTTGTATGGGTTGCCCGGTGTTGTATATTTTCTATCTACTTTTAGCCCTGATTTTTTTGCCACTTTTTCTCCTTTTATAACTAAATATTGTATAGGGGATACAAAATAACACTAAATATAGTGTTTTATAACTATATTATAAAGTGCTTACAATTTCAAGCTTTTCCAAGTAAAATTTTCGCGAGGATGTTTCAAATTCAATTACGTTATTTTCAATATATTCTTTCTTTTGCAATTTTTGTAGGTGTTATAATTTCGAGCAAAGCATTGATCACCTCTTGTTTTGTAGGCCTAACACTAGTTTGGCTTACAGAAATGCTCGTGGGACAATTTGATATTAAGTCTCAGCAATATCTTGTAGTTCTTACGGTTTTATTGCTGTCATTTTCGTCTGTCGCAATTCAAAGCATCTACTCAAATATAGATACAGTCAGCTTGTTTCTCACATGTTTATTGCTATCTATAACTTACTTCTTATTTCAAAAAGATATAAACATGTATAAAGTCGGCAATGTGCTTATAGCTTTATTTTTATCTTTTCTAGTAAATCGATTTTTTGTAATTGAAAGTTTTCAAGAAAATATGTACTACGTTTCTTATATGTATCTTTTGTTACTATTTTTGAAGACTCTTGCAACATACTTTACAGTGCAATTCAGCAACTTCCAGTTCTTCTTTAACTTTTTTATCGTCTCTGTTGTGTTTATTGGAGTCAGTAGTTTTTATTCATTTAACACTTTATACATATTTCTAGCGGGACTAACGACAGCATTGTTTACAACATTAATAACTTTTATGTTTGTAAAAATCCGTTTAGAGTACGAATTGACAACAAGACTTTCTAGTCAGATTTATATATTTGATTTCATGTTGGCTTTCATAGCATCGCTATATATTGTTGATTCACTAAATGTTGTAAATGGTTTATTCTAAGTTTTGTGGAAAAACAAGTTTTAGACTCACCATTTACTAAAAAAGAATTTTTACATTTATTAATGCAATTTAATGATGATCAAGTTACTTTCTT
>CACHJT010000018.1 GCA_902580215.1 uncultured Candidatus Actinomarina sp. | reverse complement strand
CCTCAACAGGCTCATTTTCATCCATGCCGGGAATTTTTACATAACCACCAAGTAAAAGGGCTTTAAGTCCATACTCTGTATTGTTTCTTTTAAACGAAAATAACCTTGGTCCAAAACCAACAAAAAATTCAGATACTGCTATTTTTGATCTTTTTGCTGATATGTAGTGACCCAATTCATGCAAAACTACAAAAAGCGTTAATAAAGCAATCGTTAAAAATGCGTTCATATACTAATTATTACACTTATTAAATTAAATCTAAAAACTGTATAAAAAGAACTAAAACAGGAAAACTTAGTATTTGAGAATCCACTCTGTCTAACACGCCTCCATGACCTGGCAAGAAATCACTCGAATCTTTTACGTCTAATGACCTTTTAATTCTTGATTCAAATAAGTCACCCAATACACCAAATAAAATAAATACTAGTGAAATCAGTAAAGTTGGAATAGTTTCTATTTCAAAATTGTTACTTAAAACAATATACATAGCTAATGAACCAGTAATTAAACCTGCAAAGAATCCTTCTATTGTTTTATTTGGTGAAATTTCTTCATATAGTTTTCTTTTACCATATCGTCTACCAAATTCATACGCAGCAATATCAGAAACAGATATAGAAATTAGAGCCAAAAAGGTAAATAAGGCTCCAACGTTTTGAAGCACATAACCTATGCAAGCTAAACCTGTACCAAACCAAATCAAAAATAAGAATGAACTTCCAAATTTTTCATATATCCCATAAGTTACAAAAGTTCCTGTATATACAATCACGCCAATCGGGAAAATAAATAGTGGTACATGAATATTTTCTAAACCATAAAAGTATGCAATTACAAGTGGAGCAAGGGATGCATACAGCAATAAAGGATACGGAATAATTACTCCATAATCAAAAATATCAAACCATTCTTTCGTAGAAATTAAAGCAACAAGAATTAATAGAATAAAAGCTGAAGTTTTATTTAAGAATAAAAGGGAAACAACTAATAGTAATCCTAATCCAGTGAACACCCTTGGATTTGATGTGAACCTATTCCTTTTATCTTCATTGTCAGTATCAAATTCACTAGGCAAGCCTTCATCATCAGGGATTTCGATATAACCTGGCCAAAATGTTCCATCGTTGTCAGACTGTAAATACTTATTAAACTTCAAGAAGCTCATTTTGCTTTACCGTAAGCAACTCATCAATTTTATTCACAAAATTGTCAGTGATATCTTGTACTTGAGTTTCTAAACGTTTAATTTCATCAGCAGAATGATCATCTTTTAATTTAGATATTTCATCAATTCCAAATCTTCTATGAGTCCTAATTGATACTTTTGCATCTTCTGAAGCTTTTGATGCAACCTTTCCTAATTCTTTTCTTCTTTCTTCTGAAAGAGCAGGGATAGGTATACGTACTACTTCGCCGTCATTTGTTGGATTTAGACCTATGTCAGCATTTAATATTGATTTTTCAATTTCATCTAATGAATTTTTGTCAAAAGGTTGAATTACTAAAAGCTTTGGATCCGGAACTGATATAGTTGCGAGTTGTTGAAGAGGTGTTTTTGTTCCATAATATTCAACTGTAAGCTTGTCTACTAATGCTGGGTTTGCTCTTCCAGTTCTTATTGTTGCAAACTCGTCAACTAGATGATTTATAGTAGTGAGCATTTTATTCTCAACTTCTTTGATTAATGTTTCAGACATAAATCTATTTTATTAATGTTCCTAAAGATTCACCAGTTAAAGCTTTGTATATATTTCCAGTTGTTGTGCCATCAAATACTCTTATAGGCATTTTGTTTTCTTCGCATAATGTAATAGCCGTAAGATCCATCACTTTAAGTTTGCTAGAAACAACTTCTTTATAAGATATCTCATCGAATTTTTTTGCATCTGTATCTTTTTCAGGATCTTTATCAAACACACCATCCACTCTTGTGGACTTAAGCATTAAGGATGCTTCTATCTCAGCAGCTCTTAAAGATGCGGCTGTATCAGTTGTAAAATAAGGATTACCAGTGCCTGCTGCAAAAATTACTACTCTTCCTTTTTCTAAGTGCCTAATAGCTCTCAGTCTTATATATGGTTCAGCAACTGCTGTCATTGTGATTGCAGACTGAACTCTTGTTTGAGTTCCATTTTTGTCTAAAGCATCTTTTAAAGCTACAGCATTGATTACTGTTGCTAACATTCCCATATAATCAGCATTAGCTTGTGCCATATTTTTTGCAGATTCTTGTACTCCTCTGAAGAAGTTTCCACCACCTACAACAACTCCAATTTCAATACCTTTGTTGTTAGCTTCTGTTATTTCAGAAGCAATTCTTTCAATAGTTTCTGGTTGTATACCAAAATTTGATACCGGATCTGCAAAAGATTCTCCGGAAAGTTTGAGAAGAATCCTGCTCATAATTTAGGCTCCTACTTCTATTCGTGAGAATTTTTTAATATAAATTTTTTCACCTAATCTACCAGAAAGTTCTTCAATCATGGTGCCAACTTGACCTTCGTAAAAATCAGGATTACAGAAAGTTTGTTCATTTAAAACATAATCTTTATAAAAAGATGATATTTTACCTTCAACAATTTTTTCAATCACTTCTGCAGGCTTGCCTTCATTTTCGGATTGTTTTTGTATTATATCTTTTTCTTCTTCGATTCTTGATTCAGGTACTTCATCAGTGTTCACAAATTCAGGTTTTAATGCAGCAACATGCATAGCAATTTGTTTCGCAACATTTTTAAACTCTTCCGACTTAGCTACAAAATCAGTTTCACATGCAAGTTCAACTAAGACTCCTGATACAGCTCTATCTTGCTGGTAATGTATATAATCACCAATTGTTCCTTGATTAGCTTCTTTATCAGCTCTTTTCTTTGAATCTGCTAATCCTTTTTCTCTTAAAAATTTAACTGCTTTATCAAAATCACCAGCACTTTCTGAAAGAGCCTTTTTAGCATCCATCATTCCTGCACCTGTCATATCACGTAATTTTTTTACGTCTGAAGCTGAGATTGTCATTACTCACTCTCCTTATTTTCGACCTGGTCTCTTTTACCAGAACCTTTTAAGCAAGCATCAGCTATTGCTGAAGCTATAAGTTCAATTGACCTAATTGCATCATCATTTCCTGGAATTAAGAAATCTATCCCTTCTGGATTTACATTAGAATCAGCTAATCCTATAACAGGTATGCCTAATTTCTGGGCTTCTGTAATAGCTGTAGTTTCATTTGCAAGATCTACAACAAATAAAGCATCCGGAAGTTTGTTTAGATTGACAATTCCACCAATTGATTTATTTAATTTTTCAATTTCTCTTTTTATTTTTAGTCTTTCAGATTTTGTATATGCATTAATCTCACCTGAAGACTCTAAAGATACTAATTCTTTCAAATAAACAACTCTTTTAATAATTGTTTTAAAATTTGTAAGCATTCCACCAAGCCATCGAAAATTCACATATGGCATTCCTGCTCTATTTGCTTGATCTTCTATAACTTGTTGAGCTTGAGGTTTAGTTCCAACAAAAAGAACTTTTCCACTGTTAGCTACTAATTTTTGAACGTAGTCTTGAGCTTGTTCTATAGCTTCAAATGTAATTCTTAAGTCAAGAATGTGAATGCCGCTTTTTGCGCCATAAATATATTTGTCCATTTTCGGATTCCATCTTTGAGTTTGATGGCCAAAATGCACACCTGCTTCAAGCAGATCTTTCATTGATGTAGACATCTAATTTCTCCTTTGGTTAATTCATCCCACATTCCTTGCCTAAGCGGTTTCCAAACTTTCGTTCACCAAGGAAACTTGTAAATGTGGTGTCTATTTTCTTTAAAAATTCTAATATTAATGCTGTATTAATCAACCCCTTGGGTGAGATTGTTTGTATTTTTTCTTCAATTGCTTTTTTGATACATGTGTATATATTTGAGTAGTATTTGGATCGTTGTGACCAAGAAGCTCCTGCACTATACGTAAATCTGCTCCCCCGTCTAAAAGATGTGTTGCAAAAGTGTGTCTTAAGCTGTGTGGAAAAGTTCCAACTCTAAGTTTTACAATTCTTCTTATTTCCCTATCACTTAATTTCCCGCCTCTTATGCCTAAAAATAAAAATTCACCCGATTTTTCATTAGCAAATATATCTCTAGCAATCTTTAAATAGTTATTAATACTATTAAATGCACGTTCAGTTATTGGTAAAACTCTCTCCTTACTACCTTTCCCCAAAACTTTAATAGATTTATTGCTTCTAATATCTTTAATCACAAGATTACTAACTTCACTAACTCGAAGGCCAGATGAATACATTAGTTCTAATATTGCTTTATCTCTAATCTCTCTATTGTTACTTACAGGTAAAGAATCTAGTAATTCATTGATATAATTTGCTGTTAAAACATTTGGAAGTTTTTTATCTGTTTTTAAACTTGATACTGGTTTAATTTGGTCTCTTTCAAAATAATCATTTTCTGCACTCCAAAACAAAAAAGATCTGATAGAAGTAATTTTTCTGTTGATAGTAGATTTTGAATAATTTTTTTTAGAACAGATTTTTAAAAAATTTGAAAATTCTCCTATCTTGTTCTCTTCATTCAAATACTGAGTAATGTCATTTTTGTA
>CACHJT010000017.1 GCA_902580215.1 uncultured Candidatus Actinomarina sp. | reverse complement strand
AGTAAATATTGAAAATTTTACAGCAAAAATTAATGATAAAGTTTGTCATGATGTTGCTTTAATTGAAAATATATGTTCATTTAATAGAAACAAAGAAAATAAGGTAATCCTGATTGGCGACTCTCATTTAAGAGAGCTTGGGTATCTACTTTCTCAAAATTTACCTAATTATAATTTTGAGATACTTACAGGAAATAGCTGTTTATTTTTAGTGGATCAAGATTTTTATGAATTATGTCCAATGCTGGAAAACCAGAAACAATTTAAAGAATATATACTAAATCAAGAAAATGTCATTTTTATTTATGGTGGTGATATTTGGGACGAAGGATATAGTCAGCTTAATTTACAAGAATCAATACCTAATACATTTAAAAAACTGATTTTGAATGGAAACAAAATTATTGCAATTGAACAGATTCCAAATTTTCCATTTAATCCAATTGAAAAAATTTACCAAGATAAGAATTTAGAAAATAATGTTAAATTAAATTACGAATACTGGGAAAATCAAATACTAATTAGTCCTCAACTTCAAATTTATAAACTCATCAAAGATGATAGTTTATACACAATCAGCCCTGAAAATTATATATGTAACAATATTGAAATTAATTATTGTGTAGCTGCATTGGGAGACAAAATTTTCTATAGAGATAGTAATCACCTAACAGTTGATGGGATAAACTTATTTTTATTTGATTTAATTAATTTGATAGATTCTATTTCAAATAAAAGATAGTATTTATTTGAAATATTATACAGATATTCCACCGTCAACTTTAATAAGTTGACCAGTTATAGATTTTGCTTCAGTTGATAATAAATAATTCACCAAGCTTGAAATATCTTCTGGATCAGGAAGTTTCCCTAAAGGCGTTCTTCGTATAATTTGATTTATTTGAGATTCCTCTAATTTATTTGTCATATCAGTCTTAATGTATCCAGGTAAAATTGAATTTACTGTTGTGCCTGTTCTTCCAAGCTCTCTTGCCAAAGAAATGGTTAGTCCATTTAAGCCAGATTTTGTTGACGAATAGACAGAAAGTCCGTTGTAACCTCTTACAGAAATTATTGATGATATATTAATTATTCTTCCTGCTGTCTTGTGTTTTACAATATTCCTACTCATTGCTCTACATAAAATAATTGGAGTTTTTAAATTTAATGAAAGTAGTTTATTTATGTCAGAGATAGGTAGGGTTGCAAGAATGCCATCTAAACCAACTCCAGCATTGTTAATTAATCCATAAATTTCTTCATTATCAAATTCTTTTAATAATACTTCTAATTCATCATCACTTGATAGGTCTACTGATAAATATTTGAAATTTTCATACTTTAAAAGTAACTTTTCTATATCTTTATTTGAATCTCTTGAACAACCAATTACATAATAATTAGATTCCAAAAGGGATTCTAATATTGATTTTCCTATCCCTCTACTACACCCAGTTAAAATTATTTTTTTCATTTACTTTTTTTTAAATTTGCATTTGTTTGAATATTTTTTTCAAAGTTTACAATTTTTGGAATTTCAAATGTTTCGAAATTTTCTCTTAATGCCTTTTGTAAAATAACTCTTTCTTTTTCATTATCTATATTCAAGACTACATCGAGAACTAAAATTTTCCCAACTATTTTTGATGACTTAAAACTAATTTTTGAATCAACAACATTTTCAAAAGACATTATTTTTTTCTCAACCATATTTAAATTCACTTTGCTACCTGCTACTTTTATGAAATCTGAGTTTCTTCCCGTAAAAATTACACGATTTCCGACAACATCTACAAAATCATTTGTAGAAATATGAGTACTACCTTTCTTAACAAATAATTGATTGTTAGAAATTTTTAAACCATATTTTTCTAAATATTCATAGGGGAAACCCGCCTTACTATCATGAACTGAAAATATTTTTCCAAGCTCTGTTGTTGCGTAGATTTGGGTAATTTTTGCATCTGGATACAATTTTTTCATTTTTAATAATAAATCTTCTTCGACAATTTCCCCACCAAGTGTTAATAATTTCAAATCTTTTTTCTTTGCAGTTTCTGAATTTAAAAATATTCTCCAGAATGTTGGTGTAGCACTAATAGAATTTACATCACTACTTGATATGATTTCTATCAACTCATTTATAGAACTTCTAAAATTGGTTGAGTAGATTTTATTATCACTTTTTACAGCTGTCAGCAAAACTTGAAGGCCTGCAAAGCTTTTTATATCGTAAGTAAGTAACCAATTAATTTTCGCTTGTTTTACTTTTTTTATTTTTTTTAGTAATTTTATAAGATTAATTTTTACCTTTTTGGGTTTACCAGTAGTTCCAGAGGTGTATAAATAAAAATTAGAATCTCCATCCTTTTTAACATATAGTTCTTCAAAATTAGTAGATTCAAAGTTTTCTATATTAACGTGTTGGTTTCCAAAAATTACTTCTACTGAATAATCTAGATTCAACTTTAGTAAAAATAGTATGATATATGGGTTGTGCCCGATGTAAAGAAATCCATTATATTGTTTATTTTTTAAGGTGTTAAGTTCTTTATAGAACGACTCGTAGTCAAAATTGATTAAACTATGTTTTTCATTTAAAGCTAGTAATTTATTTTGAAGAAAATAATCTTGCAAGTTCTCCAATTGTAAAGAATTCAAGAAACCCCTCCTCAAAAGGATCATAATTTGTTAAATTTTCTAAATGCGCTACTAAGCCTGCAAGTTCTAAAGAGTCAAAACCAATAACCTGCTCAAGTAATAAAGTATTCGAGTCAAGATTAATTTTTGATTCGTAATTCATAACATTAAAAAAATTCTCGATATATTTTATAATTTCTGACTCTAAATCGTTTGAATTCACTAGACAATTATACATCTGAGTTTAAATTGAAAGTCCAACCTTTAAAGTTTTTGAACTTTTGGAGCTAACGAAATAATTTTGCTGTTGTCTGGGTACTTTTTTGAAATAATGCTTCCAGCGGTTGTAAGGCAATTTTCACCAATCTCAGATCTTTGTGTAATTACTGTTTTAACACCAATAGTTGTATTTTTTCCTATTTTTGAAAACCCAGAAATAACAGACCCACCTCGTACACTTACATTTTCAGATAAATTTACATCGTGTCCTATTAATACGTTGGAATCAATCGACACATTTTGACTAATTGTCGTATTCTGACCCCAAACACTCGAGTCAATATTAACAAAATTTCTTATGATACAATTCTTTCCAATATATAGACCACCATGGACACCAGAATGAACCAACTCGCCTTCTAAAAGACTTACGTCGTATCCCTTTGATCCAAGTACACAAAAGTTTCCGATTTTTACATTATCTTCAATTATCACATTTTCATAAATAACTACATTGTTTCCAATCTCTACGTTATTTCCAATTTGTACATTTTCTGAAATTTCAACATTTTTTCCAAATTTTGTATTTTTGCCATTAGAGCTTTCGATACTTTCATAGTGTTTGTTTGAATTTAAATAGTTAACTAGTTTTACAAAGGACTCTCGAGGATTATCTGTTTCTAAAAAATTAACACCTTTTACTTCTAAAACATTCTCTGGCTTAACAAATATGAATTTATAACCAATTTCGACTGCTTTCTGAGTATATTCTTGATTTGTTGCATAAGTTAAGGTGTTCTCCTCTCCATGAAATTCTTCTATCTTTGCTAAATATTCAATATCTTCTTCAAATACATATTTCGTATTCATAATTTTTGAAACTAATCTTGAATCAATTCCTTTTAGTGAAAAACTATTCATTACTCAAATCCTTTTTTAAAATTGCTCTCTAACGTGTTTAAAATTAATTCTGCATCAAAATAATTATTCAGATTAATCGCAAAACCTTTACATTTGTTTTTAATTAGATAATCAATTAAAGATAACAATTTTTCTTCATCTGCAATTATAGATGGTAGTCCTGATCCAGTAGCTACCATTGGTTGATTGCTTAAATACATATTGCCTTTAAGTTTATCTGATTTTTTTATTGCTTTTGCAAAATCTAAAGCTGCTTCTTTATCTGAAATTTTAAGAACATTCTCATACTTATTTACCGCTTTATCCATATTCTTTTCAAAAAATAATGTTGCTGCAACATATCTACCTTCCAAATCAGGGTTTGTTTCTTCTATATTAAAGTTGGACGGTATCGTAGTAAACAAATCATCAACATTATTCTTAGCAAATTCTCTCCCTTCTTTACTAAAAGCAGCATTAATTATTTGTGTTTTTAAACTTTGATTTCTCAACTTACCATATTCGGTTTCAGAATGTCTAAAACGATCAACCCATTCTTTCGCAACTTTGTATCTTTTCTCAAAATCCCAATTGTCGATATTAAAATATTTAATTTCATCTTCTTTCCATCCACAAACCAGATTTATTGCAAATCGATTATTAAAAGCTTCATTTAAAAAAACTGATGAATGGGCAATAGTTTCTGGTAGGTGTGAAAAAGTATGTACAGTTGAAAATATTTTTGTTTTACTTGACTTGGCTAACAGTGAAGAAGATAGAGAAATTGATTCTATTGCATCACCTGTAACTTTGTTATCACCACTACCTATCCATCTTGAAATAGGGAGTAATAAATATTGAAATTTATCTGAACTTTCTAATAAGTTCAAGAGCCAAATTGAATTTTCATAATTTGCAATCCAATCACTTTTTGATTTTTCTACC
>CACHJT010000016.1 GCA_902580215.1 uncultured Candidatus Actinomarina sp. | reverse complement strand
CATTAATAAATTAACCATTGCATCCATTTGTTTTTTAAACTTCTTTAATATTTTTCCAGCAATTATGTGAGCGTCATTCAATAAATTTCTTACCTCGTCATCTATAGATGAAGCGACTTCGTCAGAATAGTCTTGTTGTCTTCCATAGTCTCGACCAAGGAATACTTCATTTGAACCTTTGCCATAAAGCATTGGTCCAAGCTTTTCACTCATACCAAATTCCATCACCATTCTTCTTGCAATATCTGTTGCTTTTTCAATATCGTTTGATGCCCCTGTAGTTGGGTCTGCAAATATTAACTCCTCTGCAACTCTGCCTCCCATAAGCATTGCGAGTCTATCTTTTAATTCAGCCTTAGATGAAAGATACTTTTCACTATCGGGCAATGCCTGAGTATAGCCAAGCGCTCTTCCCCTAGGGATAATGGTAACTTTGTGAATTGGGTCCGCATTTGGAAGTGCCCAGCCTACTAAAGCATGGCCAGTTTCATGATAAGCAATAATTAACTTTTCCTCTTCTGTCATTACTTGACTTTTCTTTTCAGGACCAGCCATAACTCTATCGATTGAGTTCTCGATATCGGCAATACCTATAGTTTTTTTATTTTTTCTTGCAGCAAGTAGTGCTGCTTCGTTTAATAAATTGGCAAGATCAGCACCGGTAAATCCTGGTGTTTGTTTAGCCAAAGTTTCAAAGTTAACATTTTTTGCTAATGGTTTATCTTTAGCGTGAACTTTTAGAATCTGAGTTCTTCCTGCTAAATCGGGCCTGCCAACGATTACCTGTCGATCAAATCTTCCCGGTCTTAATAAAGCAGGATCGAGAACGTCTGGCCTGTTTGTTGCTGCCATAAGTATTACACCTTGGTTAGCTTCAAAACCATCCATTTCAACAAGTAATTGATTTAGAGTTTGTTCTCTCTCGTCGTGTCCACCACCAAGACCAGCACCCCTCATTCTTCCAACTGCATCAATTTCATCAATAAATATGATTGCTGGAGATGATTCTTTGGCTTTTTTAAATAAATCTCTTACCCTGCTGGCTCCAACCCCTACAAACATCTCAACAAAGTCAGATCCTGAAATGCTAAAAAATGGAACACCAGCTTCCCCAGCAACTGCTTTTGCAAGAAGGGTTTTCCCTGTTCCTGGAGGGCCTACAAGTAAAACTCCTTTAGGAATTTTTGCACCAAGTTTGTTAAATTTTTCTGGAGATTTCAAAAACTCTTTTATCTCTTCTAGCTCTTCTTTAGCTTCTTCAACACCTGCTACATCCTGAAACGTAACTTTTGGTGCTTCTTCGTCGAGCTCTTTTGCTTTTGATTTACCAAATTGCATGATCTGATTTCCATTTGATCTAACTTGAGAAAACATATAGAACATAAATGCTGCAAGAAATAGCCAAGGTAAAAATGCAAATACATAATCTTGAAACCCTGCAGGCTCTGTGTCAGTATTTAAGACTATATCTTGATCAACTAAGAGTTGAAATACTTCTCCTTCAAAACCCTCTGGATATTCTGTTTGATATACGGTTTCATCATTTGCTATTTTAAATTCGACCATATTTGATTGTTCTTTTATTGTGGCTTCTATTACAGAGCCGGCGATAATTTCATTTTTAAACGCAGTAAAAGATTTGCTTTCAGGTGCGTTAACCGTAGAGTTGTACTGCTGGACGCCAAGAAAGATAAGTAGTCCTAAAGCAAAGTACATAAAAAATGACTTATTGTTATTTTTCTTATCCATCTTATTTAATTTAATACTCTTGGGTTTAAAAGCAATACTGACATTTAAGAGAGAAGGGCTAAATAAGGCAATTCTCTATATTTTCCGTTGTAGTCTAGACCATAACCCACTACAAATTCAGGGCCAATTTCAAATCCACTGTAATCGATTTCAATTGGGTCTTTTGAAACTCCTTTTTTAACAAACATGCTAAAAATTTCAATACTTTTTGGATTTCTAGATTCAAGTAATTTTTTTAAGCTTGAGAGGGTTAATCCTGTGTCATAGATGTCTTCGACTATCAAAATATTTTTATTTGAAATGTCATACTCCAAATCTTTAATAATTTTAATTTGTCCAGATGATTCAGATCCGTAATAAGATTTAATACTCATAAAGTCAAAGGTAACATCAATCTGAAGTTGCTTAGCAAGGTCGCTTACAACTATAAAAGCTCCTTTCAGAATGCCAATAACTACAAGTTCTTCGTCTTTATACTTACTATTTATTGTTTCTGCAATTTCCGAAATTTTATTTTCTATTTCTTCTTTTGATATTAAAGTTTTAGAAATTTTCAATACTAACCTTTTCTGTAGAAGCACTTATTATAAATTTATCTTTCTGTGTTTCCAACCAGTTTCCCTCACTAGATTTTCTTATTCCTGGTATCCATAGAATAGTATCTTTCAGTTTAAGAACTGGCCAGACCTCTCTAAGTGACTTATTTACCCCATATGAACGAAATATTTCAGCAGCTTTTTGGTTATGACTACCTGTTTTAAACAAATCTCCATCAGAAATTTCACTAAAGTAAATTTCATTTTCTAGGTATTTTGGCAATGATATAGACCAATTATTTAAAGAGTCTATAGAATCGTATTTTTCGAAATTAAAATAACCTTTTGGTTCTAGCAAATCTGCACTACCTGTCCATTTCTCTTTATTGACAAAGATAAGAAGCCCACTTTGACTTGAAACTTCCCAATTTTCAAAAAAACTTTTCCTAATATTTTTTTCAATGACAGAAAATATTTTTTTGATATCGGAATTTTGTAATCCGCTTTGTCCAATATATTGAGATATTGTTGACAGCAAATAATAAGAGGCTGAGTTGTCCATATTAATCAGTGAAATTGGAACTTCTACATATCCTTTTGCACTTTTAATATACGAAATTAGGTTTTTATCATTTTTTGTAAGTTCATCTATTTCGTAAATTAAACCTTGTATTTTGCTATTTAAATCTCCTTTGAAATTCTTTTCAAGGCTCGGAATAATTTCATTCCTTAACCAGTTCCGTAAAATTGAATTGTCTTTGTTTGTAGAGTCTTCTAAAAAATTTATTTTTTTATCCTGAGCATATTTAATGATTGAAGACTTTTTAATATCAATTAGTGGTCTTAATATACCTTTTGTCTCTTGCTTTATAGAAAGTAGACCTTTGAGTCTTGTCCCTCTGAACAGATTTATCATAAAAGTTTCTACTCTATCATCACTATGATGTCCAAGAAGAAGAATTTCATCTTTTTGCATGTTATTAAACAATGCTTCGTACCTTGCATCTCTCATTTTTGTTTCTGACGAATCAGAATCTAACTGAGTATCTACATTCAAATGATCTACACCTAAATCTTTAGCAAAACTCTCAGCTGATTTTTGAAGTTTTTCTGAATCTTTTTGATTGTGGTTAACAAAAACACTCCTGACATTTGATGTATAAGAATGCACTATATGCAGCAGTACTGAGCTGTCAACGCCCCCGCTTAATGCAACAACATAGTTTTGAGTTGGATTAAGTAGATTTGTAATTTTATTTTCAATTTCAGTCATTACAAGAAGACTAATTTATTTTTCTATAACTTTGTATCTTTTTCTTGTTACTTGTCTGAAGTACTGGATGACATTACCAAGAATCACCAGAGTAGCTATCGCAACAGTAGTTGGAATTAAAAACCTGTAAGTCCAAGCTACATCCTCTATCTGCTCTGGTGGTTCCTCAATAACTATTGCAGGTACTGGTAAGTTCTCATCCATTGTTCCCTGTTGGGTTTCATTTTCCTCAACATGATCATCAGCTAATGCAGACATTGCTGGTGTCATGACTAAAAACAAACCGAGTACAAATGCAAACTTTTTCACATTATGAGACTAGTAAAAGTTTAAAAAAATATAAAGATTTTAAAAATTAATATTAAGTTGATATTTTGTAGAAAATTTTTCTAATTCATCGGAGCTGAGTTTAGATAATGAATATTTTTCTATTTTCTTAGGTACTTTAACGTCCACTCTCAGAGTTGTAAGACTTTTAAATAGCTTAAGCAATTCATAGTTTTCGAAAATTGTGTTTGCATGCCTTTCTCCACTTCTTATATTGTTTTTCCAGATATTTAAATTTTGATAAATGTTTTCAATATTTTCATACTCTTGAAGTAGTGCTGATGCAGTCTTTTCACCAATACCATTCATACCTGGAATGCCATCAGAAGAATCTCCAACAAGTGCCAGAAAATCTGGTATTTGATGAGGATGTACACCAAATTTCTTATAAACATCATCTCCTGTTGTAAAAGATTTATACCTGGTGGAGTACATTGAAATATTTTTAACATTTAGACATTGCATTAGATCTTTATCTAATGATCCAATAATAATTTCTACATTTTCATTTTTAAATAATTCACATACAGACGCAATAGCGTCGTCTGCTTCATAATGGTCCATTGGTAATAAAGTAAGTCCAAGTAATTCTGTAACTTTTTCAGCCAAAGGGAATTGATCTAATATTTCTTTATCAATATTTTTACTAGATTTGTATTCGTTATAAATTTCATTTCTAAAAGATTCCACCTTTGAATCGAATGCAACACCTATATATTCATATTTTTTTCTTAAGGATTGTAAGTGGTTTATGTATCCTTTTAATGCACCTACTTCTTTTCCCTGTTTTGTTTTCCTGCTTGGATAACCAAAATGTGCCCTGAATAGCTCGTAAGTACCATCAACTAGG
>CACHJT010000015.1 GCA_902580215.1 uncultured Candidatus Actinomarina sp. | reverse complement strand
GAGATTAAAAAGCTGGACACAAAAGTTCTTGATTATTTTGTAATCGATCCCGAGTGGACTGTTCGAACAATAATGATACACATTGCAGGTGCATCACATTTGTATGGTCGACGATTAAATGGTGAACCCTTTTCACGTTTTGAACTTAAAAGTACTGACGATTCGGAAATTATCGATGAACTGTTACTTGAACTAGACAGGATTGATCAAAGTTTAATGAAGAATGTTGATAGAGAAGATGAAGAAGTAACCTATAAAACCTCCAAAGGTGAGGGTAAAAGTACAGTTTCTGAAATACTTTCCCAATTAATCTTTCATGCAGGAGAACATCGAGCTCAAATTGTTGCTGCCTTAGACAAGCACAACGAAAGATCTATTAACTTAGATAATTATTCTGTTTGGAGTTATGTTAACTCCACTAAGTAGTTGAGTCTGATACCCAATTTTCATACTCAGGCAGTGTAAATACAGGTTCAAGTACTGTGATTTTTGGAAGCTCATAAGGGTGTCTTTGCTTAACAACATCAACGACTTCTCTCATCAAACTTTCTTTTGTATAGAGCAATATTTCAATTTCTGAATCCTCGACCAACTCATCTTTCCACTTATAAGATGATTGGATTTCATGAAAAGTTCCGCATGCAATCTTGTTTGTTTCAAGTAGTAAGTTGATTAAGTTTTTAGCTTTCTCTTGCTCATCTACTGTAGTTTGAATTATTATCATATATTTAAATTAAGTTCATTTGCTGTATATGACCAAAGTTTATCTCGTAGCTCTTGATTGTAAACTAATTTGTTGTGTCGCATGAGTGTTGGTTCGCCATAAATGCCGATTAGTTTTGGAGCGTAAACTAGGTCTGCTGTGATGCTTTCATCCTCAATTGCTCGAATAATTGGTGCGATTCCTGTGTTTATGTTTGTGGAGAAATAGGTATAAAAAGACTTTTTAATTTTCTTAACTTCGTATGGTCTTGACTGTCTGGACTTTGTAACACCTGGGTGAGCGGCGGAAACTGAAATTGATGTTTTTTTTAGTTTATTCTCTAACTCAATTGCAAACATTGACCTAAGTAGATTTGTGAAATTGTATCTACTACTAGGAGAGAATGAATCTTTAGAGTGTAGGCCGCTTATATTAAATGTTCTTGCTAGATACATAGAAAGGCTTGTGACTTGAACAATCCTTCCAGAACTTCTATGTAAATTCTCTAACAACATCAGAGCTAATCTAAAAGAACCAAAGTAATTTACAGCAATCATTGATTCGTAACCCTCCTCAGTTAATTCAAAATCTCTGTAGATTAATCCTGCATTATTGTACAAAACATCTATCTCTGAATAATCCGAATTAATTTGATTCACAAACTGATTAATGCTTGAGGGCTTTGATAAATCTAATTCCAAAAAAACTGCATTACTACCAAGAAACTCTTCGGCCATTTTTCCTTTTGCCGTATCCCTACAAGCTAAAATAACTTGATAATTTTTAGCAATTAAATCCTTTGCTACAGCTAATCCAATTCCTTTATTAGCACCAGTGATAATTGCTGTTTTTGACATTATTTTATTTAGTTTATTAATACGTATAATTAAAGAAATGTATTATTTACTAACTGGAATTATTGCAGTTTCAATTCTTAGGTATTTCAATTTAATTCCAAAAATGACAAGTAAGTTTTGGACATATCTTGATTACGCAATGGTTATTGTTGCTTTTGTTTTACTACTTTCTAGAATACCTCCTTTTTTCGCAGGAATTTTGCTTACTGCTGTAGCTGGATACGCTTGGCGAAAAGGCTTTTTTGATAAATTTCGTTAAGAGTTAATGTTTTACTCGTAATATTTGTTGTTAAATACGAGCCATCTCACAGCAAACACAAAAATTACAATAGAAAATAACATTGTCATATTTGGAAATAGATAAAGTAAAGTAATTGATCCAATTATGGTTGCGAGTATCACTAACATCTTTTTTTACTCCGGTTTAAGAAAGGTTTTATTTCTTCCTTGGACCAAGTGGTATCTTTCCATTAATGCATCTTTGTCTGTCTCAACTGAGTCTGTTAGTTCTAGTTCTTCCATTAATTCAAATCTTCGATTTTTATAATCTATCTTAGTTGGGACTACCACAGCATCGAGTGCCTTACCAATATAATGAAATCCACTTTTAATAGTTTGGTTGGTTTTCATTTCGCCCTCAACTGTTAAATACAAAATAAATTTATCTTTTGGTTTAAGTTGATCAATAACTTGCTGTGTTACTCCTGTCGATTTTGCTCTCCAGACTGGTATCCCTCCAAAATTAAGTAGCACTTTGTTTTGAATCTTTCCAAATGGATGTGGTATTCCAAGCTTGTCAGGATTTTTTTTAAAGGGAAGAGGCACGACTATTCGCGTAAACATTGAAACAGAACCCAAAAAATAAAACTTCAGATCAGTTGCCAAGCACACTATGTATGCATAAATTGCATCAAACGTAGATGAGTGTGGGGCAGATGCAATAATTATTCTTTTTTTATCAGGTAGATTTCCAACGATATCCCAATTAACAAGTTTTAAAAGAAACCTTCCGATGGGTCCAAGTATCTTTCTTTTTTTGTTTGGATGATTCTCGGTTTTAACGATTTGACTCATACCCTAATGCTACTGATTTGTTATATCTTTAACCTGTTTTGAAAGATTTGCTAAGTTTTTGTTATTGTAATTCACAATCCAGAGAACTACATATGCAACACCAACAAGGAAGAATAAAAATGCATACCCTCTACCAGGTCCACTGCCTACTATTGGAGTCAAGAAATCTGTATTTGCTGGATAAAAGGTAAACTCTAAATAGTCCCCTAATGGCCCAGCAATAACTACTCCTAAAGGTCTTAGCATTTGAGCAATCGTTCCCCTAAGTGCTAACGCTCTTCCACGAATATCTTCTGTAGTAATAGCTAACCATGCCCCAGATGAAACAGTATATTGTACCGTTCCACTAACTCCACCGATTACGCCATGTATGCACAAAAGAATAATGCTTGGTCTTACTGATCCGAGAATTAAACTCAACCCTCCTAATAAACCACAATAAATAGCTACCTTTAAGTTTCCTTGTAGCCAATTCGATAAACGCAGAGAAATAATTGAACCAAAGAGAAAAGCTATTCCTACACTCGATTCGACAATACCAAGACCCCTAGCGTCAGTAAAACTTAAAATCATTGCTGGGAGTAGTACTGAAGTGAAGCCCCATAAAAAATTACCAATAGAAAAAATGAGTACCAAAGTTAATAAACCCTTTTGTTTTTTCAACCAGTTGTATGCTTCGACTAAATCAAAATAAATATTTTTAATATTTAATTTATTTTTTAACTCAACTTTTCTACTTTTAAATAAGGTGATTGTTGCAATACCAATTAAACAAGTGACTACGTCAAAAAGTATTACTCCTGGTAAGCCAAAAAATGAGTATATAAAAGCACCGCCTATTGGTCCAATAAGAACTGAAATGGCTTCTGCGCTTTCAAATAAAGCGGAGACTTTTGTTACTTCGTGTTTTTTTACAACATCACCCAAGAAAGCACTCCAAGTCGTCCAATGGGCTATTTCAAAAATTCCAAATGCTAATGCAAATGGTATTAAAAGAGGCAAAGTTAAAATATCGTTGAGTGCAAGATAGCCGATTACACACATCAGTGAAGCGATTGTTAAATCGAAAGTAATTATTAATCGTTTTCTTGGAAACCTATCCGCCAGCACTCCTCCAAAAGGCCCTGTAATCACTCCTATAATTGCAGTTACAAATAACACTGTAGAAAGCGCGCTGGCTTTACCTGTTGTTTCAAATATCCATACACCTATAGCAAAAAAAGACATTGCAGAACCTGTCCAAGATATTGTTTGGCCGAACCAGAGAAGGTAAACTTTTTTACTCACTATTGCATGTTAAAAGAGTTTTAATCTATGTTACTAAATCTGTTAATAAACTTTGAAAGCCCTTTTCATCAGCTTTTGTTACAACTCTAATATTTTGTTCTTCTTTTTCTGCATCAAAATAATCAACAATGGTCTGACCTCTTGTGATTCCGTCTCTTGTATCAACTACAACATGCAACTGTTGTGATTCGACAATTAGTTTATTATCTAGTGCTATTGCCATTGTTATTGGGTCCGGTAAGTCAAATCCATAAAAACCATACGTAGCGTGGGTAAGTTCTATAAGGGTTTTTTGTATATCAACACAAAAATCTGCATATTTTGTTTTGAGTAATTTCAAATTATTCATTTCTTCATCTTTTAACATTGCATATTTATATGAATTGTCCCAACCAACCATGGTGATTTGTAAGCCAGAATTAAAAACAATTTTTGCGGCTTCTGGATCTACCCAGATATTGTATTCTGCAGCTGAAGAGACATTCCCTGTACCATCAGAGGTACCTCCCATTACATAACAATGTTCAATTTTATTCACTATAGAAGGGTCTTTCTGAATAGCATTTGCAATATTTGTAAGTGGACCAAGTGTGACAAGTGTGATTTCATTTGGATTTTCATTAAAAGAATTCACTAGGTAATCTACTGCATTCTGATCTTCATACTTTTTATTTAATGGTTCTATTCCAATGTCTCCCATGCCATCAATACCATGAACACATTGTGCTGAGGCAGAGACAGGTGATAGTGATTTCACATGGGCGGCAAATTCATCTAATGTGTAAAGCTCTTTGTATTCTCTAGTTAATGGTTTATCTGCACCTGCGTAAACTTTAACTTCTGTATCGCATAGCTCTGCTGTAGCGAGTGTGTTTATAATTCCCTGTTTCAATGGAACATTGCCAGAAACAATTGTAATTCCAAGAACTTCTACTCTTGGATCTCTAAGTGCCATAAGAATTGCAACAGCATCATCTGAGCCTGTGTCAGCATCAATAATAAACTTTTTTTTAGTCATTTATTTCCTGAATAGTTGAAACACAACAATAGGAATTATAATAAGCAAGATTTCCCATGTATCCCAGTACTTTTCTAAGGTTTCTATCACATTCATTTTTTTCTATTAAGAAATCTCTTTCCAAACAATATCCAAATAAAGAAGATAGTCCAAAACACTAAAAATAAATAAGATTCGGTGATGTTTAGGTAATTTAAAACCTGCTCTAACAGA
>CACHJT010000014.1 GCA_902580215.1 uncultured Candidatus Actinomarina sp. | reverse complement strand
GAACAGGAGTTAACGGAACAATATATATCAGGCAGGTTCGGATGAGCTTACAAGAAAAGATTGAAAATCTTGAGACAGATTTACATTTAATGGGCAGGCTTGTTTTAGATGCTCTGGTTGATGGTGTTCGGGCTTTAGAAGATAAAGATGTTAATAGAGCAATAGCAACAGTTGAAAAAGATGATGAAATTGATGCTGCTTATCTTAAAATTGACCAAGACTGGGTTGAGCTTATGGCCACTGAGCAACTTGTTGCTACAGATTTAAGACTTTCTACATCTATTTTGCAAGCCAGTTTACATTTAGAGCGTCTTGGTGATTTGGCGGTTTACCTTGGAAATACAACACAAGAGATTTTTGATTCACCATTACCAGAGACAGTACATGCAACAGTTGTAGAAATGGGGGATTTAGTAATTGATATGGCTTCCTCCGCAATGGAAAGTTTAAAAAATCGGGATAAAGATCTAGCTTTAGCAACAGCTGAAAAAGATAGTCAGGTAAATAGACTATATAACTCAATGCTAGAAGAAGCTCCAAAAATTGCTGGCAACGAAGATTTGTTCAAAGGATTATTCAGACTTGTTACTTGTATTAGGACACTAGAACGAGGTGGAGATCATGCAGTTGATATTTGTGAGTTAACACACTTTTTAGTAACTGGAGAATTTAAAGAATTTTAATGTCAGGCAAAATTTTATTAGTCGAAGATGAACACAGTATTGCCGAGCCCGTAATTTACAATTTAAAACAAGAAGGCTTTTCTGTAACACATGTTGATGAAGGACCTATTGCTCTTGAAATATTCAGTGAAGAAGTATTTGATTTAATTATTCTAGATTTAATGCTTCCAGAAATTTCCGGATTAGATATATGCAGATCTATCAGAAAAGAATCTGATGTGCCAATAATAATGGTTACCGCAAAAGACAGTGAAGCAGACAGAGTTTCAGGTCTAGAGCTAGGGGCTGATGATTATGTTACTAAGCCTTTTTCTGTAAGAGAATTGATGAGCAGAGTTAGAGCTGTATTACGAAGAACAACAACAACAAAAACAAATAAGAATGATAAATCTATTAAATCTGGAAATATTGAAATTAATTTATCAAAGTATGAGGCTAAAGTAGATGATAAAAATATTGATTTAACACCAAGAGAATTTGAGCTCCTATATGCTTTCTGTGAAAATGAAGGTAATTTAATGTCTAGAGAGCAAATTTTCGATGAGATATGGGGCTATTCTTTTATTGGTAATACAAAAACACTTGATGTTCATATTCAAAGAATTAGAGAAAAAATTGAAAAAGATCCTAGAGAACCTAAAAGACTTATAACTGTTAGGGGAGTCGGATATAAATTAGTTACAGATGGATAACAATTCTCAGAATATTGATAAATTAAAGCAAGAATTTATTGCTAATGCATCTCATGAACTTAAAACTCCTGTTACTTCAATTCAGCTGGCTGTTGAAACAGCTATAACTGCTTTAGAAAATTCAGAACTCGAAGATACAAGAAAATTTCTAAATCAAATACTTAAAGACAGTCAAAGAATGACATTGTTGCTTTCTGATCTACTAGATCTTTCTCAGCTTGAGGTCAATGACCCTGTAAAAGAAACAGTTAATTTGAAAAAGATAATTGAAGCTGAGATAGGATTCCTCTCTGAAGAAAATAAAAAAAGAGTAATTTTTGAATCTGCAGATATTGATTTTTTATTAGATCCAGATGATTTCTCAATGATTGTAAGGAATCTGTTAAGGAATGCCTGTAATTATTCTGAGCAGAACGAAAAAATAACAATAAATTTGCTTTTCGATAATTCCGAAGTAATTCTATCTGTTTTAGATAAAGGAAGAGGTATTTCAATGTCAGATCAAGAAAGGATATTTGAGAGATTTTATAGAGTTGACAAAGGAAGGTCCAGAGCTCTAGGCGGAACAGGAATTGGCTTATCTTTAGTCAAACATGCTGTAGAAAGAAATAATGGTGATATCCAGCTAAAAAGTAAACTCGGAGAAGGTTCTGAGTTTATAGTTAAATTTTTTAAAACATAGTTCTTTAACAGAAATTTACTTTCCTATAGCTTAAGTTTACATTCCATGAACTTAGGATTGTTATATTTTGAATATGGAAAATTTTATAACCACCTTTGTTGATGAGATAAAAAATTACGCTCTTGATGGATACTATAAAGACTTCAGCATCAGGACTAAGCCAGATGGGTCCGTTGTTACAGATATTGATGTTTTGGTAGAAAAGAAAATAATTAAACTTTTAAATAAAAAGTTTCCAAATGATTCAATTCTCGGTGAAGAAACAGGCTTTACAAAAGGTACCAATGATATCACTTGGGTTATTGACCCTATAGATGGGACACGAGCATTTTCGCAACATAAACCTGAATGGGGTGTGTTGGTTTCTAGAATAGTAAAAAATGAAATTTCTACAGGTATAGTCATTTGCCCTGTTCAAGATATTTACACTGCCGTTCATAATAATAAATTAATCACTTCTTCTTTTGATTATGAACAAATCGAAATTGCTGATAAAGAAGATTATTTGATTTCTTGTGAAGATAATCTTGATCTATTGGATGTTTTAAGTAATGAAAAGGTTTTATTTCGTAATAAGAATCAATTTTGTAAAGACATAATCTCTTTAGGATTTTCAACATTTGATGGTGTTATAACTTCTGCCCCTTTTGCTCACGATAGGCTTGCATATGAGCCGATTGCAAAATATATTGGTGGTACTGTTAGTACTTTAGATGGCTCTCAGATTGGAATGTTTGATGAAAATGTAGTTACATTGATATGTAAATCTGAAAAAGTTAAGAAAGATATAGTCAATGTGCTAGTCAAATTTGATTCAAAAATTAAAATTGCTTAATATATTTGAAAAAACTAAGAATTAACTAACGTCCCAAGTTCCTAAAGAACGTATAAGCTTATCTAATTCACCTTCACCTTTTTGTTCTTTAGCCATATCAATTTGACCATGAACCTCTTCGGTAAAGGTGTCTCTCTGGACTTTTCTAAATACACCAAGTGGTGTTGGACCATATGGACCATGAGAAAGTCTAGACAAAGAGAAAGCAATTGATGGGTTCTCTTCATGAATGTTATGAACATAGATTTCAGATTCATCGACATCTTTAGTATCAACAATTTGCGCAATACCATTTCTGATAACTACAGCTTTATGTCCATCTTCCCCAAAAACTGTTTTCTCACCATGTACTAAATTTATTCTATTTGCTAATTTGGTCTCTTTATTGGTTAACTGTTCGAAGGCTTTATCATTGAAGACATTACAGTTTTGATAAATCTCTACAAAAGCAGAACCTTTATGATTTTTGGCTTCTTCTAAAATTCCTGCAGTGAGGTCTCTATCCATATCAATGGACCTTGCTACAAAAGTTGCTTCAGCACCTATTGCAAGACTCATTGGATTGAGTGGCATCTCTACTGAACCAAAAGGTGATGACTTCGTCTTTTTGCCTTCCTCACTAGTAGGAGAGTACTGACCTTTAGTTAGTCCGTAAATCTGATTATTAAACATAAGAATTTTGATGTTTACGTTTTTACGTAGTGCATGAATTAAGTGGTTTCCTCCAATAGATAGAGCGTCACCATCACCAGAAACAACCCAAACAGATAAATCTGGGTTTGATACTGATACACCAGTAGCTACTGCTGGTGCTCTACCATGAATTGAGTGAACACCATATGTGTTCATATAATATGGAAATCTAGCTGCGCAACCAATTCCAGAGACAAAAACTATTTTTTCTTTTGAAATACCCATCTCAGCCATGAAATTCTGGACTGATGCAAGGATAGTGTAGTCACCACATCCAGGACACCATTTAACCTCTTGGTCGCTTTGTAAATCAGTTCTTTTATAGGTAACAGGTATTTTACTCATTTATAATTGCCTCAATTTTATCTGTTAGCTCCTGGGCAGTAAATGGCTCACCAGAAACTTTATTTATTCCTCGTGCATCAACTAAAAAGGCCTCTCGAACTAATTTAAGTAGCTGACCTGTATTTAACTCAGGAATGATTACTTTTTTAAATTTAGATATAACTTCAAGTGTGTTGTCTGGGAAAGGATTGAGATGGACAAAATGCGCACTCGCAACTTTGACACCTTTTTCATTCAATCTATTGACGGCTTGTGTGATTCCTCCATAAGTTGATCCCCAACCAAGAACTAATGTATCAGCAGATTCATCACCATGAATTTCTAACTTATCAATATCATTCGCTATGTTGGAAACTTTCCATGCTCTCATATCTGTCATATATTGGTGGTTTGCAGCGTCATAAGAAACATTTCCTGTTCCCTCTTCTTTTTCAAGACCACCGACTCTGTATTCTAGTCCTGGAGTACCAGGCAGTGCCCATGGCCTAGCAAATGTATCAACATTTCTTAAGAATGGCAAAAACCCATCTTCTGTATTAAGTTTTGTAATGATGTTTGTCTCCAATTCATTTAGTTCTTCAGTATTTGGAAGGTTCCATGGTTCAGAACCAGTTGCTACATAGTTGTCAGATAATAAAATCACTGGAGTCATATATTTTAAAGCAATTCTGGAAGCTTCATAAGCTGCATAAAAAGCATGAGAAGGAGATTTAGCAGCTACAACTGGAAGAGGTGACTCACCATGTCTTCCATATAATGCAAACATCAAATCTGATTGTTCAGGTTTCGTTGGAAGTCCAGTAGATGGTCCACCTCTCTGTACGTTCACAATGACTAATGGCAGTTCTGCAGATAGCGCCAATGAAATCGTTTCACTTTTGAGAGCTAGTCCTGGACCACTAGTACCAGTAACAGCAAGCTTTCCTGTAAAGGAAGCACCAACAGAAGCAGCTGCAGCTGCGATTTCATCTTCTGCTTGAAAAGTAATGACATTAAAGTTTTTGTGTTTTGAAAGTTCATGCAAAATATCTGATGCTGGTGTGATCGGATAGCTTCCATAAAATAAATCTAGATTTGCTTTCTTTGCAGCAGCAATTAAACCCCAGCTCAAACCTATATTTCCATTAATATTTGTATATTCACCAGCAGGAAGAGCTGCTTTTTCAACAACGTAGGTATGATGAAATGCTTCGACAGTTATTCCAAAGTTATAACCGGTTTTTAATGCTTTGATATTAGCCTTAGCAATCTCTGGAAGTTTACTAAATTTATCATTTATCCAATTTTCAGTATCTTCTAGAGGCCTGTTAAAAGTCCATGATATTAATCCAAGAGCGACCATGTTTTTTGATCTCAAAACTGCTCTACCAGGTAAATCGAATTCTTCTAAAGCTTCCTTGGTTAGTTTTTCCATTGGGACTTGAAAAACTCTATATCCGTCTAATTCACCAGATTCTCTCGGGTCTACTTTATATCCGGCTTTGGTAATATTTTTTTCTTCAAAAGCATCTTCATTCAAAATCAGCATTCCATTTGGTGCTAAGTCATGAAGGTGAGCTTTTAATGCAGCAGGGTTCATTGCTACTAGGACATCTGGATTGTCACCTGGTGTTAAGATATCGAAATCAGCAATTTGAACTTGAAATGAAGATACTCCAGCAATAGTTCCTTGAGGTGCTCTGATCTCGGCAGGGAATGCAGGAAGAGTCGCTAAGTCATTTCCAAAAACGGCAGATGTATCGGTAAATCGTGTACCAACTAGCTGCATACCGTCACCGGAGTCACCGGCAAACCTGATGGTTATAGCTGGAATGGATTCAACAGTTTTATTTTCAGTACTCATTTTTTTTCCTATGATTTATTGTAATCTTTGCGGGGATAATGCAATTTCATTTTGTTGAGTTCCCGCACAAGATTCTACACTTTCTCCAGAACAACACTCCGCTTGATTCAGTCCAAACATGGCACAACCATTATTTATACAAGCTGCATGTCCGTGGATGTAAGCCATTTCATTCTTACACCAACTACAAAATAAAGAATCACTCATATGCTTTAAACCTCTGATATGGCCAATATCTATATTTTAATTTCCAGCAATCTTTCATTGGAATGGGACCTAATGTTCTAGAATCACTTGA
>CACHJT010000013.1 GCA_902580215.1 uncultured Candidatus Actinomarina sp. | reverse complement strand
TGATATAGGAAGTAATAAGATTATTACAGATAATAAAACCGCGAAAGCAATCATCAATTCGCCTAGTCTAAACCCAAAAAAATAAATTCCAGTAAAAGAGCGGCCAAATAAAACTACAAGAGAAAAATATGTTAGATATAGAACATGAAGTATGTTGTTATTTTCTCTAATCAAATTTTTCATTTTTATCATTTACAACTAATTGTTTAATTTTTAAATATAGTCTATTAACTAAATTATATAACTTAGAAAACAAATAGACTCTTGAAAACATTCTCCCAAATATTCTTTTTAATATATAAAGATTTTTTGAAGTTACTAAATCATTATCTTTATATAAGGAAATATCATTCATGTATTTTGCATCTTTTAACATTTTTAAAATAGAAAAATAATATTCTTCTGACATTTTTTCAGAATTAAAAGGGTAGTTTTTCATATTTTGAGAATATTTTGAGTAATCAGATCTGATTTTTTCCAACTTATGAAAGAATTCACTTTTTTCGAAAGACATACCAAAGCCTTTACAAAATTCTGGAATACCTCCACTATTTAAATATAAAATTGGCAAACCACATTGTGCAGCTTCGATATGATGGTTTCCTGAAGGCTCATTTCGTGAAGCTGTAAGGTACAAATGACTTTTTTTTAATTCTTTAGCTAAATCTAATCCGCTTAGTGGTTCGATATGGTTTGAATTAGTCAATGAAAAATCTTCTGGTAATTTTCCAATATAAGTAAATTCATATTTATCGCTATTTTCTTTAATGCCCAAATAATTATCTAATTGCTTGTAA
The DNA here is from genome assembly GCA_902580215.1 of uncultured Candidatus Actinomarina sp. Lineage (GTDB taxonomy): Bacteria > Actinomycetota > Acidimicrobiia > Actinomarinales > Actinomarinaceae > Actinomarina. Next base: position 5,888 of record CACHJT010000013.1, on the reverse strand, counting down.
ACCTCGAAACCTTTATTTATATTTGTTCCCCAGTGATGCGTAACAATTTTTAACCTAGATGATTCATCCCAAGGTACAAAATTTTTTCTATTAAATATTTCAGTATTTGCGCCAGTCATAATAACTTCGTCATTCTTTCTTTCGATACCTTCTTTGTAAAACACTTCTCTGAGCCAATTACTTACATAAATGTTCTTATCAGAAACTTTATTAGCTTGAATTAAGAATTTATTGAGTCCGACTGTTCCTTTTCTTTCATCACACTCATTAAATCTATGAATAACAAAAGCTTTATTATTTATATATTTTTTGTAATTAACTATATCTTTGTGTGTAAAGGTTGAAGAATATGAGCTTTTTCTAGGATCCATCAAAATTATTACGTCGATGTCTTGATCATATAGATCGTGAACTACAGTTACTCCTTGTTTCGTAAGGTATTCAGAAAAATTCTTTACAAAAAGGTTTCCACCTCCCCATGGACCTTCAAAAATTTTTGAACCAATGCTAATTTTCATATACTTCATTTAAAATTTTGTAAAAAATATCAAAACCATTAGGTATCAAGAATTTTTGTACTTTTTTGTATGCATACTCAATATTAGGTGTTGCCTCTAAAAAATTATTCATATTGAAAATTGCGTCTGAAGACAATATCTCATCTGCAATGCCAACATCTGTAGATATTATTGGTGTTTTTGTTAAAGCACATTCAAGAATGGCCTGTGGCCCGCCTTCAACCCTTGAAGATACTATGTAAAGATTAAGGATGTTATAAAGTTCATTCAGTTTTTTTTGTGAAACCATTTCATAATAAGTAAATGAAATGTTGTATTCCATAAATTTATTAACTAAAAATTCCCTTTTCTTTCCGGCAAGCACTACATGTAAATCTTCTTTTTCTTGGTTTAACTTTATGATTATATCTAAAAATTGATCAGGGCCTTTTTCTAACTTTGGCTCTAGCTTACCTTTTGATTCGGTATCTCTTTGAAAGGAACCAATTAAATATTTATTTTCATCTAAATTATATTTTCTTCTTAAGCTTGTTTTATTTTCTATCTCAAACCATTTTTTTGGATCAATCCAAAACGGTGCATAAAATATTTTTTTGTTTGTTAATTTTTTAAGTTCTGTTTCAGTTCTCAAAGATATAACATGATAATAATCTACATATTTATCCAGTTTTTTAAACTCTTCAATATTAAATTTATTTTCATCAATGTGGTGAATAGTAGACAAAACCTTTTTTGTTTTTAATACTTTTTTTGAAAGTTTTTCGTAAGTCCAAGGAGAAATTATCCAAACAATATCAGAAGTTTTAATGAAATTTGTGGAATTTTGTTTATTATATTTTTTCCATTCTTTTACAAACCTGTCGACAATCCAATTTTCTTTTGGTGAGTTCAAATAAACTTTCATTAAATAATTAATTCTGGTTCGATATTTTTTTTAACACACCTTGCGTAATATTGTTGCTGTGTTTTTTTGTTGATTGAGATATTCTCATTCATATTTAGATGATAAAGACACTCTTTCATAATTTTTAATTTGGAACCTCCTGTTACAAGATCGTACATTAATTTATAGTCTTGTGAGTAATAAAATTTCTCATTGTAATTTCCAATGCTCTCAGCAACTGTTTTTTTTAAAACAAGTGATCCATGGACGAAAGGGTTTTTAAAATTAATTACAAACCTTTTTGGTAAATATAGTGATTTCTTAGGAATTATAGATCCTGTCTGGATTATTTTTGCTCTTGTTGTGCAACCATCAAGATTATATTTTTCAATAAAATATATTTGCTTTTCTATTCTACTTGGTTCACTTATGTCATCTGAATCTTGTCTTGCTAAAAACTCCCCACTAGATTTATTAATAAGAAAATTTAAATTTTTTGTTAAACCTAAATTATTTTTATTTCTAAACAAATAAATGTTTTTAAAATTATTTTCATATTCCTTACAAATATTAAACGTCTTGTCAGTGGATGAATCATCTACTATTAATATCTCTAAATTTTCATATGTTTGCCCAACAAGACTTTCAATACTTTTAGCAACTGTTGTCTCAGCATTGTAAACGCTCATTATTACAGAAACAGTTTTATTTAAACTCATAACTCAATATATCTCATGAAATCTTCTATTAGCTTTTCTTCGTCTAAGTAGTTATCAATAAATTGTTTATTTTCTTCTCCAACCTGATTATATTTTTCTGAATAATACAAAGTCATAATTTTTCTTTTTAAATCATCATAATCAAACTGATTAAATTTAAATTCATAACCTTCGGGAAAAAATTCAGATATTCCCCCTGAATTTGGAAATATTGATGGCTTTCCTAATTTACTTGCTTCAGTTAACAATGTTGGTTGGCCTTCAAAAAGTTTAGTTGCAGTCACAACAGCAAAGCTTCCTGAAATCTCTTTTTTCACATCATCATTATTTAAATACCCCAAAAAATTAATTTTTTTGTAACTTTTGTAAAGAGATTCTAATTTTTTTCTCTCAGGCCCTTCTCCAACAACTTTTAAACTTAGGTCTTTAATTTGGATTTCTAAAAAATTTTTAATTAGTTCATGTATGCCTTTTTCTTGTGATATACGTCCAGCGTAAATTAAATAATTTTCATTTTTGTGTTGGTTTAAATCTAATTTTTCAATATCTATTTCTAAAATATTTGGAAAGACATTGACATTATTTTTTAAACCCAAAAACTCTGAAATAAATTTTTTATGATTTTTTGTCAAAACTAGGATTTGTATATTACTTTTTAGTAAAGTATCAATATATTTTTTTCCATAAATAATTGCAAACAGAGATTTTAAATACGACTCTTCAAAATATTTATTGAAAATTTGAAATTTCTTTTTTTTAAATCCACAAGCATGGCAAAGTGTATTACCTCTTAAGTGTCTTATCGAAGAAAATGAGGAAGTGCAAAAATATCTATAATTGTGAATTTTTAAAAATGTCTTGATGTTATAAGCATTTAATATTTGAAAAATACCTAAATTAGCTTTAAACCATGTATTGTGAACAATTGCGAAGTCCGGATTAAAAGAGTCTATTTCTTCTTTTAGCTTTTTATTACTCTGAGAATTATTGTTTGTTAAAAAAGCTAAATAATCATATGGAAATGTGAGATTGTTGTTATCAAAATATACAACTCTAACTTTAAAATATTTAGAAAAAAGATTTATCTCATTATTGACGGCAATGTCTTCACCACCAATATTTCTATATTTAGTATGTATAATTAAAAGTTTTTTCATTACTTCACATTTCAGGATAAACAATTAGATATTTTTTGTAAGAAGAAATAAGTTATTATGGAGTGATGAGAATACTGTATTTTTTTACTTTTGACTATTCCCTTCATACTTTAAAAAATTCTGGAAGCCTTGATAGGGAAATACAGTACTTTGAATATATGTATAAAATACACAATCATAAATTTTTATTGGTCACATATGGTGACGATTCCGATTTTGAAGTAATTAAAGAATCTGAAGCAATAAAGCTTCTGCCCATATATTCTATCTTTAGAAAATACAACAGTAAATTACTAAGGTATGCTTCCTCATTTTTATATGCCGCAAGGTTGAAAAAACTTGTCGAATCTCCAGATTTAATCAAACAAAATCAATTAATGGGCTGCTGGGTTCCAATAATGTATAAATATTTATCAAAGAAAAAACTCTTTATAAGAACAGGTTATGACATGTACACTTTCAGCAAAAATGATAAAAAACCAGTCTTGATAAGATTTTTATATTTTCTTCTAACAAAATTTGCTTTAGCTAATGCTGATTTATACTCAGTATCTTCAATTGATGACCAAAGTTTTTTAAGTTCATTCAAAACAAGTAGAAAAATTGAACTGCTTCCAAATTGGATAGAAAATTTAAGCAAAAACAATTTTAAAGATAGATACAATAATAAGTTGTTAGCTGTTGGTAGGCTGGAAAGTCAGAAAAACTATCCACTACTCATAAAGTCTTTTCAAAATTCAAATTTAGAGATTGATATATATGGAGATGGAAGCCTAAAAAAGGAACTTACTGAACTTTCTATAAAATACAATGTAAAAACAAACTTTCTTGGAAAATTAACATACAACGACCTTAAAAAAGAGTTTCAAAAATATAAAATTTTTATTTCTACTTCTCTTTTTGAAGGGAATCCTAAAAGCACAATGGAAGCTATGTCTGCGGGATGTATTCCTGTTGTATTAAATATACCTAACAATAGAGAACTAATAACTAATGAATTTAATGGTTATCTTTTTGAACCAAATGATAATTTAGAGCAATTAGTAAATAATATTTTTGCTAATACTGATAATGCTGTTGAAGTTTCGAACAATAGCTTTGAAACTATACACAAGAAATTTGATATTAAAAAAGTATGCAAGAAAGAAATAGAATTAATTAATAATTTATAGTTTAATAAATTCTACTGTTCGTTGATCATCATTTAAATTGATGATAATTTGATTGTCTATAGACTTAAAGTCTTCTGGGTTGTGAGTCGAATTTATAACCGTGATATTCTGTGACTTAATGACTGAAAATATAGTTTCTTTTGTTTCAATATCTAAGTTTGATGTTGACTCGTCTAATACTAATAAATCTATTCCAGACGCCAAAGCTCTTATAAAAGACACCTTTTGCATCTGGCCAGTGGATAAAGATTTATTTGATATTTTTTTGTCTAAAGTTTTAGAACTTACTTCATTAAAGAGTTTAAATTCTGAAATTAAATTTATTAATTCAGAATCGCTAATTTTACTGTCAGCACCATAAAGTAAGTTATCCTTTAATGAAGCACTTAGTATCATCGGAGTAGCACTTACATAACCAAATTTATTTACATTGGCTATTACTTCACCCTCTGTAGGATAAAATATTCCAGTCATTAAACCCAGTAAAGTACTTTTTCCCGATCCGTTAGGTCCAGTTATGATAGTGTGTTCATTTTTGGGAATTTTAATATTTAGATTACAAAACATATCTTCACTCATACCTAGGTATCTAAACGATAAATCTTTAACCTCAATTGCAGAAATAGTATTTTTCTCATCTACAAGTTTAAAATTATCAAAATTGATATTATCTTTATTAGATTCAATTTCGTAAAGCCTTTCCAAGTAAACATGGTATGAAGAAACTGTATGAATATTTTTATTAAATATTCCTAGAGACTGAAAAAGTCTTAAAAGTATGCCGATAAAATCAAAAGTAAGAAATTTCATAAAATCGAAAAAAACAATAAGTACTGAAAGTAAAAATAAAGTGAAAAAATTTGGCATTAGTGCGTTAACTGTCCCAACTTTGACTTCATTTACTCTTGATTGGTAGAATTTTTTTAAACTATTTTCAAAATTTTCAAGTTCTTTATTTACGAACTTTAGAATTTTGATTAAGAACAAATTATCCAGAACTTTTTCAATATCCTTGCTGATTTGGTTCATCGAAACATATGCTATATGAGCATATTTTCTTCCGAGCTTTGTTAATAAGAATGTAGGTATAAATAGTATTAAAACGCCACCACCAAATATCAAAACAATATTTAAATTTGATATAAGGAGATATCCTGAAAATACAATAATTTGGATTAGGCTTCCAAAAAATACTGATAATGTCGAATAAAAGCCCCCTACTTGTGCACTTAATGTATTTACATAAAAATAAGCGTCGGAAACAGATACATTTCCCCTTACAAAGACTTCTTCAAGTAAATGTAATCTTAGATTTTTTTCAACACTTATTTGCAAATTTATTGTGATTATTTTTTCAATATATATGAAAAAAAATCTCAAAAATATCACTAATGGCAATAAAAATTCTTTTTCTAGAAAATAGTCAGTAATTGCATTGT
>CACHJT010000012.1 GCA_902580215.1 uncultured Candidatus Actinomarina sp. | reverse complement strand
ACAGACTGCGAGATAGAATCCATACCCATGGGGTGAGGACGCCTGTTTTCTTCATATCTCTCAATAAGCGTTTCATTATCAGCATCAAGAAAAATTATTCTGGTTAAAACTCCAGATTGGCTTAATTTATCTAAACTGATTTTTAATTCTTCTTGAGCGGTAGAGTCTTTAGCATCAATTGTTAATACAAGTTGCTTGTTTGTTTCAGTAACATCATTTGACTGGACCACAGATTCTACTAGTTCTGGTGGTAAATTTTCAATTACATAATATCCTAAATCTTCAAATACATTTGAGCTTGCTGACCTACCAGCTCCGGACATTCCGACTAACAATAATACTTCTGGTCTTTTAGATGCCATTTAATTCCTTTTCAAGTTCATATTAGTTCCTATATCTAACGATTGGGAAAATAATTTTTGTACCGAGTTATTTGTTGAAGTATTGATAAACTTTTGTTGCTTGTTTTTCGTCAATCAAGCTAGACAACTCTTTATAGCTTGCAGATGAAAGTTTGTTCAATGTCTTATACTTTTCTAATAGCATATCGATAGAAGATTTTGCAACCCCCTTAATCTCAAATATAGATTCAATATCTAAATCTTTAAGTCTCAATCTTCTGTTTTCTTGTATGGCAAACCTATGTGCTTCATCTCTAATATTTTGAAGAATAAATAGTGCCTCAGAATTAGAATTTAAAACTATTGAAGACTTCTTATTGGGACTAAAAAGCTCTTCTTCTTTTTTAGCAATACCAATTACATCAATGTCTAATTTAAAGTGATCGATTACACTTTTTGCTTTTGATAATTGTCCTTTACCTCCATCGATTAAGATTAGGTCTGGATATCTTCGAAAGCTTTGGTCTTTTTCTTGATTATTAATTAAACGTTTTACACGTCTAAATATAACTTCTTCCATTGATCTAAAATCATCTTGTCCTTTAAAAGACTTGATGTGAAATTTACGATACATTGAAGGTTTGGAAATACCATCTTCCATAACCACCATAGAGCCAACTCTAAACTTATCTCCAAGGTTTGAAATGTCATATGCTTCTATTCTGTAAGGTATATTTTTTAGATTAAGTTTATGCTGCAGTTGCTCTAGTGAGAGTGATCTAAATTCAAGATCAGATCTACGTTTAAGGTCTGCTACCCTTCTTAATTCTTTTGCATCATCAATTGCAGTATTTAATAAATCTTTTTTCCAACCTCTCTTTGGATTAATGAGAGTAATTTTTTTTTCCCATTTATTTTCAAGTTCTTTTTGAATAGTTTCAGATAAAGGAAATTCATGGCTTACTAGTATTTCGTTTGATGGCATATTTTTTTCAAATAAATTTATAATAATTTTTGGAAGATAGTTTTCATAGTCCTGAACATCCATTGGTTCAAAATTATTTTTTACTTCACCTACAATTCTTCCATTTCTAATTAGTAAACATGATAAAACAACATCATACCTTCCTATGTCAATACCTATCACGTCAACATTTTTATCATTTGAAGTCATAAGAGTTTGACTAACTCTTGCATTTTCCAAATGCGATAAAGTAATTTTTACTTTGTTTGCTTCTTCATATTGTTGATTTTTTGAAAGTGTTTGCATCTCTTTAATTTTTTCATTTATGTAAGTATCTGAATTTCCTTTATAAAACTCTCTTAAATTACTTAAAAGATTTTGATACTCATCTTTGCTAACTAAATCTACACAGGGCCCTGAGCATTTATCAATTTCATAGAGCAAGCATGGTTTATTTAATTTTTGATGTCTCTCAAATGTATTTTTTGTACACGTTCTAACAGGAAAAATATTTATTAAATGATCTAAGGATCTTTTTGCAGCTCCTATAAATGGAAAAGGGCCAAAGTTTACATTTTGATGATTTATGTTTCTTGAAACAAATGCCCTTGGCCATTCTTCATTTGTAATAGTTACATAAGGGTAAGATTTGTCATCTTTAAATTGAATGTTGTATTTGGGTTTAAATTCCTGAATAAATGAATATTCCGCTAATAATGCATTCGCTTCGTTTTGGGAAACTACAAATGAAACTGATTTCGCTTCTGATGTAAGTCGTTTTGTTTTCCAAGAAGTATTTTTATTAAAATATGAGGGTACTCTTTTTCTTAAATTTTTTGCCTTTCCTACATAAATAGGTTCGTCATAATCATCTTTGAAAATATATATACCTGGTTTATTTGGAATTTCATTTAAATTAATTTTTTCCATTTAAAACTTCTTTCAAATGTTTACCTGTAAGTGAAAATTTATTTTTAGAAATACTTTCTGGAGTGCCTTCACCAATAATAGTGCCGCCATTTTCACCACCTTCAGGTCCAAGGTCAATAATCCAATCAGAATTTTTTATTACATCTAAATTATGTTCAATGACTATAACTGTGTTGCCTTTATCAACCAACATGTGCAAGACTTCAAGTAATTTTTGGACATCAGCAAAGTGAAGACCTGTTGTAGGCTCATCTAATATATAGACTGTCTTACCTGTAGATCTTTTACTCAGTTCTTTTGCTAACTTAACTCTTTGTGCTTCACCACCTGATAATGTTGTAGCAGCCTGGCCTAGCTTAATATAAGATAGTCCGACATCATCTAAAGTTTTAATAATTCTGTAAATTGATGGCTGATTTTCAAATATGTTTAAAGCATTTTCAACTGTTGAATTTAAAATCTCAGCTATGTTGTAGCCTTTCCACCTAATAGATAAAGTTTCAGAATTATATCGGGTACCGTTGCACTCATCACATACAACATAAATATCAGGAAGAAAATACATTTCTACTTTGATATTTCCATCTCCTTTGCAAAATTCACACCTACCACCAGAGACATTGAATGAAAACCTACCAGGTTTATAACCTCTTATTTTGGATTCTTCAGTTAAGGAAAATAAATTTCTTATCTGGTCAAATACTCCAGAATACGTGGCAGGGTTTGATCTTGGTGTACGTCCAATTGGTGATTGGTCAATTTCAATGAGCTTATCAATATTTTCTAAACCAGAAACGCTTTTGTGGAGTCCTGGCATTATAAAATTCTTTGAAAATTCGTTTTGAATGGACTTTGATAAAATATCTGTTATTAATGTAGACTTTCCTGAACCAGATACTCCTGTAACTGATATAAATTTGCCTAAAGGAAAATTTACAGTTAAGTTTTTTAAATTATTTTCTTTCGCACCCCTAATGACAATATTTTCATTTTTTCCATTTCTGCGAACTGAAGGATAAGGCACGACTTGTTTACCTGATAAATACTGACCAGTAACTGACTTTATATTTGATGAAACTTTTTCCCAAGATCCCTCAGCAACAATCTCACCTCCTTGTTCACCCGCTCCCCAGCCAATATCAATAACATGATCAGAGCATTTCATCGTTTCCTCATCATGTTCAACTACTAAAACAGTATTTCCTAAATCTCTCAGGCGCAATAGTGTATCTATAAGTTTTATATTATCTGCTTGGTGCAAACCGATTGATGGTTCATCTAATACATAAAGTACCCCAGTAAGTCCTGAACCTATTTGAGTTGCAAGTCTTATACGCTGCGCCTCTCCACCAGAGAGTGTTGCTGCGCCTCTGCTTAATTGAAGGTAGCTTAATCCGACTTCATTTAGAAACTTTAATCTTTCCTTAATCTCTCTAATAATTGGAATTGCGATTTCATAGTCACTTCCTGTGAGTTTTAAATCTTCTACTACATTAGAAGCTTCTTTAATAGATAGGTTGTTAAATTGACCTAGAGTTAAATTTTCAACTTGAACCAACCTTGATCTAATGTTTAACCTTTCACCATCACAATCTCCACAAGGGAGTTCTCGCATGAACTGCTTGTAGTAGTCTCTTGCAGCATCTGAGGAAGTTTCTTCATAATTTTTTTTGAAAGTTGGAACTATACCACGATATGGTTTGTGCCATATTCTTGAATTTCCAAATCTGTTGACATATCTAATTACAGTTTTTTCACCTTTAGAACCATGTAATAAAATATCTTTTTGTTTTCTTGTTAAATTTTTGTATGGCTCATCAACAGGTATATCAAAATGCTCACAAACACCATGAATTTGAGCTCTGAAATATTTTCGAGTTGACATATCAGGAAATACATTTTCATTAATAGATAATTCAAAATTTTTAATCAGCAAAGCTTCATCTATTTCGTAACTTACTCCTAACCCGTTACAAGATCCACATGCTCCAAATGGAGAGTTGAAAGAAAAATCTCTTGGTTCAAGTTTGTCAAATGAGATACCACATTTCAAACAACCTAAGTTTTGACTGTAGGTAGTAATTTTGCCATCAACACTTATGTCAACTAATCCAGATGTTAATTCCAGTGCCGTTTCAACCGATTGTGGAAGTCTTCTTCCAGGTGTTTTTTTAATTTTTATTCTGTCAATTACAACTGAGATATCATGATTAAAGTATCTATCTAATCTCTTTGCTTCATCTAATCTAATTATTTCACCATCAACAAGAACTCTAGAAAAACCTTGTGCTTGCAAATCCTTAAACAATGTTTCGAATTCTCCTTTACGGGAACGAACTACTGGAGCCAATATATCTAAACTTGTTCCTTCTTTTAAATTCATAATTTGTTTAACTATAAAACTTACAGATTGTTTCTCTATTTTATTGTTGCAACTTGGACAGTAACTGATTCCGATTCGAGCCCACAAAAGCCTTAAATAATCATGTATTTCCGTCACAGTGCCAACTGTAGATCTAGGACTGCGAGACGAAGTTTTTTGATCTATTGCGATTGCAGGAGACAAACCATCAATGCTTTCAACATCTGGTTTTTCCATTTGGCCTAAAAATTGCCTAGCATAAGCGGAAAGACTTTCTACATATCTTCTTTGACCCTCTGCATAAATAGTATCAAAAGCAAGAGAGGATTTTCCTGAACCAGATAATCCAGTAATAACCACTAGTTTGTTTTTTGGAATATCAACTGAAACATCTTTCAGGTTGTGTTCCTTTGCTCCTCTAACTTTAAGTATTTCTTCTTTCATTCTGAATAATTATTAATTTCTTTTTTAAGTTCTTTAAGCTCGTCTCTCAATCTAGCAGCAAGCTCAAACTCTAATAAATCGGCTGCTAAATTCATTTCTTTTTCAATATTTTTGGATAATTTAATTAAATCACTCTTTGAAGCATCATTTAAATTAAGTTTCGATTTACTAATACTTATATTGCTACTTCCTCTCGTTTTTTCAACTAACTCTAAAATATCAGTAATTTCTTTTTGAATTGTTTTAGGTGTTATATTGTTAACTCGATTGTGTTCCTGTTGGATACCTCGTCTTCTTTCAGTTTCATTAATAGCAAATGTCATTGAATCAGTTATTTTATCTGCATACATTATTACATATCCTTCTTGATTCCTAGCAGCTCGTCCTACGGTTTGAATTAAACTAGTTTCAGATCTTAAAAAACCTTCTTTGTCAGCATCTAAAATAGCTACTAATTGAACTTCAGGTAAATCAAGCCCCTCTCTCAAAAGATTTATACCTACTAATACATCGAATTCACCTTTTCTCAAATCTCTAAGTATTTCTATTCTCTCAAGAGTGTCTATGTCTGAATGAAGATACCTAGTTTTTATACCAGCCTTTAGTAAATAATCACTTAAAGCCTCACTCATTTTTTTAGTTAATGTAGTAACCAAAACACGATTTCCGTTATTGACAACTGACTCTATCTCTACAAGTAAATCCTGTATTTGGTTTTCAGTAGGTTTTACTACTATTTTTGGGTCTATTAGTCCTGTTGGTCTTATGACCTGTTCAACGAATTTTTCTGAGTTTTCTTTCTCCCATTTACCAGGTGTAGCGGAAACTAATATTGTTTTATCAACTTTATCTTCCCATTCTTCAAACTTAAGAGGCCTATTGTCTAATGCGGAAGGTAATCTAAAACCATAATCAACAAGTGTTGTTTTTCTTGATTTATCTCCCTCGTACTGTCCTCTTATTTGTGGTATAGCTATGTGGCTTTCATCTACAACCATTAGAAATTCACTTGGGAAAAAATCTAAGAGAGTAAATGGAGCTTGACCAGGCTTTCTCCCATCAAAATATCTTGAATAATTTTCTATTCCCGAGCAAACACCTAACTCAGAAAGCATCTCTAAATCATATTTTGTTCTTTGTTCAATTCTTTGGGCTTCCAAAAGCTTGTTTTCTGATTTAAATTTTTCAACTTGCAATAACATATCTTTCTCAATTTGATTTAGAGCGCTCTTTCTTGATTCGTCTGATATCACATAATGTGATGCAGGAAGAATTGCTAGTTCAGTCAGCTTTTCTAAAATCTCACCAGTAATTGGATCAATTCTTGAGATGTTCTCTATCTCTTCACCAAAAAATTCTATTCTAAAGATAGTTTCTTCGTATACAGGAAATATGTCTAAAGTATCCCCTTTCAATCTAAAAGATCCTCTTTGAACTACTAAATCATTTCTTACATATTGTTGTTTTACTAATTGCAAAAGAAGATTATCGACTTCAAACTCCTCACCTTTTATAATTGGAATTAATTTATTTCTATACTCTACAGGAGACCCTAGCCCGTAAATACAAGAGACAGATGACACAACAATTACATCTTCTCTCAGTAATAATGCGCTTGTTGCAGAATGTCTTAATCTATCTATTTCCTCATTGATATTTGCATCTTTTTCAATAAATGTATCTGTACGAGGAACGTATGCTTCGGGTTGGTAATAGTCATAATAAGATACAAAATACTCAACCCTATTTTTTGGAAAAAACTGTCTAAATTCATTTGCTAGTTGTGCTGCCAAAGCTTTATTTGGGGCTAATACCAAGGAAGGAAGTTGACACTCCTCTATCAACCATGCAATTGTTGCAGATTTACCTGAGCCAGTAATTCCCTTTAAGGTCTGATGGGAAATATTTTTATCCAAACCTTCTTTTAATTCTTTTATGGCATTTGGCTGGTCACCTTTTGGTTGAAATTCAGAAACTACTTCAAACTTATTCATAACAAATTATAACTCTTTTATAAAATGTCAATAAAAATAATAAAGCTACGAATTTTGATTTATTATATTATCTAAATTGAGATGTAAGTCATTCAAATTGTCATTTTGTATAACAATGCCTAAATTCTTCCACCAATCATCATCTTTTTGATTTGCTATTCTATTATGGATATCTTCATAATCCATTCCTCTTTCCCGAAGCCTTTTTATTCTGGTTTCAACTTGAGAATAAATTACAATACAATCAAAATCTTTATATATATTTTTAGGTGCTGAAACTTCTACAAATAATTCGTCTTCGGTATTTTGTATTATCTCTTGTAAGGCAAGTAGTACTTTTGGATGTAAATAATTTTCAAGAATGGTTAATTTGTCTTTATTTTTAAAAACAATATCTGCAATAATTGCTCTGTTCACACCATTTTGAACAAGTGCTTCAGGAAATTCTTCTTTTAGAAATGCAATAGATTGATCAGAATTTAATATATCGTTAGAAACTTTGTCAAGATCAACAGTATTAAAACCTTTATTTTTTAAATACTTAATTGCAGTTGATTTACCACTACCTATAGGACCAGTGATTACATAAACTTTTTTTGCCATAATTAAAGATTAAGCATAAAAAGAATAGATTACGAGTTACCTATTCCTCTTTCTTTTAATTCTTGAAGGATATTCTCTAAAGACTCATCAACGCCTTCGACTGTTTGACGTTTTGGAGTCTCTTCATCAGATGATGATGAATGAGTTTTTGGCTTTTCTTTACTTTCTTCTACTTCTTTCCAGTTGGGGTCAGCTTTTTTAATTGATAAATTTACTCTTCTTTTCTCAATGTCTAGTTCTGTAATTTTAATTTTTACCTTTTGACCTAAAGCAAGTGCTAACTCGGGTGAATCAACTTTTTCTGATGAAATTTCAGAAACATGTACTAATCCCTCAACACCTTTGCCAATAGTAACAAATGCACCAAAAGGAACTACTTTTGTAACTTCTCCATCTACAATATCTTCTTCTTTATAGTGAAGCTCAAAATCTAACCAAGGATCTTCATTAACCTGTTTTATAGATAGAGATATTCTTTCTTTATCATTATCTATTTCTAAAACTTTAACTGTGACTGGATCTCCGACTTTTACAATTTCATTTGGGTTTTCAACATGTCTCCATGAAAGTTCAGATACATGTACTAATCCATCCATACCGCCAATATCAACAAAAGCTCCAAAACTGACAATAGATGAAATTTTACCTTCCTTCACATCTCCAACTTGTAAATCATCAAGAAAACCTTGTCTCTCCTCTGACATTTCCTCTTCCAAGTGGGCTTTTCTTGATAGAACAATATTGTTCCTTTGCCTATCAAGTTCGAGAATTTTTGCTTCTATTTCTTCACCTATATAAGATGTCAATTCTTTAACTCTTCTTACATCAATAAGTGACGCTGGCAAAAATCCCCTAACTCCAATATCAACAATTAGTCCACCTTTTACAGATTCAATAACAGTTCCTTTTATTGACTTGTTGCTATCAGAGATTTCTTGAATATCTCCCCATGCTTTTTCATATACAGCTCTTTTAACAGATAAAATTAATCTTCCTTCATCATCTTCTTTATCTAAGACCAAAGCTTGGATTTTATCACCCTCATTAACAATTTCTTTGGGGTTTACACCTTTTCTTACTGAAAGCTCTCTTGACGGAATAACTCCTTCTGATTTATATCCAACATCAACCATTACTTCATTACGGTCTACTCTGACAATAGTTCCCTCAATAACATCTCCATTATTAAAAGTAACTAGAGTTTGTTCAAGAAGTTCAGGAAAATCTTCTGGTTTTATATCTTCAGGTAGTTCGACGACATTTGAAGGAGAGGATTTCTCTTCATTATTACTTGTCATATGTATTATTAATTCCAATCATAGTGTTGCGTCAATAAGAATAACATATCTGTGATATTTACAAACTAATTATTAATATTTGCAAGAGATGTATTTATCTTTGTATTTACGTACAAAGGTACATCGAGCTTAACTGCATTTTGCATATTTTTAGTAACAATTGATGAAACTTTATCGACATCTTTTTTCTTAGCTTCTACCACTATTTCATCATGTATTTGGAGTAATAAACTGGCATTATCAAAATTATTAAGTGCAGCACGAACTTTTATCATGGCAATTTTCATAATATCTGATGCTGTACCTTGAATTGGTGCATTCATAGCAATACGCTTACCCATGGCTTTCAATTGAAAATTTGAAGAAGCTAATTCTCTTATAAATCTTTTCCTTCCAAACAAGGTTTTTGTATATGTATTTTTTTCAGCACTAGATACAACATTTTCTAGAAATCCTTTTACTTTGGGAAATTGATCAAAATAAGAATCAATTAGCTTCTTAGCTTCTTTTTGAGATATATCTAAACTTTTGGAAAGACCGAATGCTTCCATCCCATATATTAACCCAAAATTAACCTCTTTAGCTTTTCTTCTCATTTCAGAGTTAACATCATTTAGTGGTTGATTAAAAATTCGTGCTGCAGTTTCAGAGTGTATGTCTGA
>CACHJT010000011.1 GCA_902580215.1 uncultured Candidatus Actinomarina sp. | reverse complement strand
AGCTTTAGATTTCTCCGCTTCGGCTTTTGTTTCCTCAGCTTCTTTTATCTGACCTTCTATAGCAGAAGCTCTTGATTCTAAAGTTTCATTCAATGCAGGTAGTGCCCATTTCCAAATAAAGAAAAATACAATTGCAAAAGCAGCAATACCAGCAACAAGTTCAGATGTTGCAGGTAAAAGCAGATCAATGCCTGAGCTTGATTCTTCAGCTTCTGCTAATAATAATTCTAAATTCATGTTCACTCTTTTACTCCTATACCAAGAAGAATAGAACGAATCCAATAAGTGCTAGCGCCTCAGTAAAGGCGATTCCTAAGAACATAGTTGTCCTTACCATACCAGCAGCTTCTGGTTGTCTTGCCATAGCTTGCACGGCATTACCAGCAATTAACCCGATACCAACACCAGGGCCAATTGCGGCCAATCCGTATCCTATTAACGCGTATGCAGCTTCCATTTTCCTCCTTATTTATTAATGCTCTGGATGCAGAGACGTTTGTATATACACTGCAGACAACAATGTAAATATGTATGCCTGCAAAATTGAAACTATTAATTCGAATCCGTAGATTCCCAAACCAAGTGTGAACCAAGCTAACCCAATAGGTGCTTTAGAGAGGATGTAATCAGCTCCGCCAGGTTGCACTAAGAAAAAATATGCAGATGCTAATAACAAACTGAGCATGACGTGACCAGCAACAAGGTTAGCAAAAAGTCGAACTGCAAGGCTGAATGGTCTCACTAATAAAACTGAAACTAACTCTATGACACCTACTAATGGTTTAAGCGCAACTGGTACGCCTGGAGGCCATACGAGATGTGATATATAACCAAAACCTTCTTCTTTTATTCCAACAAAAACAAAAATAAAGTACGTTATCAAACTTAAAAATAGAGGCAAAGCCATACGAGATGTAACTGGGAAATTGATTAATGGAGCAACCTCAAATAAGTTTCCTACGAGTATAAATAGAAATATAGAGACTAAATAAGGAGTGAATTTCTCTCCTCCTCTGCCAATAACACCAAGTGCTATCTCATCTTTTACAAAAGTGAATATTGATTCAACCGCAGATTGAAGTTTTCCAGGTACAACTGATTTTTTTCTTAATCCAAAAAACACAACAACTACTGGAATAATGGCTGCAAGAAGTATTAAAACTTCAGTTCTTGATATCTGTGTTCCTGCAAAATTACCAAATTCGAATAATTCTTTTACATTTGCAGGTTTACAAACTACTTCATTTATAAAATCACAAGTTTCAGCTGCTGTTATCATTTGCCCAATCTAAATCTGTGTCTTTTCTCTTAATAACCATAGTCATTTCTATAAATAACATAGTTAAAAAAACAATTGGCACTGTCAGAGACATTGCCAAATCATCAATAGAATATACGTTTTTTAGTAATAAGAGAAACCCAAATATAAAAATTAATCTAAAAACATATCCGAATAAAGCAGCAAAATAATAGAAATTTAGAGAGATTTTTGCTGCATATGACATGATTACCGCACCTAGAAAAAAACCTGTGGCAACAATTGCTGAAGAATAAAGCGAGGTAAAGAACGCTTCTTGAGATTTAAAATAAAATAATACTGGAACAAGCACATATATAGGTGAAGATCTAAAAAGCATCCTTTTCGCTAGTTCAATTTCTACGTTCATCTTTTTCATCCTCTAGTTTTGCTGAAAGATTCCACATTCTTCTATATCCGTCATAGATCCCAATTAAAACAAATATTATTACTGGCCAAGGTGCATATCCAAAAAAGTTTTGTATTAAAAGCCCTATCAAGAGTCCACTCAAAATAGATGTGGAAAAGGTGGAAACAGGGCCAAAATCTTCTAAATTGATTCTTGCTTTAGCCATATGGTTGGAAACTCGTGGCAAGTGATCTGACTTCTGCCTCTAACTCATTTAATTTATTTTCATCTGATCTATTTTTCATTATCTCAGATATTAAATAGCCAACCTGAGTTAGTTCATTTTCTTTCATTCCACATGTTGTTACTGCAGGTGTACCCATGCGTATACCTGAAGTTATAAAAGGTGATCGAGGATCAAATGGTATTGCATTTCTATTTAAAGTAATTCCCCTATCGTTTAGTAAAATACCAGCTTCTTTACCGGTTAGTTCTTCATCTACACTTCTAGTATCAACAAGAACTATGTGGTTTTCTGTTCCTCCACTAATTACCCTTAAGCCTTGTTCTTGAAAAGAATCAGATAATGCTTTTGCGTTATTTAATATTTGCTTTGCGTACTTTTGATATTCTTTTGTTAAGGCTTCTTTAAAACATACAGCTTTTGCTGCAATCTGATTGTTTAATGCTCCACCTTGAGCTCCAGGAAATATGTTTTTATCAATATCCTTTGCAAATTCTTCTCTTGTTAAAATAATTCCACCACGTGGTCCGCGTAAAGCTTTGTGTGTTGTTGCGGTAACGACATCAGCATATTTTGTTGGATTATCTACAACTTTTCCAGCAACTAGACCGATGAAGTGAGCTGCATCAACCATAAAGTGTGCGCCAACTTCATCTGAAATTTCTCTAAACTTTTGAAAATCAAGTGATTGAGAATAAGAGGAATATCCAGCAATAATCAATTTAGGCTTATGCTCTAACGCCATGTTGTAAACAGTTTCCATATTAATTAGTTCGGTATCCTCGTCTAAACCGTAGCCAACAAAGTTATAAACTTGTCCTGAGAAGTTAACTGGTGAACCATGTGTGAGGTGTCCTCCTTGGTCAAGTGACATTCCAAGTACGGTATCCCCTGGTTCCAGTGTGGACAAATAAACTGCCATATTTGCGGATGATCCTGAATGGGGTTGAACATTAGCATGATCAGCTTCAAACAATTCACAAGCTCTATCAATTGCAAGCTGTTCAATTTGATCAACAGTCTCACAACCTTCGTAATATCTACGTCCTGGAAAACCCTCAGAGTATTTATTAGTCAATATTGAGCCAGATGCTTCCATTACTGCTTTTGAGGCAAAATTTTCTGATGCTATAAGGTGTATATGTGTATTTTGTCTATTTAAGTCGTTATCAATTAACTCAGAAATTTCTGCATCTACATTATTGAGTGATTCTTGGGAAGCGCCTTTTTCATTCATAATATGTATTCTAACAGTAACTTGGAGGCCATTTAAGTGGGCCTTCTCTTAAAATTTCCCCACCTTCAACGCGAAAATCTATTATCGTTGAGCCACTCCCGTGAACAGAGGCTCCTTCAAGATATTCTGTAACATTTGAACCAAATATTTCTTCTGCTTCAGTATTACTTTTGACATCATTTTCACCAGAACGGTTTGCGCTTGTAACAGCTAGTGGTCCAGTAATTTTTAATAACTCAATTGCTAGCTCATTGTCAGGAACTCTGACCCCAATTGAAAATGGATTTTTTGTACCAACACCATCAGCAAATTCCTTTGTTGTCTCAACAACAATAGTTAGTGGTCCTGGCCAATAAAGCTCTACAACTTCAGGAATTGTTGATACTATATCAAGTTTCTGTAAGTCGTAATAAGAAGAAACAAGTATCGATAAAGGTTTATCTTCATCTCTTCCTTTTAGGTCAAAAATTTTATCTACAGCTTCTTGACTATATGGATTAACTCCAATTCCATAAACTGTCTCTGTTGGAATACCTACTACTTGATTGTTATTTATTGCTTCAACTGCAAGATTCAATTTATCGTTTTGCAATTATATACCGATCTCTTTCAACTAAGTCCTTCTCTAATTCTACTTGCTTCCAATGAGAAAGATTATTCAAAATGGTTGTTGCATGACTAGTGTCGACTTCTAAAAATAGGGTAAGGTTTCTTATATCCTTTTCCTCAATTTCTTTTATTAATTTGTTGATATATAAAAGTCCGTCAATTCCACCATCAAGGGCTACAAGTGGTTCATAGTCGACAACTTCAGACTCAAGACTGGAGAGGGTTTTCGTTGGAATATAAGGTAAATTTGCAACAATTATGTCGTAATCAACTTCTTCAACATCACTTAAAAGATCTGATTGAAATAAATTAATTTCAAGATTATTAATTTCTGAATTCTCTTTTGCTAAATCTAATGCTTCAAGGGAAATATCACATGCATCGACTGTTGATTCCGGATATAGTTTTTTCAGCATAAGTGCAATACATCCAGTTCCGGTACCCACATCCAATATTTTTTTTGGATTTTCAGACTTATTTTTTATTAACTCAATTAAAAACTCTGTTTCTGGTCTTGGAATCAAACACCGTTGGTCAACATTGATTTGAATGCTATAAAAAGGTATATATTCTTCTATGTATTGAAGAGGCTCACCATTTAGTCTTCTAGTAAGAAGCTCTGTATAGGATGAATGATAATCTGACTGTGACCCTGTAATTTCTTTAGCTTTTTCTCTGAGTCTTGCCAGTTCATGCTCAGGAATTTGTTGGATGTTCATTATTCTTCTAGATTGGCAAGTCTTGAAGCTTCATTATCTGCAATCAAACCAACAACAAACTCTTCTAAGTCTCCATCCAAAACTTGGTCTAATTTTTTTAGTGTCAGGTTTATCCTGTGATCTGAAACTCTATTGTCTTTGTAATTATATGTTCTTATCTTGTCTGATCTCTCACCAGAACCGACTTGCTCTTTTCTATCTTTTGCACGTTCTGCTGCAGCTTTATCTTGTTCAGCTTTTAGAAGTCTTGCTCTTAAAATTCTCATTGCTTGATTCTTATTTTTTAACTGCGATTTTTCATCCTGACTAGTAACAACTAAGCCTGTTGGTATATGAGTAATTCTTACTGCTGAGTCAGTTGTATTAACGCTTTGACCACCAGGACCGCTAGATCTATAAACATCAATTTTTAAATCACTATCAACGATATTTAAGTCAACCTCTTCAGCTTCAGGAAGCACTGCAACAGTTGCTATTGAAGTATGAACTCTCCCCTGTGATTCAGTTTTAGGAATTCTTTGTACTCGATGGGCTCCAGCTTCAAATTTAAGCTTTGAAAACACGCCTTTTGACTTTATTGCAAAAATTATTTTACTGTAACCGCCCTGGTCTGAAGCTGTAAGTTCTATAGGTTCAACATTCCAAGCATTTCTTTCTGCGAAACGAGTGTACATTTTATACAAATCGCCCACCCATATAGCTGCCTCTTCTCCCCCAGCTCCAGGTCTAATCTCAACTAAAACATCCTTTTCGTCCAAAGGATCCTTTGGAAGAAGTGAAACTTTTATTTTTTGTACTAATGGATCTAGTTTATTTTTGTTCTCGGTGACGATTGATTCAAACTCACTTTTCATATCTTCATCTTCTTCAGAATTAATAAGTTCAACTGCATCTTCAATCTCAGAAGTTATCTTTTTCCACTCATTAAATAAATCAACAATAATTGATACATCACTATGCTTTTTTGCCATTTCTGCATAACCTTTTTGGTCCTTAGAAATATCTATTTCTGAAAGTTGTTTTTCTATTTCTGGAAGTGAATTTTCAATTGCTTTCAGTTTTTCGTGTAATGAATTATCCAACTTTTACCTCGCTTGCTTGTGCGGTAATACCCTCAAACAATTTTGTATTTTCAGAATTCTCAACACAGTTTGCCATTGATAAAATAGCCACTTCAATTTGATCATCGGAAGGTTTCTTTGTTGTAATAAATTGTGTCCAGATACCAGGTGCTGCAAAAAATTTTGCAATTAATGAATTACTATTTGCAAAGTTAAATTTCAATATCTCATAAGAAAGCATTGAAACCACCACAACATGTAAAATTCTAGTTACCGCAGTCAAAACAATATTGACGTTTGGGATAAATGGAAGAGTTAATAAGCTAATAAAGACTATTAGAAAAAGAAAAGACGTTCCGCACCTTATGTGTTCTTTTGGAAAAGTTTTTACATCATCCATCGTTAGTGATTTTTTAGCTTCATAAGAAGCAATAGTCATATGTTCGGCACCATGATACTCAAATAGCTCTTGTGCATCTTTAGTTCTTCCTATGAGATAAATATAAACTATAACTATAAGCCCACGAAGCACCCCTTCTAATACACCAGTCAATGATTGAGAATAATTAACTGTCTCTACCAGCAATCGGGGTCCAGCTATAAAAATTAGTAGTACAGATACCAAAAAAGAGTAGGTCATAATTTTTGACAATAAGCTTTCTTCATATTCTTCAAAGTCAGAATATATCTGATCTGAGAGAGTTATTGCCTTAAATCCAACATACATTGAATCAATGAGTGCTCCAAAGCCTCTAATTAATGGGGCGGACCAAAATTTGTTTCGTTTTATTAGGGGGATTCTTTCTTCATAATATTTGTGAAGTTTGTTATTTTTATCCCTGATTCCTAAAGACCATCCTCTTGGGCTTTGAATCATGACACCGCCAATTACTGCTTGGCCACCATATGCAATATCTTGTTCAGACATAAGAAATTGAAATTAGTAAAGTTATTCTTCTTCTTGAGAAGAAGTTTCTTGTTTTGGTGCTTGTCTGGTACTTGTTGATCCGTACCTTTGCTTAAACCTTTCGACTCTACCTGTAGAGTCAACTAATTTTTGCTTACCAGTAAAAAATGGGTGGCTAGCAGAAGAAATCTCAAGTTTTACTAATGGATATTCGTTTCCATCTTCCCACTGAATAGTTTCGTTTGTTTTAATAGTTGAACGAGTAAGGAACGCAAAACCAGCGTCCTCGTCTGAGAAAACAACTTCTCTATAATCTGGGTGTATACCTTGTTTCATAGTTCTACTTTACAATAATACTTTTATTACTTTATAAGATTATTTTGCTTTTGCGACATCCTTTAGGAATGCATCATTACTTTTTGTTTCTTTTAATTTATCGATTAAAAGTTCAGTAGCTGCTCCACCTTCTAGGGCTACCAAAACTCTTCTAAGAGCCCAGAGAGACTCAAGCTCTTTTGGAGACACAAGTCTTTGCTCTTCTCTGGTTCCTGAAGGTGTGACATCAATAGCAGGGAATACTCTCTTATCAGCAAGCTGACGATCAAGACGTAACTCCATATTTCCTGTACCTTTAAATTCTTCAAATATAACTTCATCCATCTTTGAACCAGTCTCTACAAGTGCAGTTCCAAGGATTGTTAGGCTTCCCCCACCTTCAATATTTCTTGCAGCACCAAAGAATTGTTTTGGAGGAGTAAGAGCTGTAGAGTCAACACCACCAGAGAGAATTCTACCGCTAGCAGGAGTTGCTAAGTTGTGAGCTCTAGCTAAACGTGTGATTGAGTCAAGAAGAATGACAACATCTCTTCCTTCCTCAACTAGTCTTTTAGCTCTTTCAATTGCTAATTTAGAAACTTGAGTGTGCTCATCTGGCGGTCTGTCAAAAGTAGAAAACACAACTTCACCATCAACTGATCTCTGCATATCTGTTACTTCTTCTGGTCTCTCATCAACCAACACGACCATTAAATAAACCTCTGGATTGTTGGTAGTTATTGAATTTGCAATTTCTTTAAGAATTGTCGTTTTACCTGCTTTTGGCGGAGATACAATTAACCCTCTTTGTCCTTTACCTATTGGTGCAATCAAATCAATTATTCTCGGAAGAATTTTTTCAGGCTTTCCATCCATTTCAAGTTTTAACCTCTCATCTGGAAACAAAGGTGTTAATTTATTAAAATCTACTCTTCTAGCAAGTAATTCCGGATCAGCATCGTTAACAGTGCTTGGCTCAATAAGCGCAGGATACTTTTCTTTCTGCCTTGGAGCTCTGATAGGGCCTGAGACCATATCACCTTTACGCATTCTATATTTCTTTATTAAACCTGCAGCAACATAAACGTCTTCCTCACTTGGTTTGTAACCGTTACATCGAAGAAATCCATATCCTTCTGGAAGAATGTCAAGAATACCGTCTCTTGTATCACCTTTTTTAATCTCACTGTCACCAGAGCTAACGACAGAAGGGCCGTCATCATTATCTGATTTACTAATTACCTCAGCTACTTCAGTTTCCTCTACATCTAATATTTCATCACTGTGCTCAACTAATAAATCTATAAGTTTTGCTTTCTGAAGTCCCTTATGCTCAATTCCTAAGCTCTCAGCTATTGACCTGAGGTCTGCTACCGGTTTTGATTGTAATTGTGATCTTGCGGACATATTTTTCTCCTATATAAAATCAATTTTTGGAAATGATTTGTGAATTGTTTGCCTGAAAGACAATTTCATTATATACATATTTTTTTTAAAAAGATAATTTTTAAAACTTTTTTGAAAAAGAGTAAGATACAGCAAAAACCATACTTGTTAAGTAGTAAATAAGTCCATAAATAGCTACTTCAGGCAACTCTAGTGCAATTGAGATC
The DNA here is from genome assembly GCA_902580215.1 of uncultured Candidatus Actinomarina sp. Classification (GTDB taxonomy): domain Bacteria; phylum Actinomycetota; class Acidimicrobiia; order Actinomarinales; family Actinomarinaceae; genus Actinomarina. Next base: position 1,288 of record CACHJT010000011.1, on the reverse strand, counting down.
CCAAGTACTATTGGGAAATTCTGACATAACGCCTCAATTTGTAAAGTCTTTGCGTTGGTGATATCAATTTTTGAATAATTGATAAGGACTCTACTTAACACAAATATAGCCAGCAAAGAGGATAGAGAGATCAATAATCCTTCTTCAATATTATCAAGTATGTAAGTTGCCAAATCTATTGGTGTCCAAATTGACACTACTATGATTAAAATTTTCAAAAATTTATCAAGAGGGTTAAATATTAAATTAGAAAATTTTGGAAATTTTATTTTTACAATCATTCCAATGACAAAAGGAGTCAAAATAAACAAAATAAGCTGAATAAGTGTTTCAACTATGTTAATACTAAATCCACCTGACCTAGAAGTTACTACTGTTAACCAAAAAACGATTGTTAATGGAGAAATAATTGATGCAAAAGAAGTTAAGAAAACTGACAATGGTACATTGCCGTTTTTTATATGTGTTAGTAAGCCTGATACGTGTCCTCCCGGAACAATAAGTACAACGACTGCTGCTATTGCAAATAAAGAGTTGCTAAATAACTCCGAGACAAGAAGGCCAATTAAAGGTAGAAGTAAAAGTTGTATGCAAAAACCATAAATGAGTGATTTTTTTTCTGAAAACAATACTTTGAACTGTTCAAAATTACTATTCAGTCCTAAAAAATAAAATAAAACAGGAATAAATAAAGTAACAATATTTAATGGTAGTGAATTGTTTACTGCCTCAGCCATATTTTTAAATATATCAAATATTTTATGAGTTTGTGCAAACCTCTAAATATTCTTTCAGGTACTGAGTCTCTTCATTTAAAAGGTCTCCAGAATCGCGATAATGATTGTAAGAACCACCAAAGTAAAGTACCAAGGCATCGGCAAATTTTTCCTCTCCTCCAAAATAATTCCATGCATCTAGTCGATAACTCTTGTTTTCAGAGGTATTACAGTTTCTTGTTATATATGAAAGGGCATGGGAGGATTCATGTATCAAAACATCCTCAGCCTGATTTGCTTCAAAAGCTCTGTTTGAAACCCATATAGACATTGACCAATCTGCACCCTTACTTCCATCACTATTAGTTCCTGAAGAATCCCAAACTCCATAAGGGCATCTGCCAACTAGTGATTCTGCATACTTATGGCATCCATTTACATAAATAACTTTTCCAGTTAATAGGTCTCGTAAGACTTTCGGCATTTCCAAAACTAATTGGTCTAATTGATTTTGATTGTTTCCTTCAAATCCAGCAAAATTTAGATACTCACCAGTGTACGCTTCAGGAGTC
>CACHJT010000010.1 GCA_902580215.1 uncultured Candidatus Actinomarina sp. | reverse complement strand
CTCTTTGCTCCCATGGCCTCTTTAGCCTTATGGTTTACATCCAATCTGTTTGCACCCAAAACACAAAACATGGCGTAAAACTCTTCTGGTTTCTTTGCTTTAATTAAAATTGCATTACAGGAATCTTCAATATCAAAACCATAATGATCACAAAAATTTTGAGTATCAGAAAATTCATCTAAGCATTCAAATATTTCAAGAGTATCTTTATTCTCTTCATAGACTTTTGCAACAGAATTATGAATTTCAACCATAGACTTTATGATATCTGAAAAATGATTAGTTACAATTTGTCTATGGAGTTTAAAACAATCATTGAGCCTTTTAAGATAAAATCTGTTGAATCTCTACCCATTACAACTGAACAAGAGAGAAGAGGATTTCTTGAAAGAGAACATTGGAATGTTTTTGGGTTGAAATCACAAGAGGTAACCATAGACTTACTCACCGATTCGGGTACAGGGTCTATGTCATCAGAGCAGTGGGCAGCGATAATGCGTGGAGACGAATCCTATGCAGGTTCGCATTCATGGCAGAGATTTAATGAAGTGCTTTCTGATCTCACTGGGTACAAACACATTATTCCAACACATCAAGGTAGAGCAAGTGAAAAAATTCTTGCAACAATTAGCGTTAAAGAAGGCGATATCATTCCAAGCAATAGCCACTTTGATACCACAAGAGCGAACTTTGAATTTGCACAGTCAAATCCTATAGATCTTCTTTGTGAGGAGGGATTAGACCTTTTATCTCCCGCACCTTTTAAAGGGAATGTTGATTTAGAGAAATTAGAAGAACTTTTAAAAGGACCTGAAAGTAACAAAATTCCATTTGTACTGATGACAATTACAAACAACACAGGCGGTGGCCAACCTGTCTCAATGGATAACTTAAAAAAAGTAAAAGAGCTTTGTACAAAATACAACAAGATGTTTTTATTAGATGCATGTAGATTTGCTGAAAATGCTTGGTTTGTCTCACAACGAGAAGAAGAGTATAAAGATGTTGAGATAAGAGAAATAGCAAAAGAAGCTTTTCGGCTTGCTGATGGTTGCACAATTAGCTTGAAAAAAGATGGATTCGGCAATATTGGCGGTGTTCTTGCACTCAATGATGATGCTATGGCAGAGGCTGCAAGAAATTTATTAATTCTCACTGAGGGGTTTCCAACATACGGGGGATTGGCAGGAAGAGATTTAGATGCTCTAGCACAAGGTCTTAAAGAAATAACTGATAAAAACTATTTAGAATATCGTGCGAGATCAATTTCCTATTTAGCTGAAAAAGCATTGAGTTACGACATACCTGTTGTTCAACCTGCAGGTGGTCATGCGTTGTATATTGATGCAAAAACTTTTTTACCAAACATTCCACCTCATGAATACCCTGGGCACTCAGTTGCCTGTGAAATCTACTTAATTGGAGGTGTAAGAGCTGTTGAATTAGGAACACTTGCCTTTGGTGTTGCAAATGAAAACGGAGAACCTGATACACCGGCAACACATGAACTCGTTAGGCTTGCTGCTCCAAGAAGGACATATACACAGAGTCATTTTGATTATGTTGCTGAAGTTTTAGAAAAGTTAGCTGAGAAAAAAGATAAGTTAAAAGGATATAAAATTCTTGAACAGCCAAAATTACTCAGACACTTTACAGCTAAACTTAAACCTTTAAAATAATCTAGATGAAAAAATTCATTGTTTTATTTTTAATATTTTTTATCTTTTGTGGAGATACCTCTTCTGTCGATGAATTAGATGAAACAACTACAACTACTTCTCAACCAATAGAGGAAATTAAAGAAACCGAACCGGAGCTATATGTAATGTTAATGTGGCATCAACATCAACCTTTTTACACAAAAAATGATGATGGTTATTACACCAGACCTTGGGTGAGGGTTCACGCAACTAAAGATTATCTGGATATGGTGGAGTTAGTTGCAGATTATCCGGACTTAAAAGCTACTTTCAACTTGACCCCAGTACTTCTCAGACAGCTAGAGGATTTTTCAAATGGTGCAAAGGATTTGTATTGGTTTTATACGGAGATAGATTCAGATAAATTATCTGATGATGACAAAGCATTTATTGTATCGAGGTTTTTTGATACAAATCCAAAAGTCATTGCAAGATTTCCTAGATACGTTGAACTAAGGAATAACAATCAGAGTTGGTCTTCTTGGACAGCACAAGATTTTCTTGATTTACAAATTATGTTCAATTTAGCTTGGACAGATCCAAAATATTTAGCCCAAGAACCTTTAAAAGGATTAGTAAGTAAAGGAAGAAATTATTCCGAAGAAGATAAAGCAGTTCTTCTAAATGAGCATTCAAAACTGATAGACAAGGTTATTCCAACTCATGCTGAGCTGTGGAAAACTGGTCAGATTGAAATAACAACCACACCTTACGCCCACCCAATCCTTCCATTAATCTTTGATACAAACTTGGCGGCAGTTGGTGATATAGGAGCAGAGCTTCCAACAAGTAGATTTAATAAACCAACAGATGCTGCGATTCAGGTTGAGAAAGGTTTGGATTTAGCTGAAAAACTTTTAGGACAGAGACCAACTGGAATGTGGCCAGCAGAAGGTGCGGTATCCCAGGAAGTATTAGGTATGTTTGCAAAAGAAGGTGTAAAGTGGATTGCTACTGGTGAACATGTATTGTCAAAATCTTTAGATATTCCAACTTTTAAAAGAAACACAGATGGCATAGTAACTAACCCTGAAGTACTTTATACACCTTGGTACGGACAATTAAATAGACAAGATGATGTAGCCATTTTCTTTAGAGATTTATCTATTTCTGATCAAGTTGGTTTTACTTATAGTGGAATGTCACCTGAGATGGCAGTAGCAGATATGATGAAAGCACTTGAAGCTGCTAGAGAAGTTAGTACAACGATGGATAGACCACTTGTGGTATCAATTGTTTTAGATGGTGAAAACGCATGGGAGCATTATCAAAATGATGGTATAGATTTCCTAAGCCTAATGTACGAAACACTTACTACAACAGATTGGCTTAAAACAACGACACCAACTGAATATATTGAAAAATATGGACCTCAAATTGAAAAATTAGACAGAGTATTTCCTGCCTCATGGTTCCAACCAAATTTTGCTACTTGGATTGGTGAGACAGAAGAGACTTATGCGTGGGATTACCTACAAAAAACAAGAGCCTTTTACGACAGGGCAAATGCATCTGATAACTATACAAAAAAACAACTTGAGCAAGCATTTGATTATATGTTACTTGCTGAAGGGTCAGACTGGTTTTGGTGGTACGGTAGTGACCAATCGAGTGGAAATGACGATTATTTTGGTTCCGCATTTAGAAACCTTCTAAAAAATGTTTATTCGTCACTTGGAGAAGAGCCACCAGCTTATCTTGATATTCCAATTATCTCGCCTTCGGCTCAATTGTTTGATAAACAATCAGACTCCATTTTGACCTCAAACCAAGCTTTACTTGTTAACGGAACAACAAACTCTGATATTTGGAATGATGCTGGAGTCATTGAGACTTCAGATATAATTTCTAAAATTCAATATAGATTTTCAGACGAGCATTTGTATGTTGCTATCCAAAAATCTTCTTCCACAATGCAAGAAGCAGAACCTTGGAAGAACATTGATTTAGATATTTATTTAGAAAGCCCATCAAGAACAAAGATTAGAAGATCCTCTGTACCGTTTAAAGATGGAGAGCCTTCTAATCAAGAGTTTTTAGGAATTGAAACAACACAGGCAATATTTCATATGGGTGAAAAACTTAAAAATAGTTCATACTTTACATGTACCAAAAGAGATTTACCCAATGAGGGAAGTGTTAAAGAGGCAACTTTCTCAACAACGTGCTTAACAAAAGAAACTACTGAGGTGTCTGCATCAGGTAATGAACTTTACTTAAAGATACCATTAGGTGAACTCGGTTCTCTTAGCTTTGGCGATAAAATTAAACTTAGACTTTATTCAGATATATTTGATCGTTTTATCGAACCTTCAAGACCTTTGGCACTTTTTGTACCTGAAGTGTCAAATGTTGAACTCTTTATAGATATAAAAGATCCAATTAAAGATGACTATGGAGAAGGTTCATACACCTATCCAACAGATGGTGTGTTTATACCTGGAAGTTATGATTTTGAAGGATTTTCAGCAGGTATTGCGGATGGAAGTCTTGTTATGAATTTTGATACTTTAAGTGCTGTAAAAAACCCGTGGGGATCTCCAAGGAGTCTATCTGTTCAAACTATTGACGTGTATATTGATAAAGACTTTGGATCTAACACTGGAGTAAAACAGTTAGGTAACTATAGGTTTGGAAAAATGCCAGATGGGTCTGGTTGGGAATATCATATTGTGATTGAAGGGTGGGAACCACAGATTTGGAAGTCACTACCAAGTGGAGAGTCAGAATTAGTGACTAATCAATTTGATATTGTCGTTGTACCAGACAAAGGTGTAATAGTTGTAAAACTTGATATTGACAACCAGCTTGGTGGTGGAAATCCTGAAGACTGGCACTATGGAGTAATTATGATGTCTCAAGATGGCTATGGTCCAAATGGATCAAGAATTAGAGAAATCAATCCGTCAGCGGAACAATACAGAGGTGGTGGAGCTCCAAATGTTATAAATCATCCAAATATTTTTGATGTCATTTTCCCCGATGAAGGAGTGCAGGAAGACTTCTTAAGCTCATATGGAGAGTATGAAGGTTCTGTAGATGATATTCCAACCGATTTGCTTGCAAGCATTCCATTGGTGAGTAAAGATTCGTAGTAGAGTAATTTATATGAAAATTAATTGGCCGATGCTCTTAGTAATTACTTCTTTTCTATATTTTGTTACAGGAGTTTGGGCTGATATGCCAGAACCATTTAATGTTGCAAGCGGCTTGGCTTTCCTATCTTTTGTAACTTTCTGTGTCTACTACAGAGGTATACAAAAAAAGAAAAATGAACTTTGAGTTTGAGCTAAGTAAAGGTAAGCAAAATTCTCTTGGAGAAACTTTAAAAGTTGTAGATTTTATTAAAAAGAATCCTAAAAAAGTAGAACATTTATTTCAATGCTTTTATTCCGAAAATTCACTTGTTGCAATGAGGGCAATGAATGGAGTAAAGAGAATTATCAAAGACGACAAAAAAGTTTTTCTAAAAAATAAAGATAGATTTTTAAATCAATTTTCTAATTCAAAACATAATGTTGTAAAACTAGGACTCATAACTATTTATTTTGATTTTCTAAATCATTTTGAAGAAAAGGAAGTAAGTAAAATTAAAACAATTGTTTTGAACTGGACAAAAAACAGTAGCGATTGGATGATTCTTGCTCAAGGCATGAAGCTTCTAGAAAAGCTTTCAAAGTCAGACAAGTCACTTGAATTAAAGCTGATAGAAGTTGCTAAGAGATTGAAAAATGATGAAAGAAAAGTTGTTAGAACAAAGGCTCAAAAAATTTTAGAAGATAACTAGTCTTGTTTGTTTTGTAGCTTTTGCTTTTTTATTGGACTGGAACCAGTTTCTAAAATTTCTTTATAGGCCTTATCAAAAGCCTCTAACTGCCAACCTGACATTCTTGATCTGCTTATTTCAATTACTTGTTTTTTCTCTTCATCTGTAAATTTTGACCACTTAGCTATTTCAGGCGTGGTCCTTGCACATCCGTAACATAAGTCACTACCAGGATCTGTTACACAAACACTTATACATGGCGAAGGAATTGTCATAATGAGATATTAATGCTTTTGTATTTCTTTAATTAATCCATTTGAAGCAATCTCTAATGAGCTTTTTGGATCACTGACACCTTCAGGCCCACATTGGAAATAGCTTGTAAAAATGTCTTCATTTTTTGCTGTGTACTGCCCACCCAAAAAATACCTACGTCCTTTAAAATTTTTCAACAACTCTCCAATTATTTTTCCTTCTAATGATGATTCATCAAATTTTCCTTCACAAAAGATACCAATGTCATAATTTTCTAATTGATTGATTAAATTTGTTTCCTTTAAAAAGTATTTTGCACCGTTTTCAATTTCACAGCCAAGAATTTGATTTAATGCAAATGTTAAACCACCAGCTGCTCCTGAGTTAATTTCAGTTGGATTTAAACCTAAAACAAGCTCTTCATCAATTAGCGTTATCAATCTCTCAACCTCTAATTTGTGTTTCTCAATATCTTTCTGAGATAAACCTTTCTGAGGACCAAAAACATCAAAAGCTGAATCCTCACCAAGCAAAGAAATATTGGTATCACTTAAAACTTTATTTTCTAAATTAGATTTAAAATTTGTTGCTTTAATTTGATCTATATAAGAAAAGTCTTTAGGAACAGGATTTACTATAGTTTCACCATTAGAGATAAATTCCATACCCAACTTACTTAAGAGTCCTATTCCAAAATCAATAGTTTTTGAGCCACCTGTTCCGAGAACTTCTGTTTTTTGAACTGCCTCAAGCAAACATCCTGTATTTATCGACATGGATTCATTTTCTGAATCAACACCAATTAATTGAGCTGATTCAAAAAAAACACTCCCGTTTATGTTTAATGATTCAACCACTGAGAGAGAATTATCACAATTCAAAGCTTCAAAACTTTCATGAGTTTGAAAATTGTGACTTTTAAAAATTTCTGTACTTTCTTGCCCACCATCGGTAACGCTGAAAAAGTGCGCATTAATATTTGAATCCAAAAACTTACTTTGAACAATATCAAGCACTTCTATAGCGCTTAACGTACCAGAAAACTTATCACTAAAGACAGCAATATTCATGTATGTATTTTATTTAATTCTTAGTAAGTTGCCAGCATATTTAAACTAGGAAAGTATGAAAATAGGATTTTTAACAGATGTTGATGGATACAGGGCCCCGATACACCCTGAATCTATTGATAAGTATTCCTTTGATGTTCATTTAGAAAAAAATATATTTGATTATCTAAATTATGCAGATTCTTCTCAGGATAATGTAAAAACTATATCTAAGTTAAGTGATTTAGACATTGTTGCCTGTGTAGAAAATATCCAAGATAAAACAATTAAGGAACTTAAAGAAGGAACAGTACTTATTGGTATATTTGATTTTGATAAAATCGAAGAAATAAAAAGTTTAAGATCTGATATTAAAGTATTAAGTTTTTTTAAACTTCCTAGAATCTCAAGAGCTCAAAACCTAGACGCCCTTTCTTCTCAAGCAAACTTACTTGGATACGCCTCAGTGTTACGAGCAGCAAAAGAGACATCTGATGTAATACCAATGATGACAACTGCGGCAGGAAATATACAGCCATCAAAAGTGTTGATTCTTGGAGTAGGAGTTGCAGGCCTTCAAGCAATTGCTACTGCAAAAAGACTTGGGGCTCGAGTGTGGGCTTTTGATATTAGAAAAGAGGCTAAGGATCAAGTAGAGTCTTTAGGTGCTAAATTTGTTGAAGCAAGCACTGAAGCTCAAGATAGCGTATACGCACAAGAAGTCTCAGAAGAAGAGAACCAAAAAATTCAAGAGGCTTTGAAAAAACAAGTAATTGACAGTGATATTGTTTTAACATTTGCTCAAATACCTGGAAAGAAAGCACCTGTCTTGATTGAAAAGTCAACTGTTGAAAACATGAAAGAGAACTCAGTAATTATTGACCTAGCTGCTGGTACTGGTGGAAACTGTGAAGGCACAGAGGTTGACAAAGTTGTTGAAATTAATGGGGTAAAGATAGTTGGTGAAACAGACATCTTAAACACTGTAAAACATGCAGCTACAAAGCTGTATTCAGAGAATGTAAGAAATTTAATTGAGCTGTATATAGAAAATAGTGACGATGAGATTTTTGTAGAGATGAGTTCATAATGGAAGCAACGTTCTTACTCACATTGTTGATAACGTTTTTAGCAAGCTTTATTGGATATGAACTTATTTCTAAAATTCCACAGACATTACACACTCCGTTGATGTCTGGTTCCAACGCTATTTCTGGAATTACATTGATTGCAGCAATTCTTATCTACCCAGAAGTAGGAGAGTCTCAAATACTTAAAATTATTGTTTTAATTGCCATAGCTTTTGCAACCCTCAATATTGTTGGAGGATTTTCAGTAACTGGTCGAATACTAGAAATGTTTAAGAAAAATGATTGAAGTAATATTACTTGTCTCATCTGTGCTCTTTATCTTTGCTTTGAAACTCTTTGGAAGACCTTCAACGGCACATAGGGCAAATACATTTGCAATGTTAGCCATGGCACTAGCTGTTTTTAGTGCATTTAATTTTGATTTTTCTAACTATGACCCTGCTTTTTATATCACAATTGTTGTTTCAGGACTTCTTGGAGTTTTAATATCAAAACGTGTTCAGATGACACAAATGCCAGAACTAGTGGGTTTGTTTAACGGCTTTGGTGGAGGAGCTTCCGGTGCAATTGCATATGTAGAGTTATCAAAAAGCACCCTACCTCTATCAGATTATTTCGTAGCTATCTTTTCTATGGTTATTGGTGTGTTTACTTTCTCTGGAAGTATTATTGCTGTTCTGAAGCTACGTGGAAAATTAAACAATGTAAATACAACAATTGCCAACATCTTTTCTGCTTTCTTACCACCTCTAATTTTATTACCTGCAATTTGGGAAGAAATGGAAATATTATCCCTTGAATACTTTATGCTACTTTCACTAATTGCTGGAATTATAAGAGTTGCAGTAATTGGTGGTGCAGATATGCCAGTTGTCATAGCATTCTTAAATTCACTTTCTGGAATTGCGGCGATGTCAGCTGGGTTTATTGTAAATAGTATTATTTTGATCGTAGCTGGTGCCTTAGTAGGTGCATCTGGAATAATTCTCACACTCCTTATGTGTGCTGCAATGAATCGAACACTTTTAGATGTTTTAAAGGGTGGATTTGGTGGTGCAGCTATCAATAATGAATATGATAAAGATCCAATTAGTACTTCCCCGGAAGATGTTGCAATTCAGTTAAGTTACGCAGAATCAGTAGTTATTGTTCCTGGTTATGGAATGGCAGTTGCTCAAGCACAGGCAGCTGTTAAAGAATTAACAAATACCTTAAAAGATAAAAACATTGAAGTGAAGTTTGCTATTCATCCAGTTGCTGGAAGAATGCCTGGACACATGAATGTACTTTTAGCTGAGGTAGATATTGATTATGAAGATATGTATACCTTAGAAGATATAAATTCTGAGTTTTCCTCTACAGATGTTGTAATAGTTCTTGGAGCAAATGATGTTGTAAATCCATTGGCTAGAACTGATGAAAATTCTCCAATCTATGGCATGCCAATACTTGATGTTGACCTGGCAAAACAAGTCATTGTGATAAAAAGATCTATGTCACCAGGTTATGCAGGTATTGCAAATCCACTATTTATAAATGACAATGCAAAAATGTTGTTTGCAGATGCAAAAGAAGGCTTAGAAAATATTATTAAGTCCTTTGAGCTTGTTTAAAGACTATAATAATTTTTTATGACATTAATTGATGGTTTTTATACAGATTTAGAAAAACCATTGCTCTATATTCATATTTTTGCTGGATTTGTTTCTTTAGGCACAGCGTATCTTTTACTTTTTTTAAAAAAAGGTGATAAGCGTCACAAAAAGTATGGAATGTATTACGTCTATGGTATGTCAACTATTTTTGTAACTGCTATACCACTTAGCATGTTGGGAGTTGTGCAACCATTTTTATTTGCTATCGCAATTTTCTCCTTTTATTTTGCTTTTGCTGGATATCGACAAGCAAAAGTGCGAACTGGCGCCAGAGAGAATGTGGATAAAGCTCTCACATTACTAATGTTCATTGCCGGTGTGATGTTGTTATTAAATGCTACAGATGTTCTGTCGTTTGGATTTTACGGTCAGTTTGAAGGATTGAGAACAGTTGCATTAATTTTTGGAGTTGGTTGCTTGGTTGTTACGGCATATGATCTCAACAGGTATAGAAGAACTGACAAGCCAAATTTTTATGACAGATCTAGCACTCACTTAATTCTTATGCTTTCTGGAACAATTGCAGCCACTACAGCGTTTATCAGTACTATTGAATTGTTTCTACAAGAGTGGATGAACTGGGCTATGCCAAATGTATTTATTGTTCCTTTTATTGTGTATTTCTCTAGAAGAGAGTTAGCAAAAAAAACTGTTTAAAATTCAAATTAATTGATATGCCGGTAAAGTTAAAAAGTCTGAGAAATTTTTATCAAACACCAACTTTTTAAATTCATCCCTTGCCTTTTCAATATTTTCTATGTCACTTATTTCAGAGAAGACTTTCTCAAAAGCCTCTTCCATAAATGATTCATTGATAGTGTCGCCGTTTTCAGTTTCAACTGAGTTATGAAGCCATTGCCAAAGCTGTGAACGTGAAATCTCCGCTGTAGCAGCATCTTCCATTAAATTAAATAATGCTGCTGCACCTTGTCCACTAAGCCATGAGTGCATATACAATATTCCCACTTTAATATTTGTATGAATACCCTCCATTGTTATGGATGAATTTTCTATCTCAAAGTTGTGTAGCATTGAATCCTCAATATCATAACTTGGTACAAATGAGATTTGATTTGCCTCTCCACTTAAATGCTCATTAAAGACATCTTTACATATGGTTACTAAATCTGGATGAGCAACCCACGATCCATCAAAGCCCATGTTGGCCTCTCTTAACTTATCATTTTTGACATTTTCAAATGCCTTTTCTGTTACCTCAGGATCTTTTCTGTTCGGTATAAATGCAGACATACCTCCAATTGCATGTGCACCTCTCTTGTGGCAACTTTCAACCAATAATTCTGTATACGCTTTCATAAATGGGACAGTCATGGTAATTTGCGACCTATCAGGAAATATGATTCCATCAACATTTCTGTGTCTTTTAATCGCACTAAATATGTAGTCCCACCTACCTGCATTCATTCCTAGAGAGTGCTCTCTTAGAGAGTAAAGCATCTCTTCTATCTCATATGATGCAGAGATTGTTTCTAAAAGAACTGTAGCTCTAATGCTGCTTCTTGGAATTTTAAGTTCGTCTTCAGCTAATGTGAACATATCATCCCAGAGTTGGGATTCATTTGCATTCTCTAGTTTTGGAATATAAAAATAAATTCCTAGTCCAGCATCGAGCCTACTTTTATGATTGTGATAAACATACATGGCGAAGTCAAAAATACTTGCACTTACGGGACTGCCATCCATTAATACATTTTTCTCCAGGAGATGTAAGCCCCTAGGTCTAACAAATAGTGATGTTTGACTTTCTGGATTTAATGCATATGTCTTTCCCTTGGCCTCGTCAATCAATTCAATGTTTCTATTATTTGTATCTATTAGGTTGTTATGACCATTGATTATGTTTTCCCATGTTGGTGATGTTGAGTCTTCAAAATCTGCCATAAAAACATCAGCACCTGAGTTCATAGCATTAATAATCATTTTTCTATCTACAGGTCCAGTAATTTCAACATGACGTTGAGCAACATCGGAAGGTGGCGGAACTACTTGCCAGTCTTTATCTCTGATTGAGGTGTCGCTTGGAAAACTCATGAAGTTACCTGAGTCGATACGTTTTTGAGTATTTTCTCTCTCATTAAGTAATTGTTTTCTTCTATCTTCAAATGCAGTTGTAAATTTACTTAAAAAACTTAAAGCATCCTCAGTTAGAATTTTTGATGAGTTAGATGTTTCTTGAGTTATTTCAAACATTAAAACTGTTCCTCTTCAGTAGAACCAGTAAGTGCAAGGGTTGAAGCGTCACCCTCACTAATTATTGTTGAAACCGTATCAAAATATCCTGCACCAACTTCCCTCTGGTGTTTTACAGATGTAAACCCATCATCTTCCATTGAGAACTCTTTTTGTTGTAACTCTACATAAGCAGACATGTTCCCACCTTTATATTTTGAAGCCAATTCAAACATAGATGTGTTCAATGCATGAAAGCCAGCAAGAGTAATAAATTGAAATTTGTAACCAAATGAACTTAATTGTTCTTGGAATGTCGAAATTTCATTATCTGATAAAGACTTCTTCCAATTGAATGAAGGTGAACAATTGTAAGCAAGTAATTTATCTGGAAATTTTTCATGAATTGCGTCTGCAAAGTCTTTTGCATATCCAATATCAGGTGTACCTGTCTCACACCATACTAAATCAGCATATGGTGCATAAGACAACCCTCGACTGATTGCAGCTTCTGGACCATTTTTCACTTTAAAAAATCCTTCAGAAGTTCTTTCCCCAAGTACAAAACTGCTGTCGGTCTCGTCAATATCGCTTGTAATTAAGTTAGCTGCTAAAGCATCGGTTCTTGCAATTATTACTGTTGGCACTCCCAGTGTGTCAGCTGCAAGCCGAGCTGAGGTTAAAGTTCTAATATGTTGACTTGTTGGCACAAGAACCTTACCGCCCATATGGCCGCATTTTTTTTCTGCAGCAAGTTGATCTTCAAAATGAATACCTGCTGCACCTGCTTCAATGAACTTTTTTGTTAGTTCAAACACGTTTAAAGTTCCACCAAAACCAGCTTCACCGTCAGCAACTATAGGTACAAGATAGTCAATGTCATTTTTCCCTTCAACTCTATCCACTTGTTCAGCTCTCAACAGGGCATTGTTTATTCTCTTAGCTAGATTTGGAGCACTGTTACTTGGGTAGAGAGATTGATCTGGATATGTTGTCTCACCAAGATTAGCGTCTGCAGCAACTTGCCAACCACTTAAGTAAATAGCTTTTAACCCTGCTTTCACCATCTGTACAGCTTGGTTCCCTGAAAGCGCACCAAGGGCCGAAATCCAGTTATTTTCATCTTTTAAACCATTGAAAAGATTGATAGCTCCATTTTCAGCCAAAGTATATTTTATCTCTACAGAGTTTCGTATACTTACGACGTCCTCAGCTTTATAATTTCTTTTTAAACCACTCCAACGGGGGTTGTTTTCCCAATCTGAAGTTAATAACTCTTTATCTAAAAAATTATTCTTCATTGTAGAGACTTTCATAAATGTCAGCTTTTGTTCGCTGAATGTCTCTAGGTCTGTTTTCTTTTTCTTTGTTTTCCATTATTTTCCTTCCAAAATAAAAAAACCGGGCATGTGCCCGGTGTCAAAAAAGGTTGCAGAAGGGCACTACATATGTATGTAAACCACCACTTGCACAACATTTAATTTTTGCATAGTTAAAAAATAGCATAATTAAAAAAAAACATTGTGATTTTGTGAAAAATTTTTTGGGCTATTTTCACAATCATATTATTTTTGTGAAAAAAAATTTTATCTAATTTTGAAAAATTCTAGAAAGTTCATTTAAATGTTTTTGAAAATATATCGATTGAAAATCTCCATCTTCTCTTTCCAATCATCTTTGTAGTAATGCTGCACTGTTCCCGCCACAGAGGATAATAAGGCATTTCCATCTTGAGGAGTAAAACAGTATCCGGTAAGTGTATTCTCTTTAACATGTAAAGACTGTTCGGCAACAACACCGTGTGATAAAAGTCTTCCGTGATAGCCATGGTCTCTACCAAAAGAAAAAACTTTGTTGGAAGACATTTTCTCAGTAGCCATCAAAAACTCACTGTTATCAAGGTTTTCCATGATTTCCTCATGTTGCACAACATCTTTAAAAGTAAGCGAAAACCAAAGAGTATGCATATATTGCGTAGGTAGCTTGATAGCTGAGGAAAAGAGGTTTAGCTTTTTCCCTTCTTGAGCAAATAATTCATGTACATCACGAGCATGATGAGTACCAAATTCTTGATTGCTATGTTTTGTAATTGTTGGTGAGGGAGAAAAAGAATCGTTCTGAGACACATCATTTGCTCTTCTGAGACACACAAACTTTCCTTCTACTAGTTCTCTTTCTTCATCAAGTGCAAAGCTCTTCACTATTGAGGCTATGTTATGGGTGTTACATGATGCAATGAGAAATTTATTTGACTCTTCTTTTAATATTTCGTTATTTATTCCCCATGCAAAAAACGAACCAAATCCGTGTTCAGACCCTTGTGCCATGAATCTCTTGTTCTGATCAAGAGATGAATAAACATTATCCCAATTATCATTTCCACTTGGTGTGCAGTCGATAATGACATCTGAGTCAGCATAAGCTTGCTCAACATCAGAAGTTTCATTAAACCCTAGTTGATGAAACTCGCTGAGTGCATCACTAGTAGAAACAATTTTTGCTCCTTTTCTTATTAGGGATTCAACTTTTCCTCTCTCATCTGACAGCGGTGTTCTTTTAAAAAATATTACATTATCTAATCCAAGTGAATCTTTGTGATCTGCGAGTAAGCCTATTAGTGGTTCGCCGATAGTTCCCGTGCCAATTACTAGTACATTCTTAGACATATAGTTTCCCCCCTATATAATATGAGGATAGAGGGGGAAATTTTTTAAATCCAATTATGGACAATAAACTTATTTATGAATTCTCTAGTCAGAAAACTGATGGTGATGCATCATTAAGTAGTCTTCTTGGTGGTAAGGGTGCAAATCTTGCAGAAATGTCCAAACTTGGAATTCAAGTTCCTCCAGGTTTTACTATCACAACGGAAGCCTGTAATTATTTTTCAAAGAACAAAAAATTACCTGAAGGATTAAAAGAGGAAATAATTAACTATGTTTCAAACTTAGAAAGCCTATCTCAAAAAAGTTTTGGCAATAGTGAATCACCACTTTTATTATCAGTGAGGTCAGGAGGCATGATTTCTATGCCTGGAATGATGGATTCAATTTTGAACATAGGTCTTAATGACGACAATGTTCAAAACCTTGCTAAGGCTTTTAATGATGAACGCTTTGCCCTTGATTCATATAGAAGATTGATTCAAATGTATTCCAATGTTGTGCTTGGTGTTGAGATGGATAGGTTTGAAGCAGTTATTGCTAATAAAAAACGTATGGATAATGTTACGTCTGATGCTGATTTTAATGTTGAGCAGCTTGATTGGATAATTAACGCATATAAAAATACTGTAGAGAGATTTACAAATTCTCCATTTCCTCAAGATCCACATGAACAATTACTAGGAGCTATAGAAGCCGTATTTAGTAGTTGGCAAAACAAAAGAGCAATTACATACAGAAAGATAAATAATATCCCTGACTCTTTAGGAACCGGCGCAACAATTCAAACCATGGTATTTGGTAATTTAAATGACAAATCTGGAACGGGAGTTGCGTTTACTAGAAACCCTTCAAATGGGTCTAAAGAGCTTTATGGAGAATACCTAATTAATGCACAGGGAGAAGATGTTGTTGCTGGTATCAGAACACCTCATCCAATTAAGAATGATGACTCTGTTGAACAAGAGTCATTGCAGTCAAAATTTCCGAATGCATATAAAGAAATCAAAGAAATTGCATCAAAGCTCGAAACTCACTTCAGGGAGGTGCAAGATTTAGAGTTTACGATTGAAAATGAAAAAGTTTATTTGCTTCAAACAAGAAAAGCTAAGAGAACTGCTCAGGCCAGTATAAAAATCGCTATTGATTTACATAACGAGGGCATTACAACAAAAGAAGAATCATTGATAATGGTCGATGCGAATAATATTACGAATGTTTTACATCCTCAATTTGTCCAATCACAAGAGAAAGCTCTCTTTACCAAAGCGCTTAATGCTTCTCCTGGAGCAGCTGTTGGAGAGATTGTATTTGATGCAGACAAAGCAGAAAAAGAGGCTAACAGAGGAAGAGATGTAATTTTAGTGAGAGACGAAACAAGTCCAGAAGATATTCATGGAATGCATTCATCTGTTGGGATTCTCACAACAAAAGGTGGCATGACAAGTCACGCTGCAGTTGTTGCTAGAGGAATGGGTAAGCCATGTGTTGTAGGTGCAGAAGGTTTGAGTATAGATGTTGAAAACAAAACAATAGGCAATGGAGAGAGAGTGTTAACGGAAGGAGACATTATTTCCATAGATGGATCCTTGGGTGAAGTTTATATTGGAGAACTGCAAACTGAGCCACCAAGGCCATCAGATGAATTCAACACTCTTATGGATTGGTGTAGTGAGTACAAGAGATTGGCAGTAAGAGCAAATGCAGAAACAGCACTAGACACTGAAAAGTCATTAGAGTTTGGTGCTGAAGGAATTGGGCTTTGTAGAACAGAACACATGTTTTTTGAAGGTGAAAGAATCATTCCTATGCGTGAAATGATTATGTCAGAATCACAACAAGGTAGAAAAAGAGCTTTAAAGAAACTAATAGATTTTCAAATTGCTGACTTTGAATCTTTGTTTTTACTTTTAAAAGAAAAGCCTATAACAGTGAGGCTTCTTGATCCACCAATGCATGAGTTTTTACCAAAAAGTGACATTGAAATGACTGAACTTGGTAATGTAATTGGTGTTTCTCCAAGTTACATTCGAGAAATGCTTGTTAAATTATCTGAGAGCAATCCAATGCTTGGGCATAGAGGAGTGCGTCTTGGATTAAGTTACCCTGAAATTTATGAGATGCAAGTAGAAGCAATCTTAAGGGCTGCTTACAATATACAAAAAAAAGATGGAGTTTTAGTTACTCCAGAAATAATGATTCCTTTAGTTATGAATGCTAAAGAATTGCATCAAATGAAAAATCTTCTTATTAAGAAGATATCTAAGGTACAGAAAAAATTAGATTATAAATTTGAATACACAATCGGAACAATGATTGAACTGCCAAGTGCTGCATTAAATTCTGGGTCAATAGCCGAACATGCAGATTTCTTCTCTTTTGGTACAAATGATTTAACACAAACAACCTTAGGTCTCTCAAGAGACGATGCTTCAAAATTTCTTACTAAATATGTAGAAAATGATATATTTTCTCAGGACCCCTTTGTATCTATAGATAAAAAGACAGTTGGAAAAGCTGTTGAAATTTCTGTGAACGAAGGAAGGCAATCAAACAAAAACTTAAAAATTGGAGTTTGCGGCGAACACGCGGGAGAAGCGGAATCTATTCACTTTTTCAATACGCTTGCAATTGATTATATTTCTTGTTCTCCTTATAGGATACCGACAGCAAAACTTGCAGCAGCACAGGCAGAAATAATTAAAAAGTATTAATTATACGATTCAATAATTTCCGATATACTTGCTCTTATGAATTACAAATTAATTAATAGACTTGATCCACTTGTATACCTTGGATTGGTTTTAGTTGGGTTTATTATGCCTGAAGTGGTTTACCGTCTATTCTTATTTGATTTCAATGCTGTGTTAGCAGAAAACCAAGCAATGATTGTAAGGTCAATTGGGTTGCCACTCTATTTTGCGGCAATGGCCTTCTTTTTGCTAGGAGGTAATGCTGAGAACGGAAAACAATTAAATATAATAAGATATAGTGGTGGGCTTGGATTGATAACATTTGCAGTCTTCACTGAATTTAATGGTTTTTTTGCATTTGGCCTTGTAGAGATAGGGTTGGCTGTCGTAACAGGATCACAAATCAAAAAAGAAGAAAGCTCTACCAACTATTCAACAGAAGAATAATAAAAGGTATTATTTTGTGATACCTACTAACTATTTGTATGGTCAAATAGTTATAGGAAAAGTATGATTTTAAAAGATAAAAAAATTCTTATTACAGGAATTCTTACAGATAAAAGTATCGCTTTTGCGACTGCCAAAATAGCTATAGAAAATGGTGCTACAGTTGTTGCTACTGGTTTTGGAAAAGGCCTTCGCATTACTGAAAGAGCAGTCAAAAGATTATCAGAAGATATAAAAGTTTTTGAAATGGATATTGAAAATCTTAATCAAGTTAATGAAGCAGTAAAAAATATAGAAGATGAGGTTGGCAATCTTGACGGGATTTTACATGCGATTGCTTTTTCACCAACAGATGCCATGGGCGGTAACTTTTTAAACACAACTGTGGAAGATGCAGTTAAAAGTTTTGAGATTTCCGCTTTTTCTTTGAAAACGCTTGCTACTTCATTTCAGCCAATCTTAAACAAGCCATCTTCAATAGTTGCTCTAGATTTTGATAATTCTCAAGCTTGGCCAGGATATGACTGGCAAGGTGTTGCAAAATCAAGCTTACAATCGATTGTTCGTTATCTTGGTTATTACATGGGAGATAGTGGGGTAAGAGTAAATGCTGTTGCCGCAGGGCCATTAGCAACTACAGCAGCAAAAAATATTCCTGGATTTTCTGAAATGGATAATGAGTGGAATGAACGAGCTCCACTTGGTTGGGATACAAAAAATGCTGAACCAGTTGCAAAAGTTGTTAACTTCTTACTGTCTGATTTATCCGAAGCTGTTACAGGTGAAATTATTCATGCTGATGGAGGAGCACACTCTATAGGTGGCTCAATGCTACCTAACTAGTTATCCTTTAGAAAAAACTAGAACTCCGTTATGACCACCAAATCCAAAAGAATTTGACATAGAGATATTAACTTCTTTATTAATTGATTTATTTGGCGTGTAGTTTAAATCACAATCTTCATCTTTACTAACTAGATTTATTGTTGGTGGAATGACACTATTTTGCATTGAAAGCAGACAAACCATGGATTCAAATGCTCCTGCACCACCTAATAAATGGCCTGTCATTGATTTTGTAGACGAGATATCAACTTCATAAGCTCTTTCACCAAATAATGTTTTAATTGCAAGAGTTTCATTTTTGTCATTTGCTGGAGTAGAAGTTCCATGTGCATTTATATAATCAATATCTTTAAATTGGACTCCGGCATCTTTGATTGCTTTGTCCATTGCTCTCACAGCTCCTTCTCCACCTTCTGCAGGAGCGGTAATATGATGAGCATCCGTAGTAGATCCATATCCAGTGACATAACCGTAAATTTTTGCACCACGTTTTTTTGCTGACTCTTCTTCTTCAAGTACTAATACTGTTGAACCTTCAGCCATAACAAAACCATCTCTATCTTTATCAAATGGACTACATGCAGATTCCGGTGAATCATTTTTTGTCGATAAAGCTCTAATTTGAGCAAAAGCTCCAATAGTCATTGGAGTAGTTCCAGATTCTGTTCCTCCAGCAACTACTATGTCTACAATTCCATTTTCAATTAAATTTTTTGCCTCACCTACAGCATTGGCTGACGCGGCACAGGCTGTAGTTATTGTTAAAGAAGGTCCCTCTATGCCAAACTTAATTGCAACCTGTCCTGTACTAGAGTTAGGCATAAGCTGAGTAATTGCAAGAGGGTTAATTCTAGACGCCCCTCTTTCATCGTAGGTTCTTACCGCATTCTCAGTGGCTCCGATACCACCAATTCCTGTACCAAAAACTATTCCAACATTGGATCCCAGTCGTTCTTCTGTATTTAAGTTCGCATCCCTAAGAGCTTGTTCTGTTGCAAAAATAGATAAATGAGCAGATCGGTCTAGTTTTCTTGCATGTTGTTTACCCATATATTCATTTGCATCAAAATCTTTTACCTCTCCAGCAAATTTAACTGGAAGGTCTTCTGTATCAAACGAGTTAATATAATCTATTCCTGAAATACCATTGATTAACTTTTCCCATGAATCTGAGACATTATTTCCAAGGGGATTAATTGTCCCAAGACCACTAACTACGACACGCCTCTTAGACATGATTCGAATTATATTTTTGAATGAAGTAGATTTACAGCTTGGCCAACTGTTGAAACATCAGCAAGTTCTTCATCATCAATTTCAATATCAAACTCATCTTCAAAGGCCATAACAACTTCAACTATTCCTAATGAATCAATTTCCAAATCCTCTTCCAACTTTGCATCCATTGTTACTTTTGATTCATCAATACCAAGGTCTTCTACAAAAAGACCTTTTACTTTTTCAAAAACTTCATTTGCTTCCATAATTACTCCCTAATTACGTTGTTAAACCACCATCAACTGGTATAACTTGTCCTGTTATATATTCTGACTCTTCGCTACATAAAAAAGATACTACATTTGAAATATCTTCTGGTTTACCGATGCGTTTAATTGATAGTTGCTCTATAATATTTTCCTTATTTTCATCATCTAAAAAAGAGGTCATGTCTGTTTCAATATATCCTGGAGCAACTACGTTAGATGTAATATTTCTAGAACCCATTTCTTTACTAATTGATTTTGCCAACCCTATTAATCCAGCCTTTGATGCAGCATAGTTTGCCTGACCTTGGTTGCCTGATAATCCAACTACAGATGATATAAATATAATTCTTCCCCATTTGTTTTTCATCATAAGCTTGATAGCTCTTTGCGATGTATAGAAACTTCCTGTTAGATTAGTTTGAATTACTTCAAGCCATTCAGCTTCTTTCATTCTTGGTAATATATTGTCTTGTGTAATTCCTGCATTATTGATCAAGACATCTACAGAGTTGTATTCTTTTTCTACTGTTGAAAATGCAGTATCTACAGATTCAGCATTTGATATATCGATTTGAACTGTACTTGCACTTCCACCAGCAGCAACAATTTCTTGTACAACATCATTGGCTTTGTCTTCTGAATTAGCATATCCAACCACAACATGAAAATTTTTTCCAAGCCCTAATGCAATAGCACTTCCTATGCCCCTAGAGCCTCCAGTTACAAGTGCTGTTTTCATATAAGATCTAATTTTTCAGGTATTTGATACTCAATAGCTCTTCTTATCGTATCAACAGCCTTTCCATCAAAATCAGGAAGTTTTGCATCGGAAGTGTTTATAGGAGTTGTTCTTTCTCCTAAACGTAAGGCGCATGCACCCCATGAAAGGCCTGCACCTACAGCAGTAAAAATAGCAACTTCTCCACCTTTTATTTCACCTTCTTCTAAAGCATCGACTAAGGCAGTTGGAATCGAAGCTGCAGAGGTGTTGCCATATTTATGAACTTTTTTTATTGTGGTAGCGTTTGGAAGGCCTAACATTTTTTCCAACCCTTCTACTATTCTTAAATTAGCTTGGTGAGGAATCAAAAGATCTATATCTTCTTTTGTTAACCCAGATTTAGTAATGACTTCATCAGATGCTGTAGCCATTGCTCTAATTCCACCTTTAAAAATCTCTTGTCCATCAAATGTCCATCTAACTCTTGCTGCTTCATCTTTATTAAATCTATCCATTGCTGATCCAAAGTTTGGAACCTCTAAAATGTCTAACTTATCTGAACTTAAACCATTAACGAAAGAAAATATTTCACCATCTTCTTGAGATTTACTTTCTTCAACAACAACTGCTCCAGCTCCATCTCCAAATAGGACTGCAGTATTTCTATCTGACCAATCAAGTAACCATGTGATGTGTTCTGAGCCTATAACTAAAGCTCTCTTATAAAGTCCACTTTCTACAAAAGCTTTTCCTTGTTCTAATGCATATACAAAACCTGCACATGCAGCATTTATGTCATAGACTGAAGCATTGACTGCACCAAGTTTTCTTTGAACATGAGCTGCAGCAGAAGGGACAATACTGTCAGGAGTACATGTAGCAAGAATAACTACGTCAATATCTTCTGGTGTTAAACCTGCACAGGCAATCGCATGTTGTCCTGCAACAGCAGCCATATCTGAATTGTTAACGTGACAAAATCTTCTTTCCTGAATTCCAGTTCGCTGTTGTATCCACTCGTCAGAGGTGTCTACGAAAACAGCCAAATCATCATTTGTCATTATGTTGTTTGGCGAACACTTGCCCCAACCAGTTATAGTTGACTTCACAAAATCTCCTTATTTAAACAGTATTCAAAGAGTCTAATGAATTAATAATTTCAATACCCTTACTAGATATAGACTTTTTTACCATCCCAGCAGTTACATTTCCAGGTCCGATATGATACCACTTTTCTGGATTCACATTTTTTTCGATATTCAGAATTTGGTCATAAAATAGCACGCTATTGTCGATTTGATCAACAAGTCTTTGTTTTATTGTTGTAAGGTCAGCTATGTTTGCGTCTACATTCATATAGACATCAAACTTACCTTCTGAAAACTCAACTTTATCTACTATGTTTTGAACTTCTTGTTTTGCAGGAGAAACAAATTTTGAATGAAAAGCACCAGCAACATCAAGGGGTATCACTCTTTTTGCACCCAAATCAATTGGGTTTGACTTTAAGTAGTCTATGTCATCTTTCAATCCACCAATGACGATTTGTGAACCATCGTTAAAGTTAGATATATTGATTGAAATTCCTTGATTATTGAGTGTTTCAACTGCATCAATAGTTTGTTTAAGGTCTGATGTTAAAACGGCAGCCATAGTCGAGTTGGAGTTTTCAACAGCTTTCTGCATAGAATCACCTCTCACAGAAATAATTTTTAATGCATCACGATAGCTAATGAACTCAGCCAGTGCTAAGGCAGTGTACTCACCTAATGAATGGCCTATACCAACTTTTGGTATACCTAGTTTTTTGAAAGCTTCCAATCCGTAACAGTAGGAAATTGCAAAGATATAAGGCTGAGCAATATTTGTTTTTGTAATCTGGCTTTGATCACTATGTAAAATAGTCTCTTTCAAAGACCAACCCAAAGTTTCTTCAAACTCCTCAATTAAAAGATCTGGATATAAATCAAGTAACTCCTCACCCATACCTGCTTGTTGAGATCCCTGTCCGGGAAACATTGCTACCCAGTTCATTTTTCTATTTCTGAAATGGTAAATGCTATTGCTCTATCTTCTTCGTGTGATAGAGATACGTGCACAGTATCAATATTCAACTCTTTTGCCAGTTCTTTTGCTTTTCCATATAGATGAACTTCGGGTTTGCCTCCACCAGTAATTTCAATATCTTTCCAACCTAACTGTCTCCAGCCCTTACCTAAAGACTTCATGACGGCTTCTTTTGCAGCAAACCGAGCACCAAGTCTTTTAGCAGGATCATTGAATCGATTTGCATAGATTATTTCATTCTGTGTAAAGCATCTTTTTTCAAATTTGGTTTGAGACTTTTTTAAAAGTTTTCTTACTCTATTTAGATCGACTTGGTCAACACCTATACCGTAAATCATCAGAACTTAGCTTCAATCTCGATTAACAAGTCACCTTTTTTAACAGGCTGTCCTTTTTCAATATTAAATTTTTTAATTACACCATCAATTGGAGCTGTAATAACATTTTCCATTTTCATTGCTTCAAGAACAAATAATGAGTCACCTTTTTTTACTTTTTTACCTTGCTTAGTCATGGTATCCATTATTGTTCCTTGCATTTCTGCAAAAATTATTCCTGGATTTTTAATATTTCCTGTAAGGTCCATACCTACTCTTTTAGGACGTTGTGGAGCAAGAGTTGGATTGGTTGTGTCGTCTAATGATATTTTTACCTTACTTGGTCTATCAGAAGTAACTTCATCTTCTTCGATTTCACGTATTTCAAAGTTTTCCTCTAAAAACTTAACATGTATCTGACTGTTGACGAATTCTTTAGTTTTTAAAATATC
>CACHJT010000009.1 GCA_902580215.1 uncultured Candidatus Actinomarina sp. | reverse complement strand
TTTTTTCGTGAATCAACTACATTAGTTTCTTCTTTATTGCAGTAAGGACATACCATATATAGTGTCATTATAGTTACCTCTAAATCTTGTATCAAATATTTACGGGTAATATCAGTATTTGATCTTCAATAAGTAATGAATTATCTAAGTTATTCATCTTTTTAATCAAATAAATAAACTCTTGATGATTTTTATTTGTGAATTTATGCGAAATACCCCATAGTGTGTCTCCTTTTTGTATTTTATATTCAACAGTTGGTGTATTTTGATACTGATATTGTTCGTTAATTGGTTTTTTAACAAAAAATATCATTAAGCTACTAAAAAAATACAGATATATTATTAATTTGATTTTTAACTTCATAAAACAATTGTAGAAATTGAGTATGACAAAAAATTATTCGAACATTTGTTCTAAATTATGTTATAATTTACTTATATGAACAAACAATCAGAGATTCTAGAGTACATTAATCATAAATTAACTACTGAAGGAAACTCTCCTTCAGTTAGAGAGATAGCAAAAGCGGTAAACCTAAAGTCAACAAGTTCAGTACAGTACCACTTAGATAATTTGATTAAAAAAGGTTTACTATCTAAAAAAGCAAACTTATCAAGATCGTTATCAAATAATCAAAAACTCAATACATTTATGTCAGTACCAGTTATCGGAGAGATTTCTGCAGGTACTCCCCTTCTAGCTGAGGAAAATAAAATTGGAGAGATTCCAATTGTTGAAAAAAAATATAATAAAGACCTCTTTGCGTTGAAGGTTAATGGTGATTCCATGATTGATGCCGGTATTCATGATAACGATATTGTCGTCGTTGATAAAAACATTGAACCAAAAAATGGAGATATCGGAGCTTTTATGATTAATGAGACAGAAGCAACTGTTAAATATCTGGATACAATTTCTGGTAAAAAATATTTAATACCAGCAAATAAAAATTATGAAAATTTTGAAGTTAATGAAAATACACAACCAATTGGAAAAGTTGTCAGTTTATTTAGAGATATATAACTTCTCCTGATAAGTATAAATTTCCATTTTCAAATCTAAGATTTAAATCTCCACCCGGATACATCACATATGAATTATTATCAATTTGATTTGTTTTGTTTAGATAATTAAACATGCATAGTGCACCTGATCCACAGGCATCTGTTTCACCCACTCCACGTTCGAATACTCTAGCTTTTATATAATTTCTACTAACTATTTGATATATTTCAACATTTACACCGTCAGGGAAAATATTTTCTTTCATTACTTCTGAATTCAAATTTTCTAAATCTAATCCATCAACGTCTTTTACTTCGATCATAAAATGAGGATTGCCAACTGAAGATTTCACGCCTTCGAATGAATTTACATTAATTTTTTCTTCTTCATAAGTAGGAATAGGAGCTGATACTTCAACTATATTGTCATCTACGTATACTTCTAAATCCCCTACTGGTGCTTTAACAATAAATCTATCAACTTCCACATAGTTATTATCAAGTGCAAATTTAGCAACGCATCGTACGCCGTTTACACATAGTTCGGCATCAGAACCATCATTATTGTAATAATGCATTTTTACAGAATTATTATCTAATGGTTCTACAAATATAACACCATCTACTTCATATTCAGCATCGCTCACAAGAGCAATAATTTGAATTTCAGAAACTTCTCCTTCATATTGACCAACAATAAAATCATTACCTGTTCCAGACATATATGCAAAATTAGACATTAATTATCTCCATCATTGCATTGTATACATGGTCTTCGTCATCAGTTTCAATCATATTTAATTTTGATTCTTTTTTAAACCACGTAATTTGTTTTTTAGCTAATCTTTTAGTTTTTATATTTATATTTTCTTCAAGATTGTCTGATAAATTCATACCTATAGCTTGAAGAACTGTTTTAGAAGGATTGCTAATTTTGTTTATTTCTTCTACCAAACCATTATCAATCATTTTCTTAGTTCTAATTTCAATATTATTTTTATGATTAGGATGATTCCAAAATATTCCAACTTTATCTAAAGGCAAATTTACTTCTGGAAAAACATACTTTGATTCCTCCAACATAAAGCTTTCAATGTTTCTCATTAATCTTCTTTTGTTTAACTCCATATCGGGTATTGGTATCTCATTAAGTTCATGAAATTTTATTAATTGATCAAAATTTAACTGTTCTAATTCTGATCTTATTGTTGGATCAGTTGGTTTAAATTCGTACCTATCAATAATTGCTTTTACGTATAATCCTGATCCTCCAACCGCTAATATATTTTCATTAAATGATTTTTCAGGAATATCCTGATCAATAAGATAGTTTAAATAATCAATTATTGAAAAATTCTGATCACAATCTGCAATATCTAAACCATAATATTTTACTTGGGCTTGCATAACGTCCGATGGTTTCGCAGTTAGTACGTCAAGCCCCTTATAGACAGCCATTGAATCAACTGAAAGAATAGACATGTTGTTCTCAACTGCAATTCTGTGTGCTAAATCTGACTTTCCAGATGCTGTTATGCCTGTGAGAAAATATAACAAACTAAATTAATTCTGCTTTTAAATAAAAAGGTGTTGAATCAATAATTTTAACTTCAACAACATCTCCAGTAGAAACATTCTTCTTATCAATATGTGTAATCTGCCCACTATCAATTTTGCCAGTTAGAACCTGGTTATTTTTTTTCGATGGCTTTTCGATTAATAAGACTTGTTCGGTTCCAACAAATCTTTTTAGTCTTTTTTCACTAATATCTGTTTGAACGTCTTTTAAATGTTGAAATCGTTTCTTAATAATATCTTGTTCAACAAATTCATCTTCCATATCGTATGCTTTTGTGCCTGGTCTTGGTGAGAATTGAAACATATAAACAGAGTCAAATTCAACATATTTTACAATGTCCATAGTGTCTTGAAAATCTTCTTCAGTTTCTCCAGGGAAGCCAACAATTATATCTGTTGTCAATGAAACGTCTGGAATAATGCCTCTAATCATGTCGACTTTTTGTATAAATTTTTCCTTATTGTATCCACGATGCATTTTTGACAGGATATCACTACTTCCACTTTGCAATGGTACATGTATCTGATTGCATACTTTACTTAGTGACTTGACTGCATTTATAGTTTCTTCTTTAAAATCTTTTGGATGTGGTGATGTAAAACGAATTCTTTCAAGTCCGTCTATCTCATTAAGCTTATGTAACAACTGAGCAAAGTATGGTCTACTCTTATTATCAATTTTTAAATCTCTCCCATAGGAATTTACATTTTGTCCTAATAAAGTTATTTCTTTAATCCCTGACCCTACTAATTCCTGTGCTTCATTAATGATGTCACTTGGTCGTCTGCTTATCTCTGGACCTCTGACAGATGGAACAATACAAAATGTACAAGAATTATTGCAACCGATTTGAATTGTTAGCCATGCAGAATGCTCAGACTCTCTAATCGATGGAGCGTCAGTTGGAAGATCTTCTATTTCATCAATTATTTCAGTTATAGGACCCCAATCTTCAGATTGGTTGAGTAGATTAATGATATTGGTTAAATTGTGAGTACCAATTACGACATCTACCCATGGAGCTCTCTCTCTTACAAGTTCTTTATCTTTCTGTGCAGCACATCCACCAACAAGTAGCTTGCGATCAATTCCTTCATCTTTCCATTTTTTTAACTGACCAAGTGTTCCATATAATCTATCATCAGCATTTTCTCTGATTGTGCATGTATTGATAAACATAATATCTGCGGAATCCTCAATGGTAGCTTTTGTCATACCGTCTAGTTCAAACATGCCAGCTATTTTTTCAGAGTCATGTTCATTCATTTGGCAACCAAATGTTTTAACAAAATATTTTTTACCCTCTCGCGAAGGAGTAAAATTCATTTTTTGCTTAATTACAACTGTTTGTTCCACAATTGAATTATAAAATTGTTTTTTAAATAATCTCTATATTATTTTTCAGGTGTTGCATCCTCTGACTCTTCTACAGTATCCTCTTCTGTAGCCTCGTCAGATTCAATCATGCCAACTGCCTTGTACACATCAGTTTCTAACTGCAAAGCAATATCAGCATTTTCTCTTAAAAATCTCTTAGAATTTTCCTTACCTTGACCTAGTTGAATTTCATCATAAGTAAACCATGCACCAGCTTTTCTAACTATTCCATGATCTACACCTACATCTAGCAAGCTTCCTTCTCTAGAAATACCTTGACCAAACATAATATCAAATTGAGCTTCTTTAAATGGTGGCGCAACCTTGTTCTTTACAATTTTTGCTCGTACACGATTACCAATCATTTCAGCTCCAATTTTAAGAGTTTCAATTCTTCTAATGTCAATTCTTACTGATGCATAAAATTTAAGCGCTCTACCACCACTTGTAGTTTCAGGTGAACCCCACATAACACCAATTTTTTCTCTAATTTGATTGATAAATATAACAGTTGTTTGTGTTTTATTGATAGAAGATGTAAGCTTTCTTAACGCCTGTGACATTAATCTTGCCTGTAATCCTACATGGGATTGACCCATTTCTCCATCAATTTCAGCTTGAGGAACTAAAGCTGCAACAGAGTCAATAACTACTACATCGACACCTTCAGAATCGATCAACATATTTGCAATCTCTAGAGCTTGTTCTCCTGTATCTGGCTGTGATACAAGTAATTCATCAACATCAACACCAAGAGCGCTTGCATAGATGGGATCAAGTGCATGTTCTGCATCAATGAATGCTGCTACTCCACCAGCTTTTTGAGCTTCAGCAGCAATGTGTAAAGATAATGTTGTTTTACCTGAGCTTTCAGGACCATAGATTTCTATGACTCTACCTTTGGGTACACCACCTATACCTAATGCAAGATCTATTGATAGTGCTCCTGTAGAAATTGAAGGTATCTTTCTAACTTGGTCGGATCCAAGCTTCATCAAAGAACCTTCACCAAATTGTTTTTCTATCTGCGAAAAAACTGTATCAAGTTTTTTTGCCCTGTCTTTATCCATTATTTTCTCCTATTTATTAACAATAATTAATAAGTATTTAAACATCTCTATATGACAAATTTTAATCGAACATTTGTTCGAATACAACTATTTAATTAAATTTAATAGATCCCATATACAGTTATTTACTGCTCTATTTATTATATCTTCCCTATTACCGCGTAAATTGTGTGTGAAATTAGATATTTCACCATTGATACAGATGGATATAAATATTTCACCTATTTTATATTTACTTGATGGAACGGGGCCTGCTTCACCTAATACTGCTAAACCGACAGAAGAATTATATTTTTTCATAGATGCAACTGCTAACTCTTCAGTGAGTAGGGCCCAGTCTTCATTAGGTTCTACATTCAATAGTTCTTTTTTTGCATCCATAGAATACAAAACATTAGATGCAATTAATGCTTCGCTTGCACCTGGATGAGACACAAGCTCTTTAGAAAATGATCCACCTGTAATGCTCTCTACTAGTGATATTGTATAATTCTTAGCTTTTAGTTCTCTTAATAAAACTTTTGAAGCAGGGATATTTTCATAACTTAATACATTGTGACTTAATGATTCTTTTATTTGATTTTTAAAATCTTTTAACGCATCTTCACTGACCGAATTTTTATCGATTCGTAATTTAATGATTCCTTTGCTCGCTAAATAAGCGATATCTAAACCTTCAGGTTTAAACCTGTCAATTTTTTCTGCCAAAGCAGACTCTGCTTCGTTAAAAAATAAAATAAATTCATAATCTTTTTCTATTTTTGTAAAGTTATCTTTTAAAAATGGTACTAACTCATCTGTTACTAGCGGTATGAACTCTCTCGGTGGACCAGGAAGTATGAAAACATGTTTACTTTTATATTCAATATATATCCCTGGTGAGGTTCCGTTTGTATTGTTTAATTTAGTTGCACCTGCTGGGATTTCTGCTTGTTTTACATTTGTTGCAGGCATAGTCATACCTCTACTCTCCCACCTTGACTTCATCCAGTTCAGATGAACTTCGTCAACAACAAGTTTTAAGTCAAACATTTCAGAAATGACTTCTTTTGTAAAATCATCTTCTGTAGGCCCGATTCCTCCACATGTAATAATGACATCATTGTTCTCAAGTAGTTCATTTACAGCATCTTGTATTAATTTTTTATCATCAGGTACAGTTTTTTCAGTTGAGAGCATAAATCCATTGTTATATAAAGCTTGCCCAAGTGATGCAAGGTTAGTATTAATAGTATCGCCAAGTAAAATCTCAGTTCCAACGCTTAAAAGTGCAATATTCACATATTTAGGATAGCAAGGTTATTCACCAATAAGATTATCATTAAGTTATGAAACGTTTCTTGCCAATATTTATCATATTTTTTATTTCCTGTTCGTATGGAGCCAGTGGAGAGTTGGAAAGTGAAATACTAGAAGCTGTGTCAGAATCTACAGGTTCTATTACAGAAAGTACTTTTAAGTATATAGATACATCTGAAGCTGTTGTCACTGAGAATTTTACAGATAAAAAAACAATCATCATTTTCTGGGCTGACTACTGAGGCGTATGTAGGCGGGAGTTACCTGTCGTAGAAAAAGAATTAGCTAACATTTCTGATGATTATGATGTTATCGCTTTAGCACACAGTCAGTACGAACCAACAATGGAATGGGTGAATGAGAATCTTAATGGAGACCTCACAATAGGATTTTCTACACCTGAGTTAAGAGACTACTTTAAGATTGTTGGTCAACCAATTTCAATTGTGCTTGACACCAATGGTGAAATAATTTCTCGTACTTATGGTGAAATTGATTTAACAAATTTTTAACTTAAAACAATGTTCTAAAGTTACAAACAAGTATGATGAGCTTATAAGCTAGCGGAGGAAGAATGACTAAAAAATCATTTCTTATTTTACTTGTTTTATCATTAGTTCTTGCTGCCTGTGGGGGTAGTGCTGATGAAGAGACAGTAGAAGAACCTGTTGCTGTGGAAGAAGCCGAAACGCTAGATGCACCAGCTACAACTGTAGCTGAGACATTAGATAAAATTACTTTTGGTTTCGTTCCAAGCGCAGAACAAGCTGAACTATTAGACAATATTCAACCTTTAATGAAAGTATTGAGTGATGGTTTAGGTATTGAAGTAGAAGGTTTCGTAACAAGTGACTATTCAGGATTACTTGTAGCTATGGGATCTGGTCAAGCAGATATTGGTGCATTCAACACTTTAGGATATGTTAATGCTCTCAATGCTTTTCCAACCAGGCTCGAGGCTATTGCAAAAGTTGTTAGATATGGATCTGGTTCATATCATGGAACTTTTTGGACAACTGATTCAAGTGTTTGTAAATCAGCACCTGTAATTGGGGCATTTGAAAATATTGATGGTGTTCCTACATTAATTACTGGTTCAGCAACAATGCCACCAGATGTAAAAGCTTTACAAGTAGGTTGGGGCTTTGGCGATGATGGTATGATTCCTGAAGTCAGAACAATTGATGGAGTAGAAGTAACTGTTAGTCCGGGATATGCATGTGAAGCTGATTTAAGTGTGCTCGTTGGGCAAGAAGTACTTTTTGTTGAGGAAGGTTCGACTTCTGGATATCTCTATCCATCCTTACAGTTGAAAAATGCAGGTATTGATTACACAAGTGATATAACCCAAGTTTTTGCTGGATCTCATGATGGTGTTATAGCTGGTCTTTATAATGGAGATGCCAAGTTTGGTGTCAGTTATGATGACGCACGAAGAACATTGAGAAAAACCAATCCTGATGTTGGTGAAAAAGTTATTGCTATGGGCATAACAGCTGAAATACCAAATGATGTTGTAGCTGTTAGAACAGACTTACCTGAAGATATAAAAGCGCAAATATATCAAATATTAAGTGACTATATATCTACTGATGAAGGTGCAGCAGTAATGGATGAGATTTATGGATGGACTGATATCGTTCCAGCTGTAAACTCTGAATTTGATGTAGTAAAACAAGCTGCAGAAGAATTTGGACTATACGACGAATAATTAAATAAAAACTAGGGTGGCATAAGTCACCCTAGTTTTTTTTTCAAATTTTATGATTGAGTTTAAAAATATAAGTGTTACCTACCCTGGTGGTGTAAAAGCATTAAACAATGTCTCCCTTGACATAACAGAAGGAGATTTTGTAATAATTGTTGGCATGTCTGGTGCAGGTAAATCTACATTACTTAGAACTATAAATAATTTAGTTAAACCTACTGAAGGTGAAGTTATAGTCAATTCAAAAAATGTAACTAAAGCCTCCAAAAAAGAACTTAAAGAAATTAGATCCGATATTGGTATGATTTTTCAAACATTTAACTTAGTCAACAGATCTTCAGTATTAAAAAATGTACTTACGGGTAGATTGAGTCAAGTATCAACTCTTAGATCAGTTTTTGGCCTTTGGCCAAAAGAAGATAAGGAAATTGCTTTTGAATCATTAAATAAAGTAGAAATTTTAGAAAAAGCATATGTTAGAGGGTCCAACCTATCAGGCGGTCAGCAACAACGAGTGGGTATAGCGAGAGCTCTCGCACAAAAGCCAAAAGTAATGCTCGCTGACGAACCAGTTGCTTCTTTAGACCCAATTACTTCTAGGGTAGTAATGAAATATTTAAAACAAATAAATCAAGAACTTGGAATAACAACTATTGTAAATTTACATTTCTTAGATTTAGCCAAGGAATTTGGCGAAAGACTAATAGGTCTAAAAGATGGAGAACTTGTTTACGATGGAAAAGTTGATGACGTTAGCGACCAAGATTTTGAAAATATATATGGTAGAGCAATAAAATCTTCTGATCTACTTGGAGAAGAAGATTAAAGTACCTAAGAAGCCGCTACCTTCTTTATTAACTGTTTTAGGTTACCCTTTTGCAATTTTTTTTAGTATCTACTCTTTTTTACAAATTGGATTTAATTTAGAAGATTTTAAAAGAAATCTCGAAAATAGGAGAATTGTTACAGATCCACTATTCAACCCTAAATGGGAGTGGGCAATTGAAAACGCTTCGCAGGCATTATTAGAAACAATTCAGATTGCAATATTAGCAAGTATACTTGGTTGCTTTATTGCGTTACCATTATCATTCTATGCCTCAAGAGCAACAAACCAAACAACTGTTTCTTATTACATATATAAATCATTTCTAAATTTTATTAGAACAATACCAGACTTATTTTGGGCTATGTTGTTCACCGTAGCTGTGGGAATAGGTCCATTTGCTGGTGTGTTGGCTCTGATTATGTTTTCTATGGCAATTATGGGTAAGTTATTGTCAGAAACCATAGATAGTATCGATCTAGGACCATTAGAAGCAGCAAAAGCAAGTGGCGCTAAACACAATCAAGCAGTTTTCAGTTCGGCACTTCCTCAGATACTCCCAAACTTTACTGCTTACTTTTTATATATTTTCGAGCTTTGCATCAGGGCATCAGTTATTTTGGGATTGGTTGGAGCAGGTGGAGTTGGTAGGATAATTGAGACACAGCGTATATTTTTAAGATTTGATAGAATCACCCCTATTATTGTGCTCATACTTATTGCGGTAATAGCTATTGAACAATTTAGTGTATGGCTAAGAAGAAAAATATTATGAAAATTCCTAAACAACCATTTAATCAAAAAATTTTAAGATACATTATTACATTTCTGATAGTAATTGGTTCTATATGGTCAGCGTCTGGACTTGAAATCACACCTGAAAGATTTTTAACTGCTCCGAGTAAAGTATGGATATTAATATCTGCAATGTTTCCTTTAGATTTATCAGAAGAGGCCTTTAGTAGAATAGTACCAAAGGTAGGTGAATCGCTTTTCATTGCATGGGCAGGTACTGTAATTGGAGCTATATTTAGTTTTCCTGTATCATTTTTAGCTGCTAATAACGTTGCGTTAAATATGGTTAGTAGAGTTACTAAACAAATTTTAAATATTATCAGGGCATTTCCAGAATTAATTCTTGCTTTTGTGTTTTTACCTATAACTGGTTTAGGACCTTTAACAGGTACCCTTGCAGTAGGTATACATTCAATAGGTACCTTAGGAAAACTCTCATCTGAAGTGATAGAGGGAATAGACGAGGGTCCTTTAGAGTCGATAAAATCATCTGGTGGATCTAAATTAAGTGAGCTGTTATTTGGTGTTGTACCTCAAGTAATGCCCACAATTACTTCTTACTGGCTGTACAGATTTGAGATTAATTTAAGAGCTTCAGCTGTTTTAGGTGTAGTTGGTGCTGGTGGGGTTGGTGCAGAACTTATTAATCAATTAAGATTTAGAGATTTTCCACGTGCTGGCACAGTTTTAGTTGTGACTATATTAATGGTCCTAATAGTAGATACAATTTCAGCTGCAATTAGGAGACGGATTATAAAAGGTAGAGAAATTAAGGTTTAATTACTCCTCAAACCAATTTTCTTCAGTGTTAACTTCTTCTGATAAATCTTCGGATTCAGTGGATTGTTCTGAATCTTCAATTGTTGATAAATTGTTGGTTTCATATTCTTCTACAGTAATTAAAACTTCTCTTGCTTTTGAACCTTCAGATGGACCTACTATACCTTGAGCTTCTAATATATCCATTAACCTTCCTGCTCTTGCAAAACCTACTCTGAGTTTTCTCTGGAGCATTGATGTTGAACCAAGTTGTGAGCGTATAACCAGTTCTTTAGCAGTTGCTAATAATTCTTCGTCTTCATCATAATCTTCAGATGATGATGAAGAACTAGTTTTTTGTTCTTCTGTTACTGCTGGATTATACACTGCTTCTTTTTGATCTTTAACCCAAGAAACAACGTCTTTAATTTCACCTTCAGTTACCCATGCACCTTGGATTCGTTCTAATCTAGGGTTTGAAGCAGTAACAACTAACATATCACCTAATCCAATTAATTTCTCTGCACCGGATTGATCTAGAATAACTCTTGAATCTGTTGTCGAAGCTACTGAAAATGCAAGCCGTGAAGGTATGTTTGCTTTCATAACACCAGTGATAACATCTACTGATGGTCTCTGTGTTGCAACTACTAAGTGTATACCAATTGCTCGTGCCATTTGAGCAAGTCTTACAATTGCAGATTCTACTTCCCTACCAGCAACCATCATCAAGTCATTTAACTCATCTATAAAAACAACTATGTATGGAAATCTATCAAACTTTTCCTCATCAAGTAGACCAGCATCATATTTTTCGTGATAACCATTAATATCTCTAACTTGTCCATCAGCTAATAAGTCATATCTTCTGTCCATCTCTGAGACAGCCCAACCAAGTGCATCAACAGCTTTTTTAGGATTTGTAATGACCTTTGTAAGCAAGTGTGGAACATTATTGTACTGACCTAATTCAACTCTTTTCGGATCAACCATAACCATTTTTACTTCATCCGGATTAGTTCTTACTAAAAGCGATGTAACAATTGAGTTAATACATGAAGATTTACCAGCTCCAGTTTGACCAGCAATTAATACGTGTGGAAGTTCAGATAGGTTAAGTAATCTTGGTTTTCCTGATATGTCTAAACCTAGTCCAACATTTAATGGATGTTCAGAATTTGCAGCTTCTTTTGAAGAAAGTACATCACCTAATGAAACGAGCTTTCTTTGCCTATTTGGTATCTCTATACCAATAGCACTTCTCCCTGGAATTGGAGCAAGTAAACGTACATCTGGAGTAGCTAATGCATATGCAATGTCATGAGAAAGAGAAGTTACTTTTGAAACTTTGACACCAGGTGCTAACTCGATTTCATAACGAGTTACTGTTGGACCTGGTACAACATTTGTAAGTTCTGCTTCTACACCATGTTCCTTTAATAGTTGAGTTAAGTCATTTGCAGTTTCTTGTAATAGTTTTTTAGAAGTTGATACAGAAGATCCATTTTTTAACAATTTAACTGGAGGTAATGTATATGTGCCAGATTTGCTTTGCTTCTTGGCTTTTGGTTTAGTGGTTTGAGTCTTCTTGTCTTTAAAATCTTTTATATCTGATACATTTGAAACTTTTTCTTTGATTTTTGATGCAGATTTTGAGACAGTATTAGGTTTGTCATCGTTAATAACTGGATCCTTGTAAATATCTTCAAGATATATATTTCTGGCTTCTTTTCTAGCTAAAACGAATGCATAAATGAATTTATAAATGTATTTCAATATTGCTTGGATACCACCAATTAAATCTTTAAGTTCTATATCAGTCATATAAAGAACTGACATGATTAATCCTAATAAAAGTATTGTATGAGTCATTTGAAGACCAACACTGTTGGTAAGTGGATAAACAATAAAAGCTGAAATATGACCACCAGACTTTAATAACAGCTCTGAACCAGCGCTTAGTGACAAAGGTTGTGCATGGATTAAAGAATGAAACATAGAAGCTGAAAATATTTGAACCCAAAATGTTCCAACTAACACTCTTTGTGCTTTTACTGTCTCACGATCTCTTATGAGTATTGCGGCACCGTAGAAAAAGAATACTGGTAAAGCAAACACGCCATAACCGAATGCCCACTGAAGCACATTGAAAACAACTTCACCAACAGGCCCTCCTTGTGAGAATATTGACAACACAGTAAGCATTCCGAAGGAAAACATAAAAACTGCTACAGCTTGATAAGATTGGACGAATTTAGAAAACGTACTAGAAGTTGTAGATTTAAGTGTAGTTACTGCCCTGTCTACGTTTATTAACTTGTTTTGTTTAGACACCCGCTTACGCCCATTTACCCTTTTGCGAGTGGATGTCTTCACAGCCACGGATATATTATAACATAAAAAAGTGGAGAAAAAGCTTAATTATTCTTAATTTTTTGGAAATTATCCAATAATTTATTGGCTAATTCACTAGAAATGTCAGTAATAGGCATTAACGGTGATCCAACATCTTCCCACGTTTGCGTAAGTAAGTACTTAACTGGACCAGGACTTGGTTCTTCAAATAATAAATCAAAAAGAGGTAAAAGTTGATTTTGCAAATGTTCAGCTGATTCAACCTCATCGTTAAGTACATGGTTTATTAAATCGTAAATTTCATTTCCGACAACATGGGAAGCAACTGAGACAACACCTTTTCCACCCATCTTCATAAACTCTATAGTTTCACCATCATTACCTGAATAAATATCAACTTTATCTTTGAGTGCTTCTAATTCATTTTTAGAGAACTCCAAATCCCCTACCGCATCTTTGATGGAATGTATTCCAATATCATCAACAAGTTTTTCTAAAGTATCAATTTCAATTAACGTTGCTGTTCGACCAGGAATGTTATATGCCATAATTGGTAAGTCCGTGTGTTTAGAAACCTCTTCAAAATGCTTCAAAATTCCAAATTGAGATGGTTTTGAATAATATGGTGTAACAATCATTATGCCGTCGACACCTATGTCATTAGCCATTTTTGTATACTCTATAGATTCTTTAGTAGAGTATGTACCAGTTCCAGCAATTATCTTTGCCTTATCTCCTACAGAGTCTTTAGCAGTTGAATAGATAATTTTTCTATCTTCTTTTGTTAAATTTGGTGATTCACCAGTTGTTCCTGATAAAACTAAGCCGTCAGATTTTTCGTGAACTAATTTTTTACATAGTCTCCACATAGTATCGGTATTAAGGACCCCATTGCTATCAAAGGGAGTTATGACTGCTGTTAATAGCTTACCGAAATCGCTCATACTTAGATATTAATCTTCTTAGCTATTAAATTTTCTAAACCTAGATTAAAACCCTCTAAATCATGATAAAGATCAAGAACAACTTTTACTCCGTAGAGGTATGCTTTTCTATCATTTACTTTATGATCTAAATTAAAAGATTCATATTCATTTAAGAAATCTACCTCTTGCTCAGCTAGAAATTTATCGTCTCTTAAAGAATATATATTTTTGTTATTCACATTATTAATTTGATAAAAGTCGCCATCTTGTTCGTGAGAGTTTATTTCTGCTGGCAAAGAATTTGCTAAATCTATTGCAGTGCCAGATGGAGCATCTTGTTTCTTTCCATGATGTTTTTCAGTAATATTTACAGAATTAAATTTATCAGAAAGAGCTAGCGAGAAAAGCTTTTGATATGCTGCGCCTATAGAAAAGTTTGGTATCACTATAACTTTTCTATCTGTGATTGTTTTTAATTTTGATAACGTTTCTGAGCTCACACCAGATGAACCAATAATTAAATCAGCATCTGAATTAAGTAGTGAGTCTATATTTTCGTTAATTACCGTGGCAGGCGAAAACTCTAAGACAACATTTTCTTCTATATTTGTTAAATCTTCATAGCTTTTATATTCTTGTCCTTTGTAATTAGGATCATGAATTGCTGTTAGAGTAAAATCGTCTCTTGAGTTTATGTAATCTGAAACGAGTAGACCCATTGAGCCCGCGCCACCAGATATCAAAACAGTATTTTGTGCGATTTCATTCATCTTTGATAATTCCTTATACTTATAGTTGTTAATGATAATGATAATTAGATGAATTCAAAGAAAAAAAACATCGAAGCTCAAATAGTAGAAGATTTTGAAAAGATCAGGCCTGCAATTACCAGACTATTGCAAACTCAAATGAAAAATGATGATTTATCTCTTCGATATGGAAGATCAAAATCTAACAGTAAAAATGATATTGTAATAAATCCATCAATACTTGTTAATACAATTTCAAAAACAAATCTTGATAGAGATGAGGTTATGATTGGTACAGTTGTGCACGAAGCTATACATGCAACAAATAACTATAGTTTAGACTCTGAATCCTTAAACAAACTATTCCCTGAAGAACTCGATGATGTAGAAGATATTGATGATGTTCTCGAAATACTCACAGGTCCCTTTGGAAAATATGTTTTTGACATCTTAATTCACTCAATCGAAGAAAAAATCTTTGTGAAACAATATGAAGGTTTAAATTCAATTCTTGAAGATATTTATACTGAGTCATTTTCAGAAATAAAAAAGCTTGGTAATTTTAGTCAGTATCTTTCATTATTATTTCACTCAATAACCTCTTATATAGATCCTGAATTTGAAACCTACAAAAAGCCTGTCGTAAGTTCATTGAATGAATCTTTACATATTTTAAAAACGTTGAACTATGAAAATGTAAATGTGTCTGAATTAATAGAAGCTACAGTTCAGATGGTTGACATATGTAGACGATATAATATTCTTCCAGACTTAGACAACTACACACTTGGAGAACAAAAAGAGATTGAAGAATCGCTTGATGAAAGTGTAGTAAATGATTTAAGTAAAGTTCTTATCCCCTCCTCCAACAATGTGACAACAGGCAATACTTTGCAGAAATTTCTTGGACAGACAGAGTCTAAATCAACTGATGATAAATTAAATCTAATGGATGATCATATATCCAAAGTTGGTGCCTCAACTACAATCTATTTTCCTTCAGGAAATACTGCAAAAGTCGTTGAAAATAAAATTCCAAACAATTACAAAAACTTATACAAAAATGGTCTAGAAACATACGAATCGTTATTACAACAATGGAATTTACCTATTTATAAAGTTACAAACAAAATAAAACCCTACTTTATACACAACCAAAAAAGACAAAGAATTAGTGGATTCGATCAAGGAGATTTATCTCCACACGTTCCAATCATGCTTGCGTCAGGCAGGTACGAGAGAATGTTTGAACAAAAACAAAGACTGTCTAATAAATCATATGCCATATCGCTTTTAATTGATGGAAGTGGTTCAATGATTGAGAAAAATAAAGATGAACTTCATCCTTGGTCTTTAGCTTCAGCATTAATTGGTGCTAGTTATCTGTCCCAAATATGTTTTGAACTTGATATCGATTTTGAAGTTTCTATTTTTAACAGAGCCTTTGCATCTGAGCATACTGAAAATGAAGATACATACAATA
This sequence comes from uncultured Candidatus Actinomarina sp., assembly GCA_902580215.1. Lineage (GTDB taxonomy): Bacteria > Actinomycetota > Acidimicrobiia > Actinomarinales > Actinomarinaceae > Actinomarina. The sequence continues at coordinate 24,532 of CACHJT010000009.1, read as the reverse complement.
AAAGAAAATTTGCAGTTTCATCAATGTTAAATAGAACCTACGGATCTTCAGCACAAGAGCTTTATAGTACGGCAAATCATTATTTTATAAAAGAGTTTAAAGACTCGTGGAGAGAGAACTATCAGCAATTTATAGGACTAATTGAATTTTCAAGAAACTTAAGAGACTCGATTGACATAGGAATAAGTGAAGAGTCAATTCCACCAGTAAGTATGTTTGAAAAAGGAACTAACATCGATGAAATAAATATCATGCATGCAACAAAAAGATTACTAAACCATCCTTCGAATACAAAGATGTTGGTTGTGCTGTCTGATGGTATGACTAGAGGGTCGTTGAGTGAACTTCAAAATAGTATAAACTTTGCGACCAAAAATGGTGTTGATGTAATAGGTATAGGAATAGGTAATAGAGGTTCTTGGAGAGAATATATTAATAATGTACAAATTGAAAAACCTGAACAGCTAATTCATTCCATAGTAAACATCACAAAGGATATACTTATTAAAAACATTAAATTAACATCTGGAGTTGCCTAATGGGTTCACAAGAATTTATAAATCCTGATAATGAAAAACAATCTGTTGAAATAGAGGAATGTAAATTAGATAAAAAATTAGAAGATTTTGACTCACGTAATAATCGAATTCCTGAAGTTGATGAATTTTATGTAGACCTAGGTATGCAGTACAGACTTGCACAGGTTATGAATTCAAAAAGTAAATCTTTTAAAAATGAGATTCCTATACACATAGCATTAATGGGTCATATGGGAACAGGAAAAGATCATGACATAGAACAATTTGCAGCAAAACTACGATTTCCATATTACAGAATTCCTTTATCAGGAGAAGTTAGAGACGTAACGCTTTTAGGTTCTGTTCAGTTGTATGGAGATGGTAAGGGTGGAACTGAAAGCAGATGGCAAGATGGTGAGCTAACAAGAGCATTAAGAGGACCAGCAATTGTTAACCTGTCGGAGCTTAACGCAGCAGGTCCTGAAGTTTTATTTGCCCTTCATTCGTTACTTGATAGACATAGGAAACTAGAACTACCAAACGGAGAAGTTCTTTCTTTAAGAGAAGATACATATATTTTTGGAACCATGAACCCCACAAGTTTGAGAGATTATGCGGGTACCCAGTCATTAAATAAGGCATTTGCCGATAGGTGGGTCATATGGGACAAGCCCTTTCCGAATAAAGAACAATTAGATGCTATTTTTGAAAAAAGATATCCCAAACTTCAAAAAGAATATAGAGAACTAATCATTAAATTAGCAACAGAAATTAACAACTCATTTATGTCAGATGATATAAGTATCAATATAGAAACCCCTATGAGTTTGCGAACAATAGTAGAGAGAATACCTATTGGCTTAGATGTTTATGCTGACTCAGCAGATCCATTAAAGGATACTTGGGAAAATTTTGTATTACCTCATGTTAATAAAGAAGACTTAGATCATTACAAAACTTTGTGGAACACAATAGTTAGAAAAGGGCCTTCTATAAAACCTAAGCTTTAGAAAATTTTATTAAAGGGATATCTCTGTTTGTTCTTTTTCTGTACATTTGAAACGTTGGATACACTTCGTCTAATAAACCCCAGTAATATTCTTTTTCGGAAGACTCGATTAATTCGTAAGTAGCTTCGAAGCGTTCATTGTTTATTGTGATAAATGGATTGTCAGTTGAAAGGTTATAAAACCAATCTGGTGTTTTATCATTTCCACTATATGAAGCTGCAACTATAAAATCATTTTCAAAATTTGCATAAGTTAAAGGTGTTTTTCTAACTTGATTAGTTTTACTCCCAATAGTTTCAAGTAAGAGAATATGGTCCCCTATTATTTTTTCACCAAGGAAAGAGTGATTGAATCTTATAATTTTGGAGTGAATTTTTGAAATTAACTTATAAAACCATTCCGGCCAGAGATGTGCTGACTTGCCTAGTAATCTCCACATTGATTACTTAATTTAAAAATCTTCCTGATTTTCTTCTTGATCTTTAAATTTTGGGTCGTACTTTTTGAAAAAATCTTTTAATTTATTTTCTAAATCATCAGTTTCTAAATTTGCTAACTCATTTCTAAGCTTTTTAATTTGGATTTTAATATCGACGTTTTCATCCATAAGCCTTAAAACATATCTCAATCCAAGTGCTAAAAGAACAAATTTAAAGATTTTCTTCATAAATGCATCATAAATAGAAACTTATTTTAAAAAAAGTTTTTTTTGATGAAATTGCCACTGGAGTTAATTGTTGACCTCAAGTAAACTTAATAAAGTGCAAGAAATATTAAGTAATCTCGTTGCAGAACAGCAATTATTAGATCAATACCTTCAAAGTATTCCTGTTAGAAATTGGAATACTAAAACTACATACAAAAATTGGGATATCACAGCTCATGTCAGCTACCTTGCAGCTCTTGAAGATCTTGCTCACAATGCACTAAAGAAAAAAGGTACTGACTTTAATAAATATAAAGGGCCTAAGGGTTTAGAAAAATTTGAAAAAGAAGCGATTAAAAAAGGAAATGACATGAGACCACAAGATGTTATTGAATGGTGGAGAATGTCTAGAGCTTCTGTCATTGAAACATTAGCTAAATCATCTCCAGGAAAAAAATTAACTTGGTGGAAAAATGAAATTGATTGTAGAACGTTCGCAGTCACAAAACTGGCAGAGACATGGGCACACAGTTTAGATGTTTATGATGCAATGAAAAAAGATTACGAAGACACTGTTCGCGTTGAGCACGTAGCGCTTTTTGGATGGCTAAATGCAGAACGAGCAAGTAAGGTCAATAAAACTAAATATCAAGATTTAAGAATAGAGCTAATCGGACCAGAATATAAGGCTTGGCAGTTTGGTGATGAAGAAAGCGAAAATAGTATAAAAGGAAATGCTAGTGACTGGTGTAGAGTGGTTACTGGTAGAGTACCCAAAGGTCATAAACTTACACTTTCTACTGAAGGTGATTTTGCCAAAAAATTCGTTAAATTTAATCACGTAAAAATATAATGCAAGTTTATGGAGTAGTTCACTTAAAAAGCCTCCCTGGCTCCCCTTCTAACAGGTTAACTATTGATGAAATTATTGATTCCGCACAAGAAGATGTTAATAGTTTAGTTTATGGTGGTGTTGATGGAATCATAATTGAAAATTTTGGAGACACTCCTTTTGTGAAAGATGATATTTCTAAACGTACTCTTGCTAGCTTTACTACAGTTGTAGAAAATTTATCAATAGAAAGAGATATTAAAGTTGGAATAAATGTTCTAAGAAATGATGGTATTGCAGCTCTTGCAATTGCCGAGGCTACTAAATCACAGTTTGTAAGAATCAATGTTTTAAATAACACTATGTTCACCGATCAGGGCGTTATAGAAGGTGATGCTCACGGAGTTAATCAGTTTAAATCAAGCCTCAATAGTTATGTAGAAATTTATGCTGATGTATTTGTTAAACATGCTGTACCACCTCCCGGTTCAAAAATTGAAAACCATGCAGAAGAATTGATTCATAGAGCTGGTGCAGATGTGGTGATTGTTACAGGAGATGGTACTGGACATGAAATAAATATTGAAGATTTACAAAAAGTAAGAAACATTGTTCCAACTGGTAAACTGGCTATTGGATCAGGAGTAACTTCAACAAATGTAGATGCCTATCAAGATTTGGCAGACATACTGATTGTAGGTACTAGTTTTAAATTTGAAAACGATGTAGCTAAAAGGGTTGACATCAATAGAGTTGAAGAGTTAGTAAGAAAAATAAAATAATTTTTATTACTACAGTACAAATCTGTTACTTAACTATCATTTTTATTTGAATGGAAGCCATACTTAATCCAGCACTACTATTGTTCCTTTTAGGAATTCTGATTGGAACTCTATTTAAATTAATTCTTCCTAACTCTATTTCTAAATACTTGGGATATTATTTGTTGCTTTCACTGGGACTTAAAGGTGGTGCAAGCCTTCAAGAAAATGGATTTATAAATGAAGTTATAAGCGCATTAACACTTGGAGTAGTGTTTGCTCTTTTAATTCCAATTATTGCTTATCTTTATCTTAAAAATTTACTCAATAGTGACGATGCAGCCGCACTCTCTGGAACTTACGGATCAGTAAGTGCTGTTACATTTGTGACAGCTATTGCATATCTTACAAGTACTAATCAAAACTTTGATAACTATATGTCTGCTGTTTTAGTTGTGATGGAGTTCCCAGCAATATTTATGGCACTCTATTTAGTTACACAAAACAAACAAAATGAAAGTAATAATTTTGAGACTATTAAGACAGCATTTTTAGAAATACCAAATATCATTTTGATCTCATCCTTGTTTATAGGATATTTTGTCAATCAAACACTTTTATCTAATTTAGATTTCATAATTGTTGAAATATTTGATTACGTTTTATATGTGTTTTTATTTGTTATGGGAACTAGGGTCGCAAAGAGAATTGGAGAACTTAAAGGTAAAGGAGCTAGCCTAATTGCTTTTGCTTTATGTACTCCATTGATTGGTTCTATTATTGCTTTATTGGCATCTCTAAACTTTAATTTTTCTGTCGGCAACGCAACATTGCTTATGGTGTTAACAGCAAGTGCAAGCTATATTGCAGTACCAGCAGTTGTAAAAGACGCTATACCAAATGCAAATCCTGCTATATACCTTGGACTTAGTTTGGGTGTCACATTTCCATTCAATATCATTGTTGGAATACCTTTGTATAACGAATTAGCTAAATACTTTATTGGCTGATTAGAGAAGAAAGCCTCCATCAATGGTTACAACTTCGCCTGTAATCCATGATGCATCATCACTTGAAAGAAAGTAAATCAAACTAGCAATATCTTCTGGTTCTCCTAGTTTTTTAAGAGCATGGAGGTCTGCACTTCCCTGTTCATCACCTGCCCAGAGCATTTCTGAAAGCTTAGTTTTAACTACAGCGGGAGCAATACCATTCACTCTAATATCAGGTGCGAGTTCCATTGCTAGTTGTTTTGTCATATAAATTAATCCGGCTTTTGAAATATTGTAAGCACCCATGTAGTGCGCAGGCTTAATTCCACCAACAGAACAAACATTCAAAACAGATTCTTTTAATCCAGCTTTTACAGCTTCTCTTGTCCACATTAAAGGACCCATTAAATTTACATCCCATGTTTTTTGTACTGCTGACAAATCAACATCAAGCAAACTACCACCAGAGGGATTTGTGCCAGCATTGTTAATTAAAACATCTAAAGACCCTGTTTCATCGACAATTTTATTACAAGTCTCAGTTGCAGCAGCAAGATCATCTGCTCTTGCAACGAAACCCTTTAACTGTGAATTTTCAGAAAGTACCGCTTCTAGATTCTCCTCTTTTCTAGATGTAATATATACATTCCAACCTTGTTCAATAAATTTTTGAGCAGTGGAAAGTCCTATACCTCTTGTTCCACCGGTTACAAGTGCAGTTTTCATTATTGTTAAAGTATAGTAGTTATTTCTCAATTCAGTTACAGTTGAAATGCAAATGGAAAATTTTCAAAAATATAGAGTACTACTTACGCAAAACCAAAACTTTCGTAAACTATTTGCTGCTCGTTTAATCACACTAGGTGGAGATTGGTTATTAACTGTGCCTCTCTTAGGTATAATTTACGAGTTAACTGAAAATCCATTTATCACCTCTCTTGTGTTAGTGGTTCAGAGTGCGCCGTTGTTTATGCTTGGAAGCTTTGGTGGTTACTTGGCAGATAGATTCGACAGGAAAAAAATAATCGCAATTTCAGAGTTCTTATCAGGAATGACGGTGTTGTTAATTCTTTACGCAGTCACAACTGAAAATGTAGTGTTTATTTTGTTTTCATTTGGATTGCTGTCCGTTGTAGGTTCTCCATACATGCCTACTTCTGATGCAGCTTTGCCAAACGTTGTAAAAAAGGAAAATTTAGCTGAAGCAAATGTTATATTTTTTTCAAGCTGGGGTGTGATGGCCGGTCTAGGAGCTGGTCTTGGTGGTTACTTAACAACAGTAATCAGTAGAAATATGTTATTTGCAATCGATAGTTTAACCTTTGTGCTTTCAGCTTTAATAGTCTTCTCGATAAAGAAAAATTTGAGTGAAAAATCTCAAGATAAAGATGAAGAAGAGGATATAAGTTATAAAGAAGGTCTTAAATATGCTGCATCAAAGAAAGAAATTTTTTCCTTAATTATTACAAAAGCAACCTTTAGTATCTCAGCTAGCGGTTTACTCTCTTTGTTTACTGTTCTCTCTTATGATATATATAAAACTGGAGACTTTGGTACAGGTCTTATGTTTGGTGCAAGAGGCGTTGGTGCACTGATTGGTCCAATTGCAATTAGATATTTTTTTGGAAGCACAGATGGAAAACTACTGAACACAATCGGCATAACCATCATGGCCTGGGGTTTATTTTATTTCTTTATACCGTTCTCGGTATCACTGTACCTAACAGTGTTCTTATTAATCCTTGGACATTCTGGTGGTGGTTCTCAGTGGGCGTTTTCTACATATGGATTACAAGTACTGACACCAGACAGGCTCAGGGGAAGAATTGCTGGAATTGATTATTCACTTTATTTTTTTATGAATACAATTTCAACCCTTATGATTGGATACCTTGCAACTGTATATGGTGTGCTTTTTGTCTTTAAGCTATTTCCCGTATTAGGTTTCATATTTGGATTTGTTTGGTATTTATCTACAAGAAAAATTTGGAAGGATTTAGATATAGCTTAAGGTACTAATTCAGAAAATATGTAAAAATCTCTATTATTGCTAGAACCATCTTCAACATCAGTTGTTGAATTCCATGAAGGAGATGTTATTGCTTGTCCAATAAATTGAACGAAACCTTTTTGATATGCGAAGTAAGCACCTGGAACAACTCCACATGTAAATTGAGAATAATCAAAATAGTCTTCTACATCTACGCTAATGTCACCATTGTCATAATCACCAGTTAATGCAATTAAAGCAAACATATAATCTTTAGCTAAGTTATAATCTCCCCACCAGGGATTAGCTCTAAACCTAACTTTTGTAGTGTCATTCCATTTTCTACATTCGACGTTCAAAGCATATGTATTGGACCCATCAACATTTACATAATATCCATCTGGACAGTCCACTGTGTCGCTTGTACTTAATGTTACATAAGTTGCATTAGAAAAATCATTCGATGTTCTTGAGTCTTTATATCTCCATGTAATTGACCCACCATCTGATACAACAACCGTATTAGTTGTATTTGTGGTACCACCAGAAATAGATTGATTTGTTTGTGCAGTCGTGAAACTACTTCCACTATTTGTCGAATACTCAACTAGATAATAAGCTGTATAGCTTTCATTATTTGTAATGCTTAAAGTAGAAGTTCTAGTGCCTGACGGACCAGAACATGATCCAAGAGATTGTGAGACTGTTGAGGATGGGTCAGGAATAGTAGTAGTTGTTGTTGTAGAGGTAGTAGTTGTTGTAGGTGGGGGTGGTTTTGGATTAACAGTAAATGTATATCCAGAATCTAAAGCATCTTGTTCATTGCTACAAGTCATTACTGTATTTCCATTACCATCTGAATCCCATAAAGTGTAAGGTTTAAAATCTTGATCATTACATTCTGGAAGTGTAGTAGTTGAAGAAGAAGTTGTAGTTGATGTAGTTGAAGAAGAAGTTGTAGTTGATGTAGTTGAAGAAGAAGTTGTAGTTGATACGGTCGTGTTTGGAGTTCTTAAATCAGTATCATCGTTTAATCTAAAATTTCTATCTACTATTGGAATACTAGTGGTAGTGGTAGTAGGGACTTGACCATAAAAACCACAAGGAAGTTTTTTATCCACTGTATAAACAGATGTTTCTCCAATATCTCCATTTGGATATTCATATTTAAAAGAGTATTCAAAAGTCTCTATCTGAAATTTTTTCCTTGAAAAGAACCTTTTGTACTTTATCGTTAAATCTCTACTTTGTTTTTTTGGAAATTTTTTAAGTTTTGTATCTTTAAAGTTATTGCCATTGATACTGTATGAGAGTCTATATTTTAAATCTCTGGTATCACTTTTGATAGTTGAAGTAAATTGAAAATAATAAAGTTCCTCTCCTTTTTTATTTATACCTAATTCACATTTATATTTTTTTCTTAGTATTTCTTCTGATTCAGGTAATAAATTAAATAGAGTAGTTGTAGTGGTTGGCTGAGTAGTTGTAGTGGTTGGCTGAGTAGTTGTAGTGGTTGGCTGAGTAGATGTTGGCTTTGGATTAATAGTGTAAATATAACCTGATTCAAGCGCATCTTTTTCGTTTCTACAGGTCAATACGGTATTAGCATTGCCATCAGAATCATAAAGTGTGTATGGTTTAAAATTTTGATCATTACATTCTAGAAGTATTGTAGTTGATGTAGTTGAAGAAGAAGTTGATGTCGATGAAGTAGAGGGCGTTGTTGTTGATGTTGATGAAGTAGAAGTGGTTGAAATATTATTTGAAACTTCTATATTTTTAGTCTCGAGCTCTTCTTCATTACCCTGTTTATCAGTTAATAATAATGTAACGGCTAAATTTTCATCATAACAACACTCTATTGTGCTTCCACCACTCTCAAACACTTCAATTAAAAATAATTCTGAATCTGTCTCAATAACTAAAATTGCACTTTCTGCGGAATTATCAAATTCCCAATCTAAAGTTAATTCTCCTAATTCATTTACAGAAGCGTTTACTTCGCCAGACATAACAGACTGAGGGTTAATTATGGTAAATAATATTGTTAACAAAAAAATTAAAAGAAACAAAGAAAAGTATTTTTTATAAAATAAAAGGAATCTTCTTTTTCTAAAATATTTTATAATTTGCTTAACTTCTTCTTCGCTTAAACTTGATAAATGACTTTTTATCAATATCTCTAGATGATCAGCAGCTTGCAAGATTTCTTTTGAGGATCTACCTAACTTTTTAGCTAACTCAAAAACCTTCAATATTTAATCCTCATAATAATTTTAAGTTGTAGTTTAAGATTGAGGCGGAAATCATTGTAATTAAACAGAAAAAAGATTTTTACCTTCAAATTTTTTAGTGCCATTAACATAGCTAAAGTACTTTCTGCATTCACAAGATTGATACTCTATGTCAATAGGGTAAAACTCTCTTTTGGCTTCAGGCCAATACTCTGTTTGAAGTTCTATCATTTTAAGGCCTACATCTTGGTGGCTATTTAAATTAAGAAAATTTTGGAGCCTATCTAAATATGGTTCTGCACCAATACCAGTTGGAACATCAGTGGTCATTGGTATAACATCTTCTCTAAACCAGGCAATATCTATCAAAGCCATAAATATTGGGAAGTCATTAATCATCTTAAATTGCTTATTTACATTGTTTGTAGCAGTAATAACATCTTTATTAGAATTTAAAACTATTTCAGTTAACTCTTCTTTTTTTTCATAAAATTTGTATGTAGCTGCATCTATTCGACTATATAAATTTTCATTCCAATAAGAATCTTCTACTGGGTACGCTGTGTAGTTCTCCCATTGCTCTAAACCAAGAAGTCTCTCTTTTAAAGTTTCTGGATTACCTAAATCATTTATCGTTAACTGATCAATAGTTAAATCTCTGTTGCACCACCGACTAAAAAATACAGCTTGGATTAACAAAGGTAAGTCTTCTTTTGCTGGTTCAGCAAATTTAATAATGGATTTACTTACTTTGTCATCCTCTCTAAAAACATTTAAAAAACGTCCTTTTTGTAAAATCGGGTCATCACTCCAAGGATATGCTTCTCCTGACTCTCTTTTTACTCGCACAGCCTCACGTTTCTTGCAGTAATCAAAAAAGCTTTGTACTGGGTCCTCTATTTCAAGACCATCTAGTGAGTGTGCATATGGATTCTCTAAAACCATAACTTTAATTTAAACAGATTACTTCACACTTTTCTTACTTCACAACTGGTATTTGAAGCATATTTGTTGTGTAAGCAGCAGACTTTCTTTCCGACTTCATTCTCCAGTCTTTTTTTATGCCCTGTGCTCCCAGTGTCAATGTACTTGATCCATACCTGCTATTAACGCCGTCCAGTACCTCCATGACACGGTCTGATTGATCGTAGTTCTCATATTCATAAAAACTATACTGCTCATTCTCTGCGTCAGTAATATCTAACAGCATTACACCAATTTTCTGGTATTCATATCCGTAGACAAAGAGTTTTCGTGTTAGATGTTTTGCTTCTTTGACAATCTTTGACGTATTGCTTGTTGGTATTGAAAAAAATGTACTCGTACCGTTGCTGTATCTTTTCTCTGGATCAACAAATGGACTGGTTCTTAAAAACACATACAAGCCTTGTGCTCTAGAACCCTGTGCTCTCAGCTTCTCACATGCTCTAGCAACATAGTTGGAAACAGCTTCCTCTAACTCACTTACTAGCATTACTTTTCTACCAAATGACTTAGAGGATATGATGTTTTTCTTATTCTTCACCTCTTCTATACCAATACAGGAAATCCCATTTAGCTCATGATGTATCCTCTCCCCTACAATGCTGATTGTTTTTCTGACATGACGAGCATTTGCCTGTGTTAAATCATAAGCGGTGTCGACTCCAATTCTTCGAAGCCTTCTTCCCCATCTTGTCGAGATTCCCCATATCTCTTCAAGTGGTAGGTCTTTTAAAATCTCATCTCTTACACTCTGATCTCGTATGTCGAAGACATTAGATGTTGTGTATTTTTTAGCTTGTCTGTTTGCTACTTTTGCCAATGTCTTTGTTGGGCCTATACCTATAGAAACTGGAATCCCTGTCCACTGTTTGATTAATCTTCGTATCTCTTGAGCTGTCTCTTCTAAATCACAGTAGTAAAAGCTACTGATATCGAGAAACGCTTCATCAATAGAGTAAATCTCTATATCGCTGACAAGAGATTTCAGTGAGGTCATCACTCTGGCCGACATATCACCATAAAAGGTATAATTTGATGAAAATACATGAACTTTGTTTCTATTGATAAGTTGTTTGTATTTAAAGTACGGGGCTCCCATCGGTATGCCCAAAGCTTTTGCTTCGTTTGATCTAGCAACCACGCATCCATCATTGTTAGACAAAACAACAATAGGCTTTCCTTCTAGCTTTGGATTGAATACTCTCTCACAAGACGCATAGAAGTTATTACAGTCCACTAGGGCAAAAATTTTATTATTCACTTACTTACTCCTTTGAATACTGTACACTATTCTAAGAAAAAAGAAAGACATTTTTATGCCACGAGGTGGAGCAAGAAAAGGAGCCGGTAGACCAAAAGGTCAAGGCAAGTATGGAGAGCAGACAAAAGCTGTCCGTATTCCTGTAAGTAAGGTTAAGTATATCTCTGAGGTCATCAACAAAGGGCTATATGAAGTACCAATGTATAGTAATAAAGTTGCAGCTGGATTCCCATCCCCTGCAGACGACTATTTAGAAGACAAAATAGATTTAAATCAATATTTAGTAAAGCATCCTGCATCAACATTTTTAGTAAGAGCTTCTGGAGAATCAATGATCAATGCTGGAATATTTCCAGACGATATCTTAGTTGTAGATAGAAGCTTAAAAGCTGAAGATGGAAAAGTAGTTATTGCTGTTGTAGATAATGAACTGACTGTAAAAAGATATCGTAAAAAAGGCAAGAACATAATTTTAGAGCCAGAAAATGAAGCGTTTGATCCAATTGTTATTCCCCGTGAGAGCGAGGCTTTCGTTTGGGGAGTCGTTACAAATGTTATCCACAACTTATAAACTTCAAAATAAAGCTGAATGGACCAACGATAAATTGTAAAATAATGGTAGATGGAAATATTAAAAACAAATTTAGAAGATTTTAAAAATATTGAAAACTGGGAGTATAAAGAGAACTTTTATACTGTTAATTCACGTCATGGTGATATAAATATTCACTATGTAGACGAAAATTCAGACAAGGATGAAACCATACTTTTAATGCACGGTAATCCTACCTGGGGTTATTTGTATAGAAATATGATTGATCCTTTAAAAGATGCTGGATATAGGGTTGTTGTTCCAGACTTACCAGGGTTTGGAAAATCAGATAAATTTACTTCCAGGTATCACTATACATATGAAGAATTTGTTGATTGGATGTCCCAGTGGATTGAAGGAGTTAATCTAAAAAACGTCACATTATTTTGTCAAGACTGGGGTGGTTTAATTGGATTAAGGTTGGCAGCAAAATATGATGATAGATTTAATCGTATAGTTGCAGCAAACACTGGATTGCCGACTGGTAAAGCACCGTTAAATCCTGGATTTTTAATCTTTAAAGAATTTATGAATATTAAAGAAGATCTTCACGTAGCTGGTCAAGTCAGAAATGGCACTAATGGACTGGATCAAGCAGCTTTAGATGCATACAATGCTCCATTTCCAGATGAAACATACAAACAAGGTGTAAGGCAATTTCCTAATATTGTACCTTCATCTCCCATGACTCCAAGTAGAAAATTTAACGAAGAAGCTTGGGAAAAATTAAAGAAATGGCATAAACCTTTTTTATGTGCTTTTAGTGATAATGATCCAATATTTGCAGGTGTAGAAAATTCATTTTTAAAACACATTCCAGGATGTGAAAATATGCCTCATGTAACAATAGAGAACGCAGGACATTTTTTACAGGAAGATAATCCTGATGCATGTGTAAAAGCTATCTTGTCAATAATGGACTATTAAACTGTAGCTTTTCCCCAATAGTTGTAACCTAGAAATTTTTGTGTACCTGGCAAATAAATATTATTCATTTCTAATAAGTTAAATCCATTTTCAATTAGTAATTCTTTAATATTTCTATTTGTATGGCATCCACCAGCAATTTTGGGATAGAAAAAATCAGTAGAATTTTGTATAAATGAAACAGATTTATCCGGTGATAAACCATGTTCACTGAAAATAAAAACACCATTCTTTTTTAAGACTCTTTTTATTTCCTGTAAAGTTTTATTGGGTTCAGGAATTGAACATAAGGCATAGGTACTAACAACTGTATCAATTGATTCAGAATCTACCGATAAATTACTTGCAGATTCTATTAAAAATTCAATATCTAATTCTTTTGAATCAGCTCTTTTCTTTGCAATAGTGTTCAGCTCCTTTGAAGGATCCACTCCAATAATTTTTGAAACTTTTTCATTGTCATAATGTTTTAAATTTGAACCAGGTCCAATCCCTATCTCAAGAACTTTACCTGTAGCGTCAGGAATTACTTTTCTTCTTTGGTAATCAATTGGCCTTGAATTGCATGTAAAGTTTATTAATTTAGGCAGTATATTTTTTTCATAAAAAGATTTATTTAGAAGTCGAATTATTGGAAAAATAAAAAAAAGAAGTAAATTAGAAACAAATAAGTAAATATATTTCTTCAATTTATTAATCCTTTGAGAATGAAATTACCTCGACCATTGAAATGTGGTCAATGGTAGTTTTTCCATATTTTACATCCTGTACTACCCCATTTTCATCAATTAATACATCGACTGGCAAACCTGTAAACGCACCACTCATACTTGTTAATGGGTTGAAACCTTTTACGAATATTGCTTTCATAAATCTAAAAAAACCAATAATCGAGCCAAGAAAAACACCAAAAGCACTTTTTTCAACATCATATTTGTCAAAATAGAACCTGTTTTCATCAGCAAGTATGAAAATAGAGGAATCATGTTTGGTAGATGCTTTTTGCAAACTTTCCAATGAGCAATTAAATATAGCAATGGTCTCAAAATTTTCACCAAAATTATCCTTATTGTTGATAGTCTCATTAATTCTTAGATGACAAAATGGACAAGACGAATATCTATAAAAAGATATAAGTGCTTTCTTTCCTTTTATATTTTCTAGGTCGAATACAGAGCCATTAATAGAAGGTAAGGAAAGTTCGTTAATCAGATCACCTTTTTTAATTTTCATTTTTTAAATTATAAAGAGTGAAAATGAAAAGTACTAACTCTAAATATTAAATATTTGTAAATTAGTGCCCTCCTCTTGGAACACCACCATATTTCATACGAGTATCTCCCATATATGCAACTCTATCTTCAGGATTTAATGTTTTGCAATCAATTATTTCTCCCAAAAAAAATGTATGGGTACCAAAGTCAATTTTTTGTGTTGTTTTTAACTCAAACCATACTGTTGCATTTTGAAAGATCGGTACATTATTTTTGGTTAAAAAAATAGGTTCTTTATTAAGAAAGCCTTCCGTGTATTCAGCAGGTTTAGAAAATTTTACAAATACTTTTGTGTAATCAGGCGAAAACATATTTAAAGTAAAATATTCACTCTGATTCATTAACCTGAACGTTACACTCTTATTATCAATACCAACACCAATTAGGGCTGGCTCCATACTAACCTGAGTTATCCAACTTGCTGTCATACCATTAAATTCGCCATTTGCATGACTTCCAATTATTCCAAGAGGACTTGGTATTTTCCAAGTGGAAACATTTATCTCTTCAGGGGTCAATTCACTCATTTACAAACAACTTTTGATAAATTTAATAGTTTCTATATCTAATGGTATTGCTATAGACAGTTCAGTAACGTTACAGTTCTTCCAGTCTTCAAGCTTTTCTTTTATTCGATCTTTAGAACCAACAAGAGTTAAGTCATCGAGCAATTCATCAGGAAAAATTGATTCTGCTTCTGCTTTTTCACCTTTTAAATACAATTCCTGAATCTGTGTAGCGATTTCTTCATAGCCGTATTCACACATCAAATTAAAATAAAAGTTTTTATCTTTGGCACCCATACCACCTACATATAGAGTGTAATTATTTCTTGCAGGAGCTAAATATGCATCTCTTTCAGATTCGTCGCACACCTTTGCAAATACTGGTGCAGATATTTGAAATTTTTCTTTTTTATTTAGATCACCTGACTTTTCGAAACCTTTTTCTAAAAATTGATTAAAAAATTTATCACCAAGAGTCGGTGAATACATGAAAGGAAGCCATCCATCTGCGATCTCTGCTGTAAGTTCAATATTTTTTGGACCAATAGCTGCAAGATAAATTGGAATATCGCTTCTTAAAGGTTGTTCAATAAGCTTTAATGGCTTCCCTAAACCGGAAGCGTCATCACCTTTGTATGGCAGGTTGTAATACTCCCCTTCAAATGAAGTTTTGCCATCTCTTTGTAATATGTCTCTAACTATCTGAACATATTCTCTTGTTTTCTTTAATGGTTTTCCATAAGCAACACCATGCCAACCCTCAACAACTTGTGGACCAGAAACCCCAATCCCCAATCTAAACCTACCATCAGAGAGTTTATCTAAAGTAGCGGCTGTCATTGCAGTCATAGCAGGAGACCTACCAGGAATCTGCATAATGCCAGATCCTAGTTTTAATTTCTCTGTTAATGCGGCAAAATATGAAAGTGGGGTGACTGCGTCATATCCATATGCTTCAGCTGTCCAGATACAAGATATACCTATTTCATCCAATTCTTTGATTAAAGATTTTTCACTTGATATATGAGGACCAAAATACCCAACATTTACACTTACTTCCATAGGTATAGGATACTATAAATTTACTTCAATAAATTCATCATGAGTTATCAAACTGTGCATTTGAATATCGTGACTTTCAGATGGAATTTCATTTATTAAATGATTTTTATCTGTAATACCAATAAATGTAGATGTTGAATGGCGAGATAAGAGCTGATCATATATACCCCTACCCTTGCCTAGCCTAGTACCTTTTTTATCAAATCCGAGTCCTGGGACTAAAAATATGTCTACTTTATCAATTATTTTTAAATTAATTGGTTGAAAAACATTAAAACTGTTTTTTTCTAACGGTTCCTCATAAATGCATATTTTTGTTTCTCCATCTTCAAGGCATGTTGTTGCCAAAACTGACTGACCCTTTAGATGCATGTTTATGTTAACTTCGTTTTCAAGAGGAATATACGTACATACAATCTTATCTTTAATAACATTTTGTAGCCTATCAATAACTATCTGAGTGTATTCAGCATTGACCAATGAAATTTCTTTTAGTTTCTTCCTTAATTCTATTTTTTCTAACATAATTTATTATCTAGATAGTTCTACATTACACTTACAACATGTTGAAGAACAAATTACTTACATGGTTCAATCTGTTAATCATGGGTATTTACACCATTCCAGTTGCATACTCAATTTGGTTTGTAGGTCTTTTTAACAAATTCACAAAAGCTAAATATTACATAGCACAAAGCTGGACGATACCTTGGATGTGGGCTGCGAGATCAAAGGTAACGTTGATTAAAAATTACGATTATAAAAAAAATCAGCCTTATGTTGTTATTTCAAATCACTTATCAAATTTAGATCCGATGATGCAATTTCGATATCTTAAAATAAAGTGGGTGTTTATGGCAAAAAAAGAAGTGTACAAACTGCCATTCTTTAGAACTGCTGCAAAGTCTTTTAATTTTATAAAAGTTGATAGATCAGATAAAAATGATAGAAAAAGTATAAATGAGCAAGCAAAAACTCTATTTAATAATGGATGGTCGCTTATGGTCTACCCTCAAGGAACAAGAGCAAAGAAAGATAATTTTTTACCTTTCAAAAGTGGTGCTTTTCATATTGCGTTAGATAATAATATCCCAATCCTTCCTGTTGTCATTGCTGGAACTGGTGACATATGGCCAAGAGGTGGAAAATTTATGACTAGTGGTAAAGCAATCATCAATACGCTGGAACCAATAGATATTTCAAAATATACAAAAGAGACTATCGATCAATTAGTTGAAGAAACATATGAAAAAATGTCTAATGTGTATAAACAATTAACTGCCTCCATAAAATAATAAAAAACTTACAATACGAATATGAACATCTTAGTAGCAGCTCTTTCAATTTTTTTATTAAGATTATTGGACCAAACATTAGGCACATTAAGAGTGCTTTATGTAAATAAAGGAAAGCCAGTCTTTGGTGCTGTACTAGGATTCGTTGAGTCAGCAATATGGGTAGTGGCTATTTCAAGAGTAATTCAAGACTTAAATGATCCATTATTGATTTTTGGCTATGCGCTTGGGTTTGCATCAGGAACAATTATGGGATCTTACATTGAAAACACAATAGCGATTGGTGATATTGTTGTGAGAATCTTTGCACCTAAAGATAGTGACAGCATGCAAGTAGCCGAAGAATTGAGAAAAAATGATTTCGGTGTAACAATTATTAATGGAGAAGGCATGCAAGGAGAAGTCAGTATCGCATGGTGCGTAACTCCAAGAAAAAGACTTAAAGAAGTGTTAAAGATTGTATCAGAAATTAATCCTGATGCTTATGTAACGACAGAGCCTACAAATCCAACTAAATTAACTGGAAATAGAAAGTAGCCTAGAGTCCTTTTTCAAATTCATCTTCAAAAGAAACTCTTTTTCTGTTTGAAGACTTTCCCCCGTTGTCGGATTTCTTATCTCTACCGTTTCTATTACCATTTCTAGATCTGGAAGGTTTTCTATCACGGGAATTTTTTGAATCTCCGCCTTCTGCTTCTTCTGGGATTTCTAAATCTTCAACTGGTGAAAGACTTACTTTTCCATTTTCAATTGAATCTACAGTGACCTTAATTTTGTCTCCAACTGATACAACTGCTTCGGTATTATTTACTCTTTTAGATGAGTGAAACCTTGATACATGTAATAATCCATCTCTACCTGGAAGAATATTTATGAAAGCTCCATAAGTTGCAACACTTACAACTTCTCCATCATATTCTGCCCCAACTTCCGCTTCAGGTGGATCGATTATTAACATAACCATTTCTTTACCTGCAGCTATTGCTTCTTCTTCAGTTGACCCAAGAGTTAAGATACCATCATCATCAATTTCTACAGAACATCCGGTTTCTTCCTCGATTTTCTTGATATTTTTACCTTTTGGACCAATGACTTCACCAATTTTATCTTTAGGTAATTCGATCGTTTCAAGTCTAGGTGCATTACCAGAAAGACTTTCCGCTGGTTCAGCAATGGTATCTTCCATAATATCTAATATATGATGTCTCGCATCCATAGCTTGATTTAATGCTTTTCTTAATACATCAGCAGGCAGACCTTCTATTTTCATATCTAGTTGTAATGCTGTAATCACATTTCTTGTTCCAGCAACTTTAAAATCCATATCGCCAAGAGCATCTTCAGCACCCAAGATATCTGTGAGAGTAACATAGGTATCATCTTTAGAAATTAGCCCCATAGCGATACCTGCAACATGTTCTCTAATAGGAACACCCGCAGCCATCAATGACAAACTAGATGCACATACTGAAGCCTGAGAAGTAGATCCATTTGAAGAAATTGCTTCACTTACGACTCTGATAGTGTACGGAAAGTCAACTTTTGGAGGAATAACAGGTACCAATGCCTTTTCAGCCAAAGCACCGTGACCAATCTCTCTTCTCTTTGGGCCTCGCATTGGATAGGCTTCACCTGTTGAGTATGGAGGGAAATTATAATGATGCATATATCTTTTTGATGTGACTGTATCAATAGTATCTAGCATCTGTTCAAGCCTTGACATACCTAAAGTTGTAACATTCAAAACCTGTGTTTCTCCTCTTAAAAATAATGAAGAACCATGAACAGTTGGAAGTAAGTTTATCTCAGCAGATATATTTCTAATATCAGTTGGTGTTCGTCCATCTAATCTGGCACCACCATTTAAAACTCTATCTCTGACTGTATTTTTAACAATAGATTTAAAAGCTAATTTAATTGCTTTAGTATTGTCATCTTCTTCATCTAAGAATCTTTCAACAGCTTGTTCTTCAAGCTCACTTTGCTTTTCACTTCTTTCAGATCTATCTGTTAGAGCCATTGCTGCTTCAATATCGGAACCAAAAGCTTCACCAATTTGGGACTTTAGCTCTTCTGAGTAGTCTTCAATAATAGGCCAGTCAATCTCAGGAACATCTCTTTTAGCAACTAATTCTTTTTGAGCTTCTATTAATTTTGAAATAAATTCTTTGGACATATCAATTCCATCAGCAACAATATTTTCAGATGGTGCAGCACTACCTTCATCAATTTTGTTAAATGCATTGTCTGTTGCTCCAGCCTCAACCATTACAATATCTATTTCACCTTTAGGGTTAAGACTTCCTGCAACAACCATATCAAACACTGATTCTTCTAATTCAGTATTCGTAGCTTGAACTACCCAGTTGTCATTAATTAAAGACATTCTCACAGCACCTACAGCTGACTCAAGTGGTACCCCTGCTAATTGAAGACCTAATGATGCAGCATTAAGAGCTAAAATATCATATTCATTTTCGTTATCAACACTTAAAACAGTTGCAATAATTTGTGTTTCACATCTAAATCCATCTTTAAAAGAAGGTCTCAGTGGTCTATCTATTAATCGACAAGCTAATATAGCTTTTTCCGTTTGCCTACCCTCTCTTCTAAAAAACCCTCCAGGAATTTTTCCAGCGGAATACATTCTTTCTTCTACATCCACTGTTAAAGGGAAAAAATCAATACCATCCCTTACACTTTTGTTAGCAACTGTTGTCACTAAAACTGTGGTATCACCTGATGTAACAACTACAGAACCAGGTGCTTGTAGAGCTAATTTACCTGTTTCAAAACCAATTTCTGAATTACCAATGTTTACTTTTACATTATCGATCGACATATAACCTCTTTCGTGACCAAGGTTATTAATTGTCAGCTTTCAACAAAAGCTCTCAATTAACAACGCAAGGTCAAATTTATTATCTTCTTAAGCCAAGTTTATCTATAAGATCACGATATCTTTGTACATCTTGATTCTGAAGGTACTGAAGTAATCTCTTTCTTTTACCAACAAGCATTAATAAACCTCTTCTTGTGTGGTGGTCTTTTTTATGTGTTTTCAAATGATCTGTTAAATGATCGATTCTATTACTCAATAAAGCAACCTGAACTTCAGCAGAACCAGTATCTGTATCGGATTTACCGTATTCTTTTATAATTTCTTGCTTTGTTTTCATTCGAGATAATAATAGTAGCTGCTATATCTAATGTGAGATTATTTAATTTTTATTAATATCTTCAATATCTTTAGATATTTGTTGAGTTAATTCATCAATACTTGAGAATTTTATTTCATCTCTTATAAATTTTTTAAAATGTACTGTTAAATTAGTGTCATAAATATCGTCATTAAAATCAAAAATATGTACTTCTAAACTTTGCTTAGTCCCTTCAGACACCGTAGGTTTATAACCGATATTCATAATACCTTCATAAAGATATTCATTTAAGAGCACGTCTACTTTGTATACTCCATTTTTGGGTATTTGAATACTCTTATCAATGTTCAAATTTGCAGTAGGAAATCCTATCTGAGAACCTCTTTGATCACCTTTAATAACAGTTCCTGTTAAAGAATATTCATAACCCAAAGCTTCATTAGCCTGTTCAACAAAACCTTCACTCAAAAATGACTTAATTAAGGTTGAAGATATTTTTTCATTGTTGTGTTCATAATCAGGAATAGTATGTACTGAATCTTCACCAAAATATTTAATTAAGTAATCTACGTCACCCTCACGGTTTGCACCAAATTTAAAATCATTACCTACATAAATATTTTTAGTTTTCATATTGTTTTTTAACATCTCACAAAAAGTTTTAGGTGAATACTTCATTACATGTTCAAAGTTAATAAATACTAAATTACTAGGTTCAAATTTTTTGAATAATTCAATCTTCTCATTATTAGTTGTTAGTAACATATGTTCATTATTGAAGTATTTTTTTGGAAGTGTATCAAAAGTAACTATTTGAAATAAATTACTTGATTCTTTTGTATATTTTAATAGTTCCTGATGGCCTAAATGTACTCCATCAAATCCACCGATACACACAGCTGGAATATCATCATCAATATAATTGTCGGAAGTAAAATTTTCATATATTCTCATACGAGTACTTTCTCTGGTTTGTAATATTTCTCATTAAAAGGTTTATAAATTGCCACAATATTGTTCTCGATAGATATTATATAATTTTCTTCATTTGAAAACATATTTCTAGGTAGAAGTTGACCATTCTTAATTGTTTTATGCATTTCCACATCCAGTTCAATTTTTGGCAGATTAATAACTTCTCCCCAATCTAATGACATTATTTTTGAGTTGTGATTTATAGCTTCAACATTTGTATTTAGATTTTTATGATTAATATTTAAATTACCAACGGCTGTCCTTGTAAGAGTATCTACTATTGCATAAGTATTTAGATACTCACCTAATTGTTGAACAATGCTTCTTATATATGTTCCCTTGCTAACAGTTATCTCAAAAGTGGCTTTGTTATCTAATGCTTCTAACAATTCTGTTCTTTCTACAAATATTTTTCTATCAGGAATTTCTACATCTTGATTTTGGCGTGCATATTTATATAATCGTTTTCCTTTTACTTTAATTGCTGAATAAATTGGTGGAGTCTGGGTAGACTCGCCAACCAAATTAGTAAGAAATTCTTGTATTTGAGGTTTCAACTGTTCTGCGCTTATATCATCATGTTTTGTAATTTCTGAATCAACATCAAGAGTTGGAGAAGAGTAACCTAATATTGCAATTACTTTATAAGTTTTGTTTGTGTTATCAATGTAATCAAATAATTTTGTATACCCATTAGTAGCAAGAAGCATTAAACCATCTGCGTTTGGATCTAAGGTGCCTGAGTGTCCTACTTTTTTAAATTTAAAATTTTTTTTTAATTTAGTACATAGATCTTGAGAGGTCCATGTTTTTGGTTTGTCTAATAAATAAAAGTTAGACTTGTGACTTAATTGCATTCTTAACTTTATTTTTTATTTCTTCCATACTTAAATTTGTAGAAAATCCAGACGCTGCTTTATGTCCACCGCCACCAAACAGAGAAGCAATCTGTTGAACATCTAATTCATTGCGAGACCTCAAGCTTCCTTTAAATGATTTATCTTCTTGTTCTTTTAACAATAACGCCACACTTGATTCTTTCACCAATCTAATAGAATCAATTAAAAAATCTGTTTCAGAAGATTCAATGTTGTAATTGAGATAATCTTCTTGTAAAACATACGAAACAACCAATTCTTCTTCTTTATGTAATTCAATTCTGTTTAACACTTCACTTTGTAGTTTCATTGCATTCATGGGAATAGACCCATAGATATTATCACTTATACTTGTAAGCTCAGCACCACTTAACATTAGTTTTGATGCGATTTCAAATACTTCATTATCTGTATTTGAATATTGAAATCTACCTGTATCAGTGATTAATCCTGTCATAAGACAATTGGCGATATTTTTATCGATGTCAATATTTGCCGAAAGAATTTCTCTGAATAGTACTTGTGTAGTACTAGCCGCTTTTGAATCAATTATCTGAATATCACCAAAAGAAGGATTGATATGATGATCTACTACAATGACTCTTTTAGCATTTAATGCTAAATCTTCTAAATCACCAAGCCTTTCTGAGTTTCCACAATCAAAAACATATATACTGTCATAATTTTTCTTTGGCTTATCCAAAATCAATTCAATAGGTAAATGATTTAAATTAGAGGGAACGTTACCTTTCATATCAAAAGATACGTCGGAATCTATGCCTTTACTGTCCAGTATTAATTTAAAAGCTAAAGCGGAACCTAAAGCATCACCGTCAGGGTTAATATGGCCTGTAATTAAATTAGAAGAATCTTTAATGTCTTCAAAAAGTTTACTCATTCTCAGCAGTCCTATCTAACAGTTCATTGATTCTTAGAACATTATTAAATGTGCTATCTACTTCAAAAATGATTTTTGGTACATTTTTAGTTGTCATTTCTCTTGCTAATACTTTTTGAATTTTTGTTCTATTTTTCTCAAGTGCAGTTTTTAAAGAGCCTTCATTACCATCGAGTGTTGAAACAAATACCATTGATTTCTTTAAATCTGGTGAAGTAGAAACATGAGTAATAGTTGCTTTGTTTAGGACTGGATCAGAATTTCTTAAAAGTGCGCTTGAGATAATTTTTTGAATGAGGGGGTTTATTCTATTTATTCTTCCACCACGTGTTTGATTACTCATCGTTTTTTTCTAAACTTCTACTTCTCCAAGTATCTCTATTGTGTCGCCTTCTTTAATATCTTTATAATCTGAAAGACCAATACCGCACTCAAGACCTTCGTTAACGACTTCAACATTGTCTTTAAATCTTCTTAATGAAACAATGGTACCCTCATAAATTACTACACCGTCTCTTAGTAATCGTGCCTTTGCGTCGAGCTCTACTTTACCTTCAGAAACTACAGAACCAGCAACTACACCAACTTTTGGTGCACGGAATGTAGTTTTAACTTCAACCATACCAATAATTGCTTCTTCAGTTTTTATAGTCATTTGTCCAAGTACAGCTTCAGAAATATCGTCAAGCAATTCATAAATAATGTTGTATGTTCTTACGTCAATACCTTTGCTTTGAGCCATGTTTCTTGCCTGGCTATCAGGTCTTACATTAAAACCAATAATAAGTGACTCTGTAGCACTGGCTAAATCAACATCAGATAATACAATTCCCCCTACTGCTGAGTGAACTACTTGGATATTTACATCATCTGTTGCTAATTTGTTTATTCCATCTTTAATTGCTTCAACTGAACCGTTGGTGTCAGCTTTTAAAATTACATTTACTGTATTTAACTCACCTTCTTGTAAAAGTTTCATCATGTCACTAACTCGTGACTCAACTGAAAATGATGAGTTGTCATGCTCTTTTAATTTAGTTTTATTTTCTTCAGCTTTTGCCTTAGCCTCTTTTTGATTTTTAACAGCAACAAATTGATCCCCTGCAGTTGGTGATTCATCCCAGCCTATAATATCTATCGGAGAGCCTGGCTCTACAGACTTTACTGTTTTATTATTGTGATCAAACATTGACTTCACTCTACAAAATGCCTGACCAGCATAAAGAAAATCACCTTGTTTTAGAGTACCTCTTGTAACTATTACCGTAGCAACATTACCTCTACCTACTTCCATGCGTGATTCAACAATATACCCAGAAGCATTTGTATTATAATTTGCTTTTAGTTCTTCTATTTCTGCTACGAGTGCAAGTGTTTCAAGCAAATCATCAACTCCATCACCTTTAAGTGCGGAAACTTCAACTACAGGTGTATCTCCACCTAAGTCTTCAGAAATTACTTCATATTTTGTAAGCTCAGCTTTAATCATAGATGGATTAGCTTCAGGTAAATCACACTTATTTATGGCGACAACTATGGGTACATCTGCAGCTTTTGAGTGATTGATTGCTTCAATTGTTTGAGGCATTACTCCATCATCAGCAGCTACTACTAAGACAACTATATCAGTGACATTTGCACCTCTAGCTCTCATTTGTGTAAATGCTTCGTGACCAGGGGTATCAATAAAAGTAATTCCTGACTCTCCAGTATCTACTTTATAAGCTCCAACGTGT
>CACHJT010000008.1 GCA_902580215.1 uncultured Candidatus Actinomarina sp. | reverse complement strand
TCTGGTGGAATGCCTTCTAGCCAAGAGCCTGTAGCTAGAGAAAATTATGAAGAAGACGAAGCACCGTTTTAAGGAGATTTGAAAATGGCAAATACAAAAAGAAACACTGGTAGAAGGTCTTCAAAATATGAAGCTCCAAAACCAAGAAGAATTACAAAAAAACAGATTGAAAATGCAACATATAAGGATGTAAAACTTTTAGAAAAGTTTATTTCTGATCGAGGAAAAATCAGATCTAGCTTAATAACTGGTATTACAAAACAAGAACAAGCAAAGGTAGCTAGGTTAATAAAAGTTGCAAGAGAGCTAGCACTTTTACCTTATGTAACAACAAGTTCGTATAAGCAAAGTTACAACAGAAGATGAAATTAATTCTAAACTCAGATGTTCAGCCATTAGGGCGAAAAGGAGATGTTGTTGATGTCGCAAAAGGTTATGCAAGAAACTATCTCTTACCTAAAAAATTAGCAATAGTTGCAACAGCAAATAATTTGGAGTTTGCTCAAAAGCTTCAAGAGAAAAGGCAAGAACAAGCACAAATAAACTCTGAACTAGCGGAGTCAATCAAGACAGCACTTGCTGATGCACATATCGTAATTTCTCAGACATCTACTGATGAAGGAACTTTATACGCTGCTATCAGTAATGAGCAGATCACTGAAGCAGTCGAAACATTTTCAGGATTTAAACTTGAAGAAGACCAAATCAATGTTGAAAACCAGGTAAAAGAAATTGGCTTACATACTGTAAAGGTAGTTTTAGGACCTGATACAAGTTTCGATATTACTTTAGAGATAGTCCCAGATACAAAATAATGGTTGGTCCTGAGGCGCTTTCATCTAGAGATAACCAATCTTTAGGTAAAGTTCCTCCACATAGCCTAGAAGCAGAAGAGGCTCTTTTAGGTAGTGCATTACTTTCAAGAGATGCTGTAACAAGACTCATGGAAGAAGTAAAGCCAGCAGATTTTTACAGTCCTTCTAATCAAAGTGTTTTTGAAGCAATGAAAGGACTTTTTGATACAGGTAATCCCATAGATACCGTAACTGTTTCGGAACTAATTTTTAAAGACACAAAAAACTCATCTGTAAATGCTTCTTATATTGCAAGACTTGTTGAGAATGTTCCTAGTTCTGCAAATTTTGAAAGATATATAGAGATTGTTTTAGAGCATTCACATAGAAGAAAACTTTTAAAAGCGAGTGGAAGAATTGAGTTATTAGCCATGGCTATGGATAAAGAAATTCATAGTGTTTTAGATGAAGCAGAACAAACAATATTTACAGCTTCTGATGATGCAATTGGTGATGGATTGGTTGGTGTAAATGACGTACTTGAATCTGCGATAGAAAGAATTGAAGAAATTGAAAATAGAGGAACTGGGCTATCAGGACTCCCAACATATTTTTCAGATTTAGATTATTATCTTTCTGGCTTACAAGAAGGAAACTTAGCAGTACTAGCTTCAAGACCAAGCATGGGTAAATCCTCCTTAGCTTTAAATATTGCCACCAATGTAGCAAAAGATGGAAAGATAGCAGCATTTTTCTCGCTTGAAATGACAAAAGAAGAATTGGTTCAAAGAGTTTTATTTTCTGAAGCAAAAGTTACTTCCGGAGATGCTAGAAAAGGTCAACTAGGACCTGAAAAATGGTCAAGAGTTGTAGAGGCTGCATCAAAAGTTAATAACCTTCCACTGTATTTTGATGATGCTCCTGTGATTACAGTTACAGACATACGAGCAAAATCTAGAAGACTAAAGTCTTCCAAAGGCCTAGACCTTATACTTGTTGATTATCTGCAACTAATGCAAAGTTCGTCTGGCGATAACAGACAGCAAGAAATTGCTGAAATAAGTAGAAACTTAAAAAACTTAGCAAGAGAACTTAAAGTTCCAATATTTGCACTTTCACAGTTAAACAGAGCAGCCGAGGCTAGGGAAGATAAAAGACCTCGTTTAGGTGACTTAAGGGAGTCTGGAGCAATTGAGCAGGATGCAGACATAGTCATGATGCTTTATAGAGACGATTATTACAACCCAGGCACTGAAACACCAGGTGTTGCAGAAGTAAACATTGTCAAAAATAGATCTGGACAAACTGGAAAAGTCGATCTTTTCTTCAGTAAAGAATTTACACAATTTAGTAATTACTCTAAACAAGACCAACAATAAGTTTGAATAAAAAACTTAGGGCATACCTCCTCATTAGCTTATTAGCAATTTGCTGGGGATCTATTCCCTTAATCATCAGAACGTCTGATGTTAGCTCTATGTCTTTGGTAGGTATAAGAACTTTTCTTGGAACTATTTTCTTGTTAATCTTTGTTCTTAAGAAAAGGCAGATTACAAAAGATTTACTTTATTCTGGAATTTTTCTAGGCCCTTTACTAGCCATACACTGGTCAACAATGTTCAAATCTATAGAGTTGAATACAGTAGCTGTTGGAATTGGATTAGTTTTCTCCTATCCAATATTTATTTTGATAATTGAATTGTTCCGTGGAAAAAATATCAAACTACTTCAAGTGGCACTTATCTTTACTGGTTTTTTTGGCCTGTATCTTCTTTTAGATTTTTCTACAATCTCATCAGCTTTAGGTGTAGTTTATGGACTAGTTAGTGCAATTTCTTTGGCGATCTTAATAATTTATGGATCTTCAAAGTCAGTCCAATTTGGGGGACTTAATGTTGCATTTGTCCAAGTCTTTTTTGCAGCAATAATTCTATCTCCATTTACGTATGAAGGATTTTCTTGGATGCTAGACAATTTATTGGTTAGCGTGTTCCTTGGATTTTTTCTAACAGGGGTTGGGTTAACGACTTATTGGTATGTAATTAAATTTATACCACCTGTGTCTATTGGAACAATAACTTATCTTGAACCCGTAACAGGAGTAATAATTGGAGCAATGATTTTAAATGAATCATTAAGAGCATCTCAGTATGTTGGATTTGCTATTGTGTTACTTATTGGAATTACCCAAGTTATTTTTGATACTAAGAATCAAGTTCAATCTTCAGAAAATTAGAATTTTCTAAAAATAAACTGAGTTCAAATTGTAGACCAGAATCTTTTAAATAGGTTTTTAAATATTCAGACTGAACAAAAATTGGAAAAGAAATTTTTCTAAAATTTTCACGACTTAAATGAGCTATGATTTTATTGCTCTCCAATTCTTTCAATGCGCTAGACACTTTTTCAAAGTTTATTACAACTTCATTATCTTTGAGAAGTCCTATCACTTTTGAGGAAAGAGGGTAATTGCCTTTAATTTCATTGATTGAAATCAGTGAGTAATCTGCTTTAAGGTTGTCTATATTTTCTTGGGTTAATTGCAAAAAGGTTTTATTTTTTTTAATAGACAATTTGTTGTCTTCAAGTAATAAAAAATTATATTCCATATTTTGAACATTAATTAATTATTAAAATTACAACTATTGCAATAATTAATTAATTAACTAACTTTATTCTATGAGAGTTTTACAAGGCACTGGAGTATCCCCTGGAGTTAATACTGGAAAGCCAATAAACATAGAAAGAACGCTGGATTTTTCTATTGCTGCAACTATCTCACTTGATGAAGGAATAAAAGAATTAACTGCAAAATATAAAAGTATTATTGAGAAATATAATTCATCATCTCGAGAAATAGAAGCAGAAGTTCTAGAGGCATATATTTTAATTCTTAATGATCCTGAATTAATAAATAGTTTATCCGAACTAAATGAAGCAAACTTAGAAAAAATTTATGACGTATTTTTGGAACAATCAGAAGTATTTAAACAAATGGATGATGAGTATTTTCAACAAAGATCAGAGGATATTGAAGCAATCGGTAAAGAATTAATATTTACCCTCCAAGATATATCTGTAGAGTTTGATGCAGATGTTCCTCAAGTCATCTTTGCAAATGAGCTAACACCAAATGAAACGTCATCGATGAATTTAAATCTTGTTAAAGGATTTGTTGTAAAAGAAGGTGGTCCAACTTCTCATGCTGTAATTGTGGCTAAAAATTATGGCATTCCATGTATTTTAGGGATTAGTATTGCTGACTTTGATATAGATAATGTTGAAGAAGTTATAATCAATGGTTCAACTGGGGAATTAACAATTAATCCTGATGAAAGCTCATTAAAAATTGTTGAAGAGTATAAAGCAACCATAACTAAACAGCTTGAAAACTACACAGAAGAAAACTTGAATAAATTAGATGTTGAACTTAGGGCAAACATTGGCTCAACGGACGAGATTAAGAGTTTTAACGATTCATTAATAAAATCAATAGGTTTGTTTCGTTCCGAATTTCTTTATATAGAAGAGTCAACAGAACCTGAATTAGATAGCTTAATTAATTCAAACAACCTACTTAATGATAAGTTTGAGGAAACTATTGTTTATAGAACATTAGATATAGGTGGAGACAAACAAGTTGATTACTTAAATCTTCCTCAGGAGGAGAACCCATTTTTAGGAGTAAGAGGGGTCAGGCTTACTTTAGAAAACAGAAAACTTTTTGAAACTCAAATCAGTTCAATTTTGAATTCGAATATTAGTGGAAAAGTAAAAATAATGTTTCCAATGGTTGCAACTCTTGAAGACTTTCAAGAAGCAAAAGAAGTGGTGGTTTCTGTAGCAGACAAATTAGGAGCCGAAATTCCCACATTAGGGATTATGGTAGAAACTCCGTCAGTTGCTATATCTCCAGAAATATATATCGATGAGGTTGATTTTTTCTCAATTGGTACTAATGATTTACTTCAGTATTCATTTGCAGCTGATAGAGGAATTACATCTTTAAACAAATATCATGATGCTCTAAATCCTTCTTTTTTAAAGCTATTACACAACATCATCAATACTGCTAATCAAAATGATATTGAAGTATCAGTCTGTGGTGATATGGCCTCAGATACAGAAGGAGCTTATATGCTTTATCTTTTGGGGTTAAGAATATTTAGCCTTGCTCCATCACAAGCTCCAGCAATAGTCTCATCCTTGCTAAAAGCAAAAGAAGCATTGAAAAATATAAATATAGACGAAATACTATCTCAAAAAAATTCACAAAGTGTACGAAAGTTCATAATATAGTTTTATATTGAAAACTTATGGCGTAATACTTGCAGCAGGTGATAGCACCCGCTTTGATGCAGAAGTAAACAAACTTTTTTATAAAGTAAATGGCAAAGAGCTAGTCTTATATCCTGTTGAAACCTTTTTAGACAATAATGAAATTGATGAAGTATTGATAGTTTCTTCTAAGTTAAATAAGTCGGCATTAGAAAAACTTTTCACTGAACATCAAAGTGTTTCAATTATACTCGGTGGAGATTCGAGACAAGAAAGTGAGTACTGTGCACTTCAGTATTTACAAGATAGAGCTTCAGATAATTGTTTGATTGCAATACACGATGCCGCTCGTTCTTTTATGTCCTCTGAGCTTTTAACAAGCTTAGTTAATACAGCGAAAGAACATGGATCTGCAGCGCCTTACTTAGACAACAGTAAATTTTATGATATAGAAAATGATGAAATTGTTACTCATAAAAAAATTGTAGATATTCAGACACCTCAAATTTATAAATATAAAGAATTGTTTGAGTGTTATTCATTTCTATCAAAAAATAATATTACTGGTATGGTTGACACAACAGAAAGCATGTTCAACTTTAATAAATATGAAACCCAAGTAGTTAGAGGTGAGGAGAATAACTTAAAAATTACTTATAAAAGTGATTTAGAAATTATTGAGAAAGCCGTTATTTAAAAATGAACCAATTAGATAAATTTAAAAATTTTATAGAAGATCGAAATGAAAATGTAAAAGTAGGGCTTGTTGGAGCAGGTCAAATGGGACAAGGAATTGTAGCCCAAGTATCAAAAATGTATGGAGTAGACCTCGTATGTATTATTGATAGGAATCAAAAACAACTTGATATTGCTTCTGATAGGTATAAAAAACACAAAGAAAATGAGCCTCTTTGTTCTGACAGTATTGCAGGTCTGGATAATGTTGAACTGGACATTGTAATTGAAGCAACAGGTACACCTGCTGCAGGGGCTCTTGTTGCTAAGAATGTTTTAAATCGAGGTATTAATTTAATTTTATTAAACGTGGAAACTGAGGCAACTATCGGCTTAGCTTTAAGAAAAGAAGCAGAAAAAAACAATGCAATAGTGACAGTTGCTGATGGCGATGAACCCGTAGCTGCTCTTGATCTATATAACTTTGCTAGAGAGTTGTCTTTTGACGTTATATCAATTGGAAAAGGTAAAAATAACCCATTTGATACATTTGCTACTCCGAGTTCATTAACAAAAGAAGCATCTTTAAAAAAAATGAATCCAAAAATGTTAACCAGTTTTGTTGATGGAACTAAAACGATGGTCGAGATGGCTGCACTCGCTAATTTTCTGGGTTTCAATATAGATATTGATGGCATGCATGGTATAGAGGCGACATATGAAAATATAAATCAGTTCTACATCCCCAAAAAAGATGGAGGCTTACTGGATGAATCACAAGTTGTTGATTTCGCTTTTGGAATTGCTCCAGGTGTTTTTGCAGTAATCTATTCCGAGGATGATTATGTAAATTATGAAATGGAGTATCTAAAAATGGGCAAAGGTCCCTACTGGACTTTAGCCAGACCCTATCATTTAACAAGCCTTGAAATACCAAGAACAATAAGACACATTATGTTGGAAAAGTATTCCAAGTTGAGTGCACAAAGCTGGAACGTTGAAGTTGTTGCACATGCTAAACAAGACATTGAACCAGGCACAAACCTTGGTTCAATTGGGGGAGACTATATATATGGAAAAGCACAGAAGACATCATCATCAAAGGGCCTTCTCCCAATCGGAATTGCAGAAGACAATGTTGTCACTAAAGCTATAGCAAAAGGAAACCCAATAGCAATTGATGAAGTGGATGCACAAGATAATGAACTATGTGAATATTGGGACTATCAAAATCAAATATTAGATAGTGATTAATTTCACAAAGAGTTATTATGAAGTTTGATACTGATGAAAAATAACAAACAAAGAATTGGAGCTCAAGAACTCGATTTTGAGTTAGTTGATCTCTACAAATCAGAAAGTAACAAGTCAGCTACTTTAGCACTACATTTTGATACCGAAGAAACTAATCAATTTTGTGATTTCACTGAAGCTGTTTTAGAAATTGTTGCTAAAAGTAATATTAAACATGGGTCTGTAACACTTTTCACACCTCATACAACTACTGCAGTTGTTATTAATGAATCCGAAACAGGATACATCAATGACTTTAAGAAAAAGATTGAAGAACTTGTACCATCTGATTCTTATTATGAGCATGATGATTGGGATTTAAGAACAGAAAATATGCAAGAGGATGAAAACGTAAATGGTAGGTCACATGTGAGAGGTACAATAATTGGATCTACTGGTGTCACTTTACCAATAATTAATTCTGAATTAATTATTGGAAGATGGCAGAGACTTTTCTTTGTAGAGTTAGACTGCGCTCGCTCCAGAAGACTTTTTGTTCAGATTCAGGATTTAAATTAACCCTTAACTTCTAGGAAGTAATCAGGCTCCTCATCTATTTTCCACTTGATGTTACATCCCATGCTTGGATATTGCGGAGATATAGTTTCATTAGAATTTAGATAAGCATCTACTGCTTGGGCCAAACTTTCTCCAGTTACGGGTTTGTCATTTCCAGGCCTTGAGAAATCAAACTGTCCTCTATAAATAAGCTCTGAATCGCTATTAAAGAGGAAAAAATCTGGTGTGCATTGAGCAGTAAAATTCTTTGCAACTGTTTGATCTTCATCAACTACATAAGGAAACTGGTACCCTAATTCAGATGCATACTCTTTCATCTTTTCAATGCTGTCTTCAGCATATTTTTCCTGTGAGCTGTCATTTGAGTTAATACCAATAACACCAATATTTTTAGCTATTAAATCATTAGTAAAATCAACCAATCCTTCATTGATGTGCTTTACAAAAGGACAGTGATTACATATAAACATCACTAAAAGACCATTATTTTCGGAAAAATCGCTATTTTTATAATATTTTTCGTCAATTCCTTTTAGGTTAAACTCAGGCAATTTAGTACCTAAAGGCAACATTGTTGATTCTACGTCCATTTTTCCTCACTTTTTGTTAAATATTTCACAATTATACAAAGTCTTAGGGATAATGAGACCTAAGTCTTGCCTTAGAGTTACATAAAATGTAAAATTTTCACTAAATTTGCCTGAATCCAAGGATTTATTTTCATATAATTAAGAGTGATTATTTTATAAATTAATCAATATAAAAATCAATCGTTAGGGGGATTGTAAATATGAAAGAATCCATACAACGCGTTGGCGGTGCTATGTCAGGAATGGTTATTCCTAACATTGGCGCATTCATCGCTTGGGGTTTGATTACAGCACTCTATATTCCAACTGGTTGGACGCCAAATGAAGATTTGTCATCCATGGTTGGACCTATGATTCTAACCCTCCTTCCACTTCTGTTAGGTTACACAGGTGGAAAGATGGTACACGGTCATAGAGGTGGTGTGATCGGTGCAGTTGTTACAACAGCTATTATTGTTGCAACTTCTTCACCTCAGTTCCTAGGCGCTATGGTCATGGGACCAGCAGCAGCTTGGGTAATGAAGCAAGTTGACGACAGATTACAAGACAGCATTCCTGAAGGCTTTGAGATGTTATATGATAACTTCTCACTTGGTATTTTAGGTTGGGGTCTTTCTGTCATAGCTTATAATGTTATAAGTCCAGTACTTGACGCAATCACAGAAGCATTAGGAAATGGTGCAGCAGCACTTGTTGATAGTGGATTAGTTCCATTAGCAGACATTCCTATTGAGGTTGCTAAAGTATTGTTCTTGAATAATGCTGTTAACCAAGGTGTGTTAACACCTCTAGGTGCAGCTGAGTCAGCAGAATCTGGCCAATCAATTTATTTCTTGTTAGAAACTAACCCAGGTCCTGGACTTGGATTGCTTCTAGCTTATTGGTTTGCTGGAACTGGTATGTGGAAAGAATCCGCACCTGGCTCAATCATTATTCATTTCTTTGGAGGAATCCACGAAATCTATTTCCCATATGTCCTTGGTCATCCAATTATGATCATCGCTATGTGGGCAGGTGGAATTTCAGCTGACCTCTGGTTCGTAGCAACTGGAGCTGGTCTAGTTGGACCTCCTTCACCAGGAAGTATTTTCGCATACATTGCTATGCTTCCAAGAGGTGGGGCGTTCCCAGTGTTAGCTGGTGTAGCCATAGCAACAGCAGCATCGGCAGTAGTTGGTGTTCTCTTGCTTAAGGCACGTCCAATTAAAGAAACAGACGCAGGTGTAGATACTGTCATTGAGAGTAATATACCAACTGTCTAACTAAAACTATTAAGTTATAATTGACTTGGGAGGTAATACTCCCAAGTCAATTTTTTTTGGAGGAATATATGAGCTCAATACGAGGATCAGAAGTAAAAAAGATTTGTCTTGCATGTGAAGCAGGAGCAGGATCAAGTCTTATGGTTAAAAATGGCCTAATTAAAAAAGCAAAAAAAGCTGGATTAGATGTTGAAATTGTTCATGCACCTGCAACTCAAATACCTGATGATGCAGACGTAGTAGTTTGTCATACTGGACTAGCTGGTGCAGCTAGGAATGCAGCCCCGGAAGGTTCAGTTTTAATTCAATTTACTATGTTTATGAATGATCCGAACTTAAAAAAACTAATTACAGATCTGTCTGAGGATAATGAGATAACCTCTTCATGAGTCAAAAAAACGTATTGATAAAAGAATCAATACAAACAAAAAAGTCATTCACAGATAATAAAGAGGCAACGGTAGCTGCTGGAAATATACTATTCGAAAATGGCTATGTTGAGCAAGAGTATATAAACTCAATGCTTGAAAAACTTGAGACTCAATCATTTGCAACATACATAGGAAACGGCGTCGCAATACCACATGGTATGGCTGAGGGCTCTAAATATGTTAAGAATACGGGAATTTCAATAATTCAGGTTCCAGATGGTGTTGAGTGGAATGAAGAAAGGGCTTACATTGTGGTTGGAATTGCTGCTAATTCAGATGATCATATGAATGTTTTGGCTTCATTAGCAGATGCAATTGAAGACCCAGAAGAAGCAAAAAAACTTTGGAGTGAGACCTCAGTAGACAAGATATTCGATCTTTTATCTGAAAATCTATGAAATTAGCCATTCATTTTGGTGCTGGAAATATTGGGAGAGGTTTTATTGCTCCTGTTCTTCAAGACAATAATTATGAAGTTATATTTGTCGATGTAAACAAACAACTGATTGAACAAATAAATTTACTAAAAGAATATAAAGTTAGCTCTATTAGTTTAAATTCATCTACAGATTTATTAGTAGAAAACATTAGTGGTTTACTTTTAGAAGATAAAGACCCTCTTTGCGAGAAAATAGCACAAGCTGATTTGATCACCACATCAGTTGGACCCAAGTTTGTAAAAGATATTTTTAATTTGGTATCTAATATTAAAACCGAAAAAACTCAACCATTTATTGCTTTTGAAAATATGTACAGGGCATCAACTAGTAATTCAAACAAAAAGAGTCTAAGTCAACTTGTATTAATTGATGCTGTGGTTGATAAAATTGTTCCACCACAAAACACAACTTCATTAGCTGTAACAGTTGAAGAATACGGCTCAATAGTATTAGACGAAAGCAAAGATATAAAACCATTAAATGAATCAAAAGTTGTATCTTACAGAAATTATGAGCACGAGTTTTACAAAAAGTTATGGTTACTGAATGGCTTGCATTTAAAATTAGCATATTTTGGTTTATCAAGAGAAATTAAATACATTCATGAAATTTTGAATAATCACGAAGGACTCGAGTTTGCAGAGAAATCTATAGATTCACTTTCAAAAGCTTATAGATTATTTTCAAACAGTACTGAAGATTTAAATGATTTTAAACAAACTATATTAAATAGGTTTTCATTACCTGAAATTCAAGATGAGGTGACAAGAATTGCTAGAAACCCAGAAATTAAATTTTCAAAAGACGAAAGATTTGAAAAGCCACTACGACTTTTAATCTCAGCAAATGAACAGGTAGAGACATTTAAAGAAGTACTAGATATTGTTTTCAAAAATAGCTTTGAAGATGTAGATGGATTTACTGAATTTAAAAAGAGTCAACTATCAAATGATAAAAGTTATTTTTATAATGAATTTTGGAAAGTTGATAATTATAGTGATAAATACATTCAAGCATTAGGAAATTAAATGATAGAAAAAATATTGTCTGTTAAAGATGAAGTAGGATTACATGCTAGGCCTGCAAGTTTGTTTGTAAAATTAGCACAAGAATTTGACGGAACAGTTTTAGTTAAATTTAATAAAGTAAATAAAGAAACTGGTGAAGAAGAGGTAGTTGAAAAAGACGGGAAGAGTATGATCGGTATTTTAAGTTTGGGTATTGCTAAAGATAAACCATTTACCCTTGTTTTGGATGGAAATGATGAAGAGGTTTATATGTCAAAGTTTGAGGATTTGATTGAAAATGAGTGATGAGCTTAAAAACGCACTCTTGCAATCAAACAAAATTACAGATTCAGAAAAGTGGGATGCAGAGTACGATTCTCTCCCAGTTGTAATTGCAGAATCTACTGCAACTTTAGATGGCGCATTATCCAAACTAGATGAAGTTGGTGGATATGGCTATATTGCAACATGGAGAAAAAACTTATTTGCCTTTAATACTAAATTACTTTCAAAACGATGTGGGCTAATTGATGAAAACGGCAATTTACTAAAAGCCGCTAGGGTGCCTAAAAATTAAGTATTATTTCTAAAATTATAAATTTGTAATCTAATAATTTGAATTGTATACATTGCCACAATCGTAACGCCTATTTTTATAACTTCTCTCATCCACCAGAGATTTTGTGGAATATCCATATTGTTCCCAATAGAACCACCGATTAATCCGCCAACTAAACCTGAAGATATTAGGAGTAAGTAATCACGACTACTTGCTCTTTTAAGAAATAATGAAGCAATTAAACCATATACAAGCCAACCACCCAGCAAGGGGACTAATGCATAAATTATTTCCATGGAATAATATTAGTTGATTTGCCTAAATTATTTCTTTGCTATTTTTTTTACAATAAAAGATTCTATTCTTCTATTATCCAGCTCAGTTACTGTTACTTCTAAACCATCAATGGTTATTTTTTCACCTTCTGCAGGAAGCTGTTCGGAATGACTTAAAAACAATCCGCCAACTGTAGCGATATCTTTATCACTTTCTTCTAAACCAAAAAATTCTTCAAAATCATCAATGTCTGTTTTGCCATCTACTCTCCATTGACCAGGGCCTATCCTTCTAATTCCTAAGAACCTTTGGTCATGCTCATCAGGTAGGTCGCCGACAAATTCTGAAAGGACATCTTTAATCGTTATGACACCCTCAATACCACCGTTTTCATCAATAACACAAGCAAAGCTAGCTTTGTTTTCTCTTAAAATATTTAGTGCAGATAAAACTGTTGTATATTCAGGTAGATATATAACATCTTTTACTAAATTCTCTACCTCTACTGAATCAGAACTTGCCTTCAAGTTAAAAAGGTCTTTTACATATACGATTCCAAATGTGTCATCTAATGATTCAGACTTAGACACCGGCATTCTAGATATTCTCTTTTCATCTACTATTTGTTTTATATCGTTTATTTCAATAGGAAGTGATAAAAACAACACATCAACTCTCGGCGTCATAATCTCTTTAATTGGACGATCTGAAAAATCTAGCAATGAATCAATTATTTCTCTTTCTGCAGGTAATATCTGACCCTCCATTTCACCTAAAGCAGTTAGTGCCTGTATATCAGCTTCAGTTATTTCACCGTCACCATCCATATCTCCATCTCTAGATGTTCTGTCAATAGATTTTGTTATCAAGCTTGTAAAGGGAGCAAAGACTCTTGATAAAAAATCTATTATAAAAGCAGTTCTTGATAAAAACTTAATTGGGTTTCTAGAGGCAATAGTTTTTGGAGTAATCTCTCCTGCAACTAATACGAGAAGAGTAATAACTATAGTTGATAATGCAGACCCAGCAGTTTCATCTCCATCTAGAAAATTAACAAATAAAATTGTAGATAAAGAAGCCATTAATATGTTAACAAAGTTATTAGCAACAAGAATTCCGCCAATTGTTTGCTCTAAATCGTCTTTAGCCTTTTTAATTTTATTATTTCTTTTTGAATCAGACAGTTGATGAATTTTTTCCCTAGGAACATAGGTTATTGCAGTTTCTGAGCCTGAAAGTAAAGCAGAGAAAAACAAGCAAATTGCTATAAGTGCGATTATTAGGTTAGTACTCAATATGTATTATTGATTTTAGAATATTATTCGTTTAAGTAAAAAGGTTTTTTAATTTAGTTTTTTCTAGAGGTTTAAGTAAATAGCTATCTGCACCAACTCGTTTTGCTTGAAAACTATCTGCTTCTCGATCAATCAAAAGCACAATAGTTGAGTCAATAACTATTTCACTTCTTTTTAGCTCTCTTACAATAGAAGGCCCACCGTTGTTGTTTACCTGCATGTCTACAAAAATGTAATCATACGAAATACTCAAATCACTTGCATCTTCTAAGTGAGTAAAATTACACTCAAAATCAATTAATTTAATGAGTGAATCTTTTACCCATGTATTGTCGGTTATTAAGCAAATTTTCACAGTTTTAAAAGACTACTATCCTATATATTTAAGTATATAAAATGTTAAAACTATTACCCATATTATTTCTGGCAGTGATAAATACTGCGAATGTCAATATATTTGAAATTGAAGGAATTTTTTCTAGTGGCCATATCAATGCTCTTGAAAGATATGTTGATGAGAATAGTGAGAAAGAAAAGAACCTTTTTGTCGTGCAGTACAATGCTTCAGATGTAAATGTAAATTCAATAGATGAATTACAAGTAATTTTAAACAACATGGATGCTCCAAAAGCAATTTGGGTCGGACCAAACAAAAGAGAAGTTAATTTGAGTGTCTTACGCAATTTTGATTTTGTAGGTTTATCTCCTGGAACAATTATTACAAATAATAAAGGCCTAGGTTTATTTGAAACTATTTGTGAAACAAATACTTGTACCAACAATGATGTTTTAGTTACAGCTGAGGAAGGTATTTATAAGGATTATTTAATCGTTGGTTCTATAGGTGCATTTGTGGAAAAGTTAGGTAGTCAAGAGATACCGTCTAGAATCAGGCAAATATCTTTGAGTTTCGATTTAAGTTCTGAGGAAATTAATCAAATCAGATTTATTAAACCCTCACTTTTTGAAAGATTTTATATTGCTATATCAAATCCTGTATTCACATACTTATTTTTTG
This sequence comes from uncultured Candidatus Actinomarina sp., assembly GCA_902580215.1. Classification (GTDB taxonomy): domain Bacteria; phylum Actinomycetota; class Acidimicrobiia; order Actinomarinales; family Actinomarinaceae; genus Actinomarina. The sequence goes on along the minus strand of CACHJT010000008.1, from coordinate 36,527 downwards.
CTCTTGGTTTCGCGTTAATAGGTTTAGAACTGTTTGCAATAGGCCCTGGCTTAATGGCATTTAACGGTGCATTGTTAATTGCTTTTTCTTCAATGACGTTTCATGAATATAACTTAAATTACATTGGTTTATTAATTTTCTTAATCTCATTCTTGATGTTTATAAAAGTACTATCCAGAGGTTTTTTCGGACCACTTGGAGTCGCAGCTTTGATTGTGATGCATGGATCATCATTAATTATGTTTTCAGATTATTTACTTCGAATTAATCACTTTCTATTATTCGGCTCTTCATTGATAATTGCTTTCTTCTACTTTGTTGCAATACCTACTGTTATTAGATCTCGATTAACTACTGACACAAGTGCTATGTCATCGCTGGTAAACTCTAAAGTTACTTTGCTAGAGTTAATTAACAACAATCAAGCATTGGTTAGATTGAACGGAAAAAAAATTGTTGTAGATCGAGTTGAAAGCAATTCTTATAACATAAGAAATGAGTACAAACTTGTTGAAGAGGATGGAAAACTCATAATTTAAAGGTTTACTTCGCGAAAAAAATCTTTTTACAGATAGATTTCAGCCTTTACTGTTTACATATGCTTCAAATAAAAGTTTCAACTTGGCAGTACGATGCTCTTTGCAGACAACACAGTAGCAACCTATTTTTCCCACCTGCAACTTTTGAAAAAAAAGAAGATCGTGAAAAAAGAGAGGCCAAAGCAAAAGCTGTTTGTAGTGGGTGCCCAGTAAAAATTGAGTGTCTTGAAGAAGCAAATGAAATTTCCGAACCTTTTGGGGTTTGGGGAGGCCTTAATGAGGTAGAAAGAAAAAGAGAAGCAATCTACACCTAATTTGTTTTTGTTCTTAATCCACTAGAATCTATTTTTTGTGTTACTAACTCTTTATCTAAAAATTCTAAATATGGAATGGCATATTTTCTCGTAAGAGATGACTGTTCTTTAAAATCTGTTACTGAAAATTTATCTGGTAAAGAATCAATAATCTCGGTTAGTTGATTTTTATGGTCTTCCGAAATAACTATGTTTTTTGTAACTCTAAATAGACAACCATTCATAAATAAAGATTTAATTGCTTCTGTATCATATTTTTTTAAGTCCACTTCATTCACATTTAGGGCATTACCCAATTGGGATTTAATTTCAGCAAGAAGTTGGCTATCTATATCAAATATCTTATTTTCAACAATTTGATCCTTCTGAATTTTTATGGATTTGAAGTCAACAATAAGTTTTTTTAATTCTTTTTCCTCTATATAAAAATTTTTATAAAAATAACTACCAACACCAGTCTTATTAATTTCGATAATGTTTGATTTAATATTTTCTTCTAAAGTTTTTAAATCATTGTTTTTAATGAAGAATTTTCCAATTCTTTTAAATTTCTCGCTGTTACTGGCTAATAGGTTTTCAGGAATTAAAGTAAATATCTCTTCTGAGTTTATATTATCTTTCATCCGAAAATCTCTGTTTAATTTTTTTATTAAATAACTATTGTTCGTTGAGTGAACAACACTTCCTCCGATGAAGATATTTTTAGACAGGTTATGTACTAAAACTTTTTGTAAAGTCAGGACAGGAATACTTTTTTCTAATTGCACTAGCAAGAACATTTTGTTGTCGATTTTAATGGTTTTACATTTCTTAATAATCTGAGTGTGTGTGCCAACATAAATTCTTAAAGTTCCTTTTTCCAAAAATAAAGTCGAATCTGTATTTGGTCTTATAAGCATATAAGTAGTTTTTTCAATTAATTGATTAGTTAACAAACTTCCTTTTCTGGGATCACTTTTATTATTTTTTAAAGATATTGCAATTCTTGAAGATGAGGTAATTAAAGTATTCAATTTTTGACCCACTGACTCTACTTCCCTTATATCTAATTGAGTTTGTTGATCATTTACAAACACCTTGTCAAAACTCATATTTTTACTCGCTGTTCCAGTAATTACTTTTCCTATCCCCTCAATAGAAAATACTCTATCAACCCACAAAGAAGGAGGATTTATATTTGACTCAGGTTTGTTAAAAAATTCATAAATAATTTTTTGTACTGATTTTTTATCACTATTTATTGAACTAAACTCAACCAATGAGTAATTAATCTCTTTGAAGTCAATTAATTTATTTATCAATTCATTTTTTCCAAACACGATATCTTTTTTATCTGTTTTAGTCAGGAAAAAAAGTAGATTATTAATTCCTAGATTTATGAGTGATAAAAAATGTTCTTCTGATTGTTGAGACCAACCTTGGGTTGAGTCAACACAAAACAAAACTCCATCAACGTTGGAGAAGCCACTAATTGTATTTTTAAAATAATCGGAGTGACCCGGCACATCAACAATTGAAAATCTTTTCTCTTTATAATCAAAGTATGTATAGCCAAGGCTAATGGTTAGGCCTCTTTGCTTCTCCTCTTTTAAGCGGTCAGTCTCTTGTCCTGTTAAGAAATTAACTAATGTGGACTTGCCATGATCAACATGGCCAGCTGTCGCTAATACGGTCATAATGAATTTAGAAATTTAGTAATTTCATTATCTTGATTTTCGAATACACTCCTCAAATCAATATTTATTTTTCCATCAACAACTCTTGGGATGATTGGATATTCGTTACTAATTAGTTTCATCAAAACTTTTTCTGGTTTATCAACATCTAGAACCATTACAGGAGAACTTAGAGTTATGTTTGGAAGTGTCCCACCTCCAATTAGGCTTTCACCGTTAATTATTTTGTGTTTAATATTGCTATTTTCGGTTATTTTTTCAAATCTACTTTCTAGCTCCGAGTAAGTCTTTTTTAGAAGGTTCCAAAATGGAATATCCTCTTCATTTTTTTGAATATATAATTCTGTAGTTTTTTGAAGTTCATATAAAACTATATCTGAGCATCTGTATGTTCTGAAGATACTGAAGTTTTTTAATGAATTAATCAATTCGTTTTTACCAGCAATAATTCCAGATTGCACTGAGCCAAACAACTTATCTCCAGAGAACATAACAATGTCAACGCCATCTTTTATGGATTGCTGCACTCTAGGCTCTTGTTCAAATATGGATAGACCGTGTTTTGATAGAAAAGAGTTTTCAATGACTAGGCCACTACCCAGATCATGTATTAGTAAAGTTTCATATTTATTTTTTAAATCAGCAAGTTCAGCAATTCCAACTTCTTCGGTAAATCCACTAATTGAAAAATTACTTCTATGAACTTTTAACACAACAGAGTTAGGATATTTTCTTAAGGCACCCTCATAATCACTTAAACGAGTTTTATTTGTTGTACCAACCTCAATTAAATTCATGCCAGTTTCAGATATTATATCTGGAAGCCTGTATGAACCTCCAATTTCAATGATTTCACCTCGGGAAACTATGACTGTATCTTTACTATGTTTTTTTGCTAGACACAGTAAAGATAGGTATAGAGAGGAAGCGTTGTTGTTTACAAAAGCTACATTTTCAACTTCTAATAAAACCTTCATAGACTCTGTTAAATAATCATTGCGATTACCTCTTGAAGCAGTTGTTAAGTCGTATTCTATATTTGTGTACATTCCTGAAAAAGACACATTTACTGGGGATCTACCTAAGTTTGTATGAAGTACAGTACCGGTTGCATTTATAATTTCTCTTTGTTTTTTCAAACTTAGTTTGTTAATTAATAATTCGAACTCTTTTTTTGCATCCTCAGGATTTTTAATTGATGAAAGAATATTCTTTGCGAATTCAATCTTTATATCTCGAGGAAGATTAGAGTTTGTTGATTCAACTAAGTTATTTACTGAAATATTTTCCATTACTTAGCAAGCTCTTCAAAAACCTTTGCTAGACGCCCAGTACAGGTTTCGTCTACTATTGGAGGCAACTTTTCAGCTATTACAGAAATAAGTTTTTCAATTTCTGTTTTAGTAGGGGTATTTTTTTCTTGAAGTATTAAAGGTGTCCCATCATCTGCAATATCATTTGTATCTTCACTGATAGGAATTTTCCCTAGCATTGGAAGAGCAAACTGTTCTGCTAGTGCATCTCCTCCACCTTGGCCAAATATATTAAATTTATCGCCAGTATTTGTTTCAAAGTACGACATATTTTCGATTACACCTAAAAGCGGTATAAAACTTCTTTTTGCCATATCAGCAACTCTAGTTGCAACTTTTTGTGCCATAAGCTGCGGAGTTGTAACAACTATAAGTTCGGCTTGTGGAAGTAATCTACTTAATGCCATTTGAATATCGCCTGTACCCGGTGGAAGGTCAATTATTAAGTAATCAAGATCTCCCCACTCCACATTTGTTAGAAATTGTTCCAATGCCTTGCTTAACATTAATCCACGCCACATGAGTGCAGTGTCTTCATCACTAGTGATAAGTCCGGTTGAAATAACTTTTAAGTTGTCATAGACAAATGGAACCATTAGTTTATTTTCGTTTGCTTCAATTCTTCCTTTAATTCCTAGAAGTCTAGGAATAGAAAATCCCCAAATATCAGCATCGAGAAGCCCTGTTTTAAATCCTTTTCTTGATAACCCAAGTGCAATATTTGTAGATAAAGTAGATTTGCCGACACCACCTTTACCACTACCTATTGCGATTACTCTAGTTCTTGGATCAATCTTTGTTGGTTGGGCGTTTTCCCTTGCTTTTTTTCTTGCTTTTTCCATAACAGCAGTTCTATCTTTTTGATCCATAGCAACAACATTAATTTCAACTGTTTCAACATTTTCAAGTAATGTCAGTTTTCTAGTGATTTCTTTTTCAATTTGACTTCTCATGGGACAATCTGCAATCGTCAAAGCCAGGTCTAATTTGACAGTAAATTCTTCATGATCCACTTTTTTAACCATCCCAAGCTCAACAATATTAGCTCCTAGCTCAGGATCAAACACTGTAGATAAGTGTTTTAGCAATATATCACTTTGTGTCATACGAATATTCTAAGTACATTTGTGAAAGATGTAATTATTAATTTATTGAATATCCGTTTTCTTGTTATAATTTGCATATGGATATACAAATTAAATCATCAAGAGCAGTTCTTGCAACTGATAGCGCTGTAAAAAAGCTTGTAGAACTAAAATCAGAAGAGACAGCAGATGATAGCTTTCTCAGAATGGGAGTAAAACCAGGAGGTTGTTCTGGCTATTCCTACGAAATGTTCTTTGATACAGACAAATTTGATGGTGATGTAATAGAAGAGTACGACGGGGTCAACATTGTTGTTGATGGTCAAAGCCTAGAACATATTAAAGGTGCAACTTTAGATTACAAGGAAGGGTTAATGGAAACAGGATTCTCCATTGATAATCCAAATGTATCCAGAACCTGTGGTTGCGGTAATAGCTTTAGTTAAATTTGTAACCGACTGAGTGAACTGTTTTAATCCAATCATTTCTTTTGTCACCTAGCTTTGCTCTTAGCCTTCTAACATGAACATCAACTGTTCTTGCACCACCGAAATAATCGTAACCCCAAACCTTTTCGAGAAGCTGCTCTCTTGACCAAACATTTTCCTGGTTCACAACAAAAAACTTTAATAACTCGTATTCCATGAATGTTAGGTCGAGTAACACATCACCCGCTTTAGCTTCATACGTTTTTAAATTAATACTGAGGTCTTTGAATTCAAGTATTTCTGAATCACTATCACCTACTAGTGCGTGAACTCTTGCACCTACTTCTTCTAATTTGCTATTAATCGAGATTAGTTCAATTTGAGGGTTTTGAATTAGGTCAACTGTTTGTTCAAAATCTACATCATTAACAATAATTAAAGTAGGAAAAGGTTTTGTGGAGGATTCTAAATCTGACAAATTTTTCTTAGTTTCACCGTATTTAGAAAGCGATGTTACAACTAAATGTATTTGTTTTGGGGTTTTTATATTCTTAACGACGAGTTTTTTTACACCAGAAGACTTCAATAAGTCTTCGAAGTTTTTATGTTCTTTATCTATGTTTATATATGTATCTATCATCTCGAAACAATTATTTAATAATTCTGTAACAACATTGCTTGAAATATATATTACATTATTTTCATGAAGATAAAAGCAGAATATATATGGATTGACGGTCTAACTCCGACCGCAAAATTAAGGAGTAAAACAAAAATAATCGATCAAGGAACAGAGCCTCCTATTTGGGGTTTTGACGGTTCTAGCACTCAACAAGCAACAGGTGACCAATCTGATTGTGTGCTAAAGCCAGTAGCACAATTTCCCGACCCAGTTAGAGGAGGCGAAAATATTTTGGTGATGTGTGAAGTAATGAATGTAGACATGACACCACATGCATCAAATACTAGAGCTGCATTGGTAGAGTCAGCCGAAAATTTTGGTGAATTCGAGCCTTGGTTTGGAATGGAACAAGAGTATACATTTTACGAACAGTCTTATGACTCACTTAAATACGGACAACCTTTGGGATTTCCTCCATCAGGATACCCAGCACCTCAAGGTGGTTATTACTGTGGTGTAGGTGCCGATGAAGTTTATGGAAGAGAGATCTCTGAAGCTCATGCAACAGCTTGCATAGAAGCTGGATTAGGTATTTCAGGTACAAATGCTGAAGTTATGCCTGGACAGTGGGAGTTCCAAATTGGACCTGTAGGTGCACCAGATATTGGTGACCAAATTTGGGTTGCAAGATGGTTACTATACAGAATCGCTGAAGATTGGAATATTTCTGCAACACTAACTCCAAAACCTGTAAAAGGTGATTGGAATGGCGCTGGTATGCATACTAACTTTTCGACTAAACAAATGAGAGAAGATGGCGGATACGATGCAATTGTTGCAGCATGTGAAGCTCTTGGTAAAAATGCTGATTTGCATGTAAAAAATTATGGTGCAAACATTGAAGAAAGACTAACAGGTGACCATGAAACTCAAAGTTATGACACTTTTTCTTACGGAGTAAGTGATAGAGGAGCATCTATTAGAATTCCATGGCAGGTTGAAGTAGATAAAAAAGGCTATCTAGAAGATAGAAGACCTAATGCTAATGGCGATCCTTACGTTATTGCAATGTTAATGATTGATACTGTTTGTTCAGCAGCTTCTAGCTAGAAGTTGCTGATGCAACCACTTCTTCGATCTTTTTAATAAACTGATCTAAGTTTCTATTGAACGAATCAAGAGCTGCAGCCCTTTGCTCTCCTGTATCAGAAGATTCAAGACCGGCAAGTAGCTCTACAGTATCTTCGTAAATCAAATTTACGAGAGTTTTTAACTCTTCATGGCTTGTAACTAGGTAAGCAAATTCATTTGGCGGTCCAGGCTCAGAAACAGTTGTAACAAATTGCTCTGCGGTTGAAATATTTGCCTTAAACTCATCTTTGGCTTCTTGGTATGTAACACTTTGATTGTCCCAATTGTCATTTGCTTCTAAAACATCTTTACCAAGTTCAGTTGCTTGGATCTTTTCTGCAGTTAATTCTTCAAGATAAGCAACATAATTATCAGGAAGTGTCGTGGTTGTAGAAGTTGTAGAAGTGTCTTCAACACTTGTTTCTTCGGCAACCGTTTCTACTGGGGTTTCTTCAGCAACTATTTCTAGGTTGTTATTTGTTGAAACTCTGTTGATAAAAGTATATGTTGTTGCAATCATACCAATTAAAACAAGAGGAAGTACGATTCTTCCTGGTTTAGGATCTGGATTAAAGGTTTCCATAGCTATATTGTATCAAACTTATTTAATATATCGTTATTAATGATATTCCAATCACTACTTTCCTCTTTCGTAAGAGTTAAAAAACTAGGACCTGTGAATATAGATTCAACACCATCTATCTCAATTAATTGTTTTGCAATACCATCAACTTCTTGATCATCTTTATTAATGTAAATTGCTATTTCATAGTCGTGTTCAACTAATACTTTTTTAGCGTTTGGGTTTGGAGTGTCTATTAAATCCATATTTAAATAATATTTTAATATAAAAACAGTTAATATGTCTGTATGCAATACGATGTTAGCAAAATAACAAAAAACAATTTATCTATAAATCGCAGTCAGATTATCTCCGTATTGGGATTGTATTGTTTTGTTCTTGGCACATCTCTATTAGGCTTCTCAGTTTATTTATTTTTAGAGTCGTCAGGAATAGTAAATGAAGCGCTTATAAGCTGGAGTGGCCAAGGTCTCTTTTGGTCGTTTATTACGCTTTTTGTTTCTATATTTGTTTTATTTGTTCCTGTTGAATTTTTTAATGAATATTTTATAGAGAACAGATCTTTTAGAAATTTACTGACAAATGTAGTATCGGTAATATTTGTTTCATTATTTTTTCTAGTCTTGTTTCAGATTTTGTTAAGAAATCAAAATGTATTTGTGAATGAATATCTTGTAATCGCTAGAGCGGTTTCATTTTCCGGATTTATAGCAATTCCGTTGGTACTATTTTTATTTCACAATTTTGGAAAAAATTTGAGTATTATAAATAATTACTCATATAGTTTGATACTTATAATTTGGATTATTTCTACTCAAATATTTTTATAGCTTACATTTGGTTTACTGGAGTTATTCCCAAGCACCACATTACATTTTGACTAGTTGTCAAAAATAAATTGGTAATATACATTTTTGAAGATAACTGGTCTGAATCTTCAATTTCTGATATTTTTTCGCTTTCGTAGAACTGATTAAACAAATTTGAGATTTCGTACAAATAGTTTGCAAGATGATGAGGTTCGTTAAGAACGGCTGACTGTTCTAAAAAGTAAGTAAACAAATATAATTTTGACAGCAGTTCCTTATCTACATCATTAAGAATTAAATCATTTAGTTCACTGTGTTTAGTTGCAATATTTTCCAAAAGCTTTTTTGCCCTAACTTGTGAGTATTGAACATAGATACCTGTTTTTCCATTTACATTGGTAAATTTTTCTAAGTCAAACTTATAGTCCGTCTTTCTATTGGTAATTAAATCACTGTAGGTAAGTACCGAATTTGTCAATTGTGAAACTATAGACTTGTCTAAATCATTATTAATTTTTTCAATATAATCATAAGTTTCTTTAAATAGTTCACTTAAAGGCTTCGTACCACCTTCCCTAGTTTTAAATGGGTTTCCGTCACTATCATTTAAAGTTCCATACGAAATATGTTCGTGTTCGAGATTGTTAAATTCAAAATACTTAATTGAACTAAATAATTGTTCAAAGTGAAGTGATTGACGATTGTCGACAATATAAAAAGTTTTATCGTATCCTATATTTTTTTGTCTAAATAAAATAGTTGCTAGATCTGTAGTTATATATAGGTATGACCCATCTGATTTAGTGATTAAGATTTTTGGATCTGTATCTTCCGCACTAATCAAAGCCCCATCGTCATATATGATTTTTTCGTCTTTTAACAATTCCTCAATCATTTTTGGAATTAAATTATTCACATCACTCTCACCTAACCAATAATCAAAGCTGTGGCCAAATATTTCAAAATTTTCTTTTAGGCTTTGTATAGAAATTCCTTTAATAGACTCCCACATTTTTAGTAGTTCTTGATCATTATTATTTAGGAGCTTATTTATTTCTTGAGCTCGAGTTTTGAATTCATTGTTTTGTTTATATTCCTCACTTGCTTTAGGATAAATTACCTCTAATTGGCTTGAGTCTAAGCTTTCTAACTCTATTTTTTCCTTTTCTAAATAGGTAATAATTTGAGCTATTGGCATACCCCAGTCTCCAAGATGTATATCACTTACTACTTCAGTGCCAATAAAAGAGTGAATATTGTATAAACTTCTTCCAATATTTAATGTACGCATATGTCCAACATGCAATGGTTTACCAATATTTGGCCCACCGTAATCAAAAATAATTTTATTACTCTGCTCATTTTCAAAATCACTTTGCGTATTTGTTATATTTTTCATGAGATAAATATGGTTAAGGCTTAAATTGAGAAACCCCATTTCATTTTTTTCTACAGGTAAGAAAATATTTGATGAATTGATTGTTTCTATTACGTTTTCTTGTAGAACATCAAAAAAGTCTGATTTGTTATATTTTACGAGGTTGTTAATTTGTAAATCATATCCTGCTATTTTTGACATACTTAACTGTATAGCTTCATCCAGATCAAATTTTTTAAACTCCTCTGATAGAGAAGTAGTTAAATTATTAAAAATATTATTCATATAGCTTTTTCTTATCTTATTTTAATGATTATCTACGAAAGAACACTTGTCTCAAAAAGTAAAGAATAAATAATGTGTTGTCGATTAAATATCTTTTGTAAAGTCTTTTTGGGTCTTGAAATAATCTAAGTAGCCATTCAAACCCCATATTAGCAATCCACTCAGGAGCTTTCTTTTTTGTTCCCGCTACCCACTCAAAAACTGCTCCTACACCAACAAAGTTAATTGGGGTATCTATTTCATTACAGAGTGTATTTATGAAGAGTTCTTGTTTAGGGAACCCAAGAGAGACCCAAATTATGTCAGTATTTATAGAAAATATTTCTTCTTTATAATTTTCAACCAGATCGTTAGCACTCATGAATTCTGGGCATAGATAACCAGCAATTTTCACATCAGGAAAATTTTGAGTTAATCTATTAATCATCAACTGTGTTGTTTTCTCATTATTTCCAAAAAAGAAATGTCTTGTACCACTGCTCAACCCATCTTCAATTGTTTGTAAAAAGACTTTATAGCCATCAACTCTTGAAAATTTTTGTTTAGTTAAAAAAGAAAGAGCTTTTGCAACAGGGAAACCATCAGGTGTTTTGATTGTAAAGTTATTTATTACATTTCTAACTTCTAGATCTCTAACACTTCTAACTAATGTATTTGCATTACAAATAGCTACACGGTTTTTTGTTGAAGTGTTAAGTATTTTCGAGACCTGATCTATATTTGTCTCAGTTACATTTGTTTGAAGCACCTTAGTAGTTTTCATAGTTGCAACTATTATATAAGTATTAAATTTAGATTAGAAGAAATTCTTGCGCCTGTGGCTCAATTGGATAGAGCATCTGACTTCGGATCAGAGGGTTGGGGGTTCGAGTCCCTCCAGGCGTGCAATATGATCCAAAAGTTTTTTAGTTCTTGAGTTATATGAGTAATTTTCCAAACCTTTTTCATAATGAAATTTTGTATTTGAAGCCTCTATTAATTTATTGATAAAATCTTCTTTATCATTTTCATTAAAGTAGAAATTATTCTTACTTAATGGAAGATTTCTATGGGATGGAAAGTCTGCAGCTAAAATTTTTAATCTACCTCTTAAGTATTCAAAATATTTGATTGGTGAGGTATGTAAATAAGAATGGACTTCTCTTCCATCATTTATCAACAACCCAATTTCAGCAGACTGCATCTCTTTTATCGCATCTTTTTGAGGTAGTCTACCAACTACTTTAGTATTTTTAGACAGAGAATGATTTAATTCATTTACAACTTTATCTGGTCCACCTATTATTGTTAAATTAAATTTTTCTAACCTGGCGTCATGAAATGTATTTATTAAAAATTCTAAATTTCTAGAGTTGTTAAACCTTAATAAGTTTCCAACAAAAACTACTTTATTTTTCACCTTCTCAAAATCATTTGATAGATATAGTTTTTCATCGAAAGCACTTTGCAAAATTAATATATTTTTCGAAAGCGCCCCTAAAAGGTTGAATTGTTTTTGCAACTCTTCATTGGGGAATATAATTATTACATTTTCATTAAATTGAAGTCTTTTAAAAATAAAATTATCAATCTTACTAAATTTATGACATTCATAAATGATTTTATTTTTGTATTTTGATGCAAAATAAAGAACCCAGTGAGTTCTAGTCATTAAAATTTCTTCTTTAGTTATTGTTTTATAACATTTTCTAACTGCACTAAGTGACCATATAAAAGAGCTAATTAAAAAGTTTATCTTTTCTAATTTTCTTAAATTAATTTTGTTAAAAGGTAATTTGTGTGAATATTTAGAAATCTTAAACTTTTCTTTAATTTCATAAAATTCTATTATTGCTTCATTGTCATTTTTTACATATCCTCTATCTGGAAAAATGAGTTGAGCGTTAATGCCAAAAGAACATAAAGATTCCAGCATTCTAATTGTTTGAATAGTATTAGCTTTTTCGTTTGGAAAAACCTGATAAGTTATGTAAGTAAGTTTTAACAAATTATTCTTTTAGTAGGTAAGGGCTCATTAAATTAGAGAAAATTATAGCAATTAATTTATGCATTAATCTAATTTTATCTAATTAAAAACTCTACTTAAGAAATTTAATTATTAATAAACAGTATTAAAGATAAAATATTATATATGAATGCAGACCCAGGCTACTTTGGACCCGACTCAATGATGTGGAAGGTCAATAAGGAAATTACTGTATTATTCGGCGGAGCAAGAGCTTTACTTATGCATGCTGCACACCCTCTTATAGCCGCTGGGGCAAGGCAAACATCTTTTTATCAAAGGGACCCCTGGAAAAGACTAATAAGAACATTGTCACTTCAAAATTCTGTAACTTTTGGAACTAAGGCGGAAGCAGACGATAGTGCGCATAGGATTAATAAGTTACATGAAGTAATTAAAGGAGAAGATGAAATTACAGGGGGTTATTACGATGCGTTAGATCACGAACAACTTTTATGGGTCCATGCATGTTTACAAATCTCTTCAATTTATTTCTATGAAAAAACTGTGAAAAAACTTTCGGATGAAGAAAAAAATAAATATCACGAAGAAAACTCCCTTGCTGCTGAAATGGTTTTAGTTGACAAAGGGTTAATGCCTAAAACTCATAATGAATTAAAAGAGTGGGTAATTCAAAAATCTAGAGAAAATAGTTATTTAGTCAAAACAGATGTAGCAATGGATGTATATGATATTATCGGAGGAGGTCCGGTACCAAAACATATTAAACCAATTTGGCCATTTATATCATTTACAGCTTTCAATACTCTGCCGAAAGAGTTTAAAGATTTATATGGCATTAAAAACTCAAAATTAAAAACTTCTTTAGTAAGCTTCAATCTTTTTTTATTGAAATTTACGAGACCTTTTCTTCCACCTTTCTTTCGTCTCATAGCTCCTGCTCGGTGGGCAAATCAGAGAATTACTAAGAATCCTAACTTAAAATTTAGTGACAAAGCAAAATACTAAGCAATATAATAAGCAATATGGATGATGAACAAAAGTGGTCTAATATATCTAGCGATATTGCTGATGTTGCAAAAAAAATAAAATCTAGAATTGATGAAGAAGACTTAGTTGAAGACTTAAAAGATACTTTTAAAACTACAATTGACAACACATCTCAACTTATAAACAACATAATTAAAACAGTAGAATCTACCGTAACAGATGAAGATATTAAAAAGGAAACAAAAGAAATTGTCAATAATATAAATTCTGAACTTAAAACCTTGCTAACTGAAACAAAAAATAAAATTTCCGATAATTTAAATATAGATTCGTTCCTAGAGGAAGAGTAAACATTCTATTCTGTATAAAGAATATTAATGTTTATAATGTTCTTTGTTATTAAATAACTGGGTCGGTAGCTCAATCGGCAGAGCAGGAGCCTTTTAAGCTCAAGGTCGTGGGTTCGATTCCCACCCGACCCACTACTACTTACCAGAAACTTTTGATTTAAAAAGAAAAAACGGTGTTTTTAAAATAATTTTTATGTCCAACAGCAAGTTCCAATTTTCAATGTATTCAAGATCGTACTTAAACCATGTCTCAAAGTCTGAAGTATTTCTCTCATTAATTTGTAAAAGTCCCGTAATACCTGGTAATACATTTAATCTTCTGAGATAGTGCTCATCGAAGTAATAATTGTCTTCAGGGAAAAGCGGCCTCGGCCCTACTATAGACATAGTTCCTTTGAAAACATTTATAAACTGTGGTATTTCATCAATACTAAATTTTCTTAATAATTTAGCTCCTTTTATGAATCTTGGGTCATCATCAATTTTAAATAATGGACCGCTTCTTTGATTTAATTCTTTTAAGTCTCCTCTTTTTTCATGAGAAGAGGCATGCATTGTTCTTAATTTATACATATAAAATTCTTTGCCATGAAGGCCAATTCTTTTTTGTTTAATAATTGAGGGATATCCAGCAACAGATATGACAAATAAATTAGATACTAAAAAAATTGCTCCTAGAATGGGAAGTAAAATTATTGAAATTGTGATATCCATAACTCTTTTCAGAATATAGCGTGACCCGATTTGAATATCGTTATTTATATAAAATAAATTGTTATTCGATAGCCTGTTTGTCCTGTAAATAAATATTGAGTTGAATTTAAAATCTAATTCAGAAATTAATAAGACTTTTTTATTTAGATTTAATAGATAAGTTTCAAACTCTTTTGAAAAATGTTTTGTTTCTTCTAAAACAATAACTACAAGACTAATTTCATTTTCCTTATTCTCTTTTTCTATTAGCTTTTTTATCTCTTTAGTGTCTGAAGTATTGTTATAATTTTTTAAATTATTTCTATACTTTAATAATCTCAGTTCTCTAAAGATTGAGTCTTTATCCAAATTGAATGAAATAAAGTTTTCTTTTGAAGGATTTCTACCTAGTAGTCTTGATATTGTTTCTGTGTTTCTAAAACCAACCAAGATTAAAGGAACTATGAAAGTAAAAATTACTAAATAACCTCTTGAAACTGCTGTAAATCTAAAAATCTGTAAAAAGCTAAGGTATGAAGCAGTCCATATTAGATAAATTGGTAAAAACTCGTCAAAAAATCCTTTATTAGTTGTCAACACTAGGTCATTTGCATAACTATAAAAATCAGTACTATAAAGAATTATTAAGAATGCGAAAACAAAAAGTGCCAAATAAACGTCAATTTTAACAAAATTGTAAGGAATAAATTCGTAAAATCTAGCTCGGTCTTCAAGTAAATTTCTAATTATTATGTCATAACCACTTACATATTCACCAATTAAAAATTTATCAAAATACCAAATTGTAATAAATGTCACCGAGGATTGAAGTAATAAAAACCTTAGTAAATATTTTGATAAATTAATTAAACCCATGATTTCAATATTAATAGTTGAATGTATATTTAAAATATATATTTATAAATTAGAAATTTACTAATTTATTAGTAAATTAATGTATTATCATTAATTAAATCAATGGGGGCGTGGTGAAGTCTGGAGTTCACGCCTGCCTGTCACGCAGGAGGTCGCGGGTTCGAATCCCGTCGTCCCCGCAAATGGCCAGATAGCTCAGTCGGTAGAGCACTTGTCTGAAAAACAAGGGGTCGGCAGTTCGATTCTGCCTCTGGCCACAATAAACATAGGCTCTATTGGTCTTCACAAACAAACTAGTTAAAACCGCACACAAAACCGCACACATTGACTTTTAGCCAAGTAAGTTGAGATTACATACCCTCTTTAGCGTCGCATAAGTAATGGGTATTTTTAGAGAAAGTCGGAATATATTATTTCAATATTTTGATATATATCCATACCTCTGTTCCTTTCAGAGGTATTTAGGGAGGGGTAATTTAGTCCAATTCTATTTCATACACAGTCCAATTAGTTTTTGTCGCAACTTTGTCATAAAATGCTCGGGCACGATAATTATCATCTCTTGTATTCCATCGGATTTTTGTCCATTTCTCTCGTTTGCCGATTGATTTTATTTCGTCAATCAAAAGTTGTGCGGTATCGCTTCCTCTCTCTTGAGGTATAACCACTAAATCGTGCAAAAAACCTACATTTATCGCTCTAAGTGGATTAGGTAATGCCCTGAAATGTGCGAGACCAATCAATTTGCCTTCAAAATCGGCAACAATTCCAGTCAGAGGGTTTTCGTTATCCATCAACCAATTCCAAGTTGTAGACACCCCCTCTTCAGTTAGTTCTGATTGGTAGTGTTCTGCATAAACTCTATAAACCTCTAACCAATCATCATAATCTGACACACTTAACGGACGAATTGAAACCACTGAGCACCCCCGAAAATTATCTATATCTCAAATATAGCAAGCAGAGAATGTATATATTCTTTGCATAATATTTTCTGACCCTCTTGACCCTCTTGGGATTCTTGACCCTGTTGAATTGAGTTGACAATGTTATCAAATGCTTATAAAAAACCGCACACAAATCGCACACATCACTTTACGACAGTTGTTTGTAGATACTCTAGTTGCTCGAATAAAGCCTCTAGTAAGTAGCGATATTTAAAGTAAGTTAATGTAAAATGAACTAAGGTCAAATGGTTAGCCCATATCTGAAAAACAAGGGGTCGGCAGTTCGATTCTGCCTCTGGCCACAAGGTTTTTAAACAAATTAAAGACTTTTGTCACAAAAACTGTCACAAAACTTCTCGACAGACACTTGTAATAGCCAATAAAGTAATATATTCAATATATGAAGAAACACTTTCTGTACTACACAATATTTGGAATTTCATTTTTTTTATTTGGCTTGGTTCAAAGCTACATTAGACCCAGTTATGTTGGTGGAAACGATCTTGTAATTTATTTTCTTGGAGTAGCTCCTAACTTCTTTCCAGGCATCGGCATACCAAGTTTTTTTTATGTAAGCATTCCAGAGGTATTTAAATCTAATTCATCAGTTTATAAAAATAGATTGAAGTGGTCAGTAGTGATTTCTATGGTTGGCCTAATAGGTAACGAATTCATTGCAAAATACACACCTGGAAGAGGTGTTTTTGATTGGAATGATATACTATGGACTCTTATAGGAGGATCATTGTTTATTCTGGTTAACAAGTTAGTTGAAAAAGAATAAAAACTGTCACAAAACTGTCACACACTCACAAAAGAAGTCTCTGTTATTTACTGCTCATTGCGTTTTAGAGCCTCTCACAAATGAGCGATAATTCACAACAAATAAATTTACTTACTAATTAACTACTAACTTTTAAATATATTTAATTTAAAAAACTCAATGTTCAATTAGCTCTAAGGTATGAAAACGCCTGGTATCTGTGGAAATAGTGACCCCTTACTTTCTTTTCTTAAAAACATTATTGATAGAAGCAAATTTCTAAATCTATTATTATTGGGCTTAATGTCTACTAGAAAAAAAATAATTGAACTTGTTAAAAAACATTATGATGAAGAGTTTCCTGTAGAAAAATTCATTCCTGGAAAAACAGATGTTCCTATTAGTGGAAGGACTTTCGATCATAAAGATATAGAATCATTAATTGACTCCTCTTTAGATTTTTGGCTTACTGAGGGAAGGTTCACCGATGCTTTTGAGAAAGAATTCTCAAAATTTCTAAACATAAAACATACAGTTCCAGTAAATTCTGGTTCATCGGCAAATTTATTAGCATTTTCATCTTTAACATCTCCTAAATTAAAAGATAGAGCTATTAAAAAGGGTGATGAAGTAATTACAATTGCAACAGGTTTCCCAACCACCGTAAATCCAATAATTCAGAACGGATGTATTCCTGTTTTTATAGATTGTGAGATGGGAACTTACAATATAAATGTGGACTATCTTGAAGATGCACTAAGCCCAAAAACAAAGGCAGTAATGATTGCACATACTTTAGGAAATCCTTTTGATCTTGAGAGGGTAATGGACTTTTGTAAAGATAATGAACTATTTTTGATAGAAGATTCCTGTGACGCTCTAGGTTCAAAATATGATAATAAATATACAGGAACTTTTGGAGATGCAGGAACTTTTAGTTTTTACCCTGCTCATCATATAACAATGGGTGAAGGAGGTGCTGTTGTTACAAATAATCCTGTTATGAATAAGTTATTAGAATCTTTTAGAGACTGGGGTAGAGACTGTTGGTGTGCACCAGGTGAGTCAGATACTTGCAATAGAAGATATGACTGGCAACTGGGAAATCTTCCCTATGGGTTTGATCATAAGTATATTTTTTCTCAAATTGGATACAACTTTAAATTAACTGATTTACAGGCATCAGTTGGATTATCTCAGTTAGAAAAGCTTGATAGTTTTATAGATAAAAGAAAAAATAATTGGCAGCATTTATACGACGGATTAAAACACCTTGAGGAATTTTTTATATTACCTATTAAAGACGATCGTTCTGACCCTAGCTGGTTTGGTTTCCCAATTACTGTTAAACAAGATGCTCCATTTTCAAGACCAGAGTTAATTAACCACTTAGATGAAAGAAAAATTAATTCAAGATTCTTATTTGCTGGCAACCTACTCTGGCAACCAGCTTATCAAAATGTTGAGCACAGAGAAGTTGGTAGCCTTAGTAACTCAAATACTGTGGCATTAAGTACATTTTGGCTCGGAGTTTTTCCTGGTTTATCAAAAGAAATGATTGACTACATGATTGAAACAATTCACGAATTTGTAAAAACTAAAACAAAATGAAAAAAACTCAAACTGATAAACAATTAATTCGAAGACTATTAGAAATTTCATATAAAAATAAACTGCATCACCTTGGAAGCTATTTTTCTTCAATAGAAACAATTGATGAAATATATTCAAATATGAAAGAAAATGACATTTTCATACTTTCAAATGGTCATGCTGCAGTGGCATTATATGTTGTCCTTGAGAAGTATTTTGGATTTAACGCACAACACTTACTTGATGAAATGGGTGAGCACCCAAAAAGAAATGAACAAAAGAAAGTCCACTGCTCAACAGGAAGTCTTGGTATGGGAATTACGGTTGCTGTTGGAAGAGCTATTGCAGATGAGAATAAAGATGTATATTGCATGATATCTGATGGAGAATGTTCTGAGGGTTCAGTTTGGGAGTCTTTAAAGTATATTAATGAAAATAACCTTAAAAACATTCATATATATGTAAATGCAAATGGCTGGGCCGCATATGATTCAGTTGACCTAGTGTATCTAGAAAAAAGATTAAAATCATTTCTCCCAAATGTTAAATTTATAAAAACAACAGTTGAGATATACGGATTAACCGGACTATCGGCCCACTACGTTAACTTTACTGAAGAGCAATATTTAAAGGCTTTGGATTCATTATGAGAAGAGAGTTTGCTGATGAATTATTTAAAATTATGTCAAAAGATGAAAACGTTTATTTAATAGTCGGAGATGTAGGGTATGGTTTGTTTGATAAATTAAAAGAGGAGTTTCCTGAAAGATATATTAATCCTGGTGCTGCAGAGCAACTAATTGTAGGGATGGCAGCAGGTTTAGCAATGGAAGGGAAAATACCAATTATTTATTCAATAACGCCGTTCATACTCTACAGACCTTATGAGTTTATAAGAAACTTAATTGATCATGAATGCATACCTATAAAAATTGTAGGTAGTGGTAGGGATGAAGATTATGGAGCATTAGGATTTTCACATTACGCGACTGATGACGAAAAAGTAATGTCGAATTTTAAAAATATTAAAATTTTTAAACCGGAAACTCAAGAAGAGATGTATTTAGAAGAAATCATATACAACGAAAAACCATGTTATTTAAATTTAACTAGGTAAATAAAAATAGAAAATATAAGTATTTATTTTTTTACTATAAATGCAACAGCTGGAATAAGAAATTCTCTTAAAAAAGGAACTCTACACATAAAATGAAAACGCAAATGGGTGTCTTTCATATCAACAATTTGAAAACCTGCTTGCTCAATCATTTTTTTCATTTTTCTAAATGTGATTTTATACAACGAAACTTCTTCTAAGGAGTTATATCTTACCTTTTTGTTAAAGAATATATTTCTTAGAAATTTTGCAACTTTGAAAGGAAAAATATGAAATGGTTTCAAACCATGACCTGCATGCGGATTAAACCATGGTGGAATTACTAGATAACCCAAACCATCTTTTTTCATTACTCTATAGATTTCTTTTAAAGATATTTGCTGCTTCTTTGGTTCTATATGCTCCATTACTCCTCTAAATAAAACTAAATCAAAACTATCTGTTTCAAATGGCATATTGTGTGCTTCAGCATGCACTGTTTCCCACACATGATCTTGCTCGAAGGGTTCTAAATTAATTACGTCACAATTAAAATTTTCTCCTAAAAATTTAGAAAATTCTCCTCTTGAACCTCCTACATCTATTATTTTGAGATTTGAGTTGATATCAATATGCTCTGAAATATCTTTAATGAAAATGGAAGCAAAATATTCTCGCATTTTGGCATAATTATCACTTTCATATCGTCTTAGTGCAAAAAAAACCAGTTGATTATAGTGATTTATTAAATCAGTTACTTTATACATAATTTATTCAAACCAATTAAAAATATCCTCTGCTTTATCGTCAATAAATTTGTCTGCTTCAGGCTTGCCAAAGAGCAACTCATCATAGGAAACATCCCAATTTTTTAGTTGCTTTTCTGTTAGTGGTCTCCAATCAATTCCTGTTGTTGTCCCTCTTGCGGTAAATAGAATTATTTTATTACCTTCTTTGTGAAGAGAATTGATTTGTTTAATTCTTGCTAAGTATGGTTTAGCGTCTTCATAATTTCCATCGGTATTTGAGCAAATAGTGCCATCAATATCAAAACAATATTTTTTCATTCCCAGTATCTAAGTTTTTTGGCAACTTCTGTTTCAGCATCAGTAATTACCTTTTCACCATCACCTAGAATATATTTCAATTTTCTAATTGATCCTACTAGGGTACGCAAACCATGAACTTCTAATGATGCAGCTTGGTCTGAACCATACATAGATCTGTCCAAAGTTATATGCCTTTCAATACTTACCGCACCAATTGCTGCAGCAACTATTGATGGAGACACACTTGCTTCATGACCTGAATACCCAACATTGCAATCAAATTTATTACTTAAGGTATTAATAGCATTCAGATTAAGATTTTCTTCTTTTGATGGATATTCGGAGTTAGTATGCATTAAAACAAACTCACAATTTTTATTATTGAAAACGTCAACAGCTTTTTGGATTTGTTCGTAAGTACACATCCCTGTTGAAATAAATGTTGGTTTTTGTTCGCTTGCTACTCTTTCAATAAATTCAATATTTGTAGTCATAGCAGATGCAATTTTGTTTACATTTAGGTTAAAATTATTTAAAAAATCTTGACTAGGAATATCCCAGGCAGAAGCGTACCAGTCAATGCCTATTTTTTTACAGTATGAATCAATTTCTTTATAATCCTCTAGGGATAATTCAAGCCCTTCTTTTTGTTCTCTTTGTGTTGTACCCCAAGGAGAATCCCTATGTTGACTCAATACATCTTCAGAGTAAACTATCTCAATTGTTCTTTTTTGAAACTTAACGGCATCAACACCAGCACTTTTACTTTGATCAATTAATTCCTTAACAATTTCTAGATCACCGTTATGGTTAATGCCTATTTCTGCAGTTATATAAATATCTGAATTATTTACATTGAAATTTTTATTGAAGCAATCCATCTTTAACATTATATATAGCTTATTATTTTCACCTATTTAATAATAAGTTTCTTAATTTTATTAATAAAGATTAATATTCAACTATGAGAGAAAATCTAAAAATCAACTTAACTAAAGGTAATTCTTTACTTAGGATCTTGAACTAAATGATTTATAAAAATGAAATCCAAAAATATTTACAAGAAAGTTCTCTTGCTTTTGAAAAACTAGAAAACCAAAGTACGGAAATTTCTGAAATCTGCGAAAAAATAATATTATCTTTAAAGAGTAAAAATAAAATTCTTATTTGTGGTAATGGCGGTTCAGCAGCAGACTCTCAACACATTGCTGCAGAATTTGTAAGTAGATTTGAAATTGACAATGTACCACTACCAGCAATTGCACTTACTACTGATACATCAATTATTACTGCTATAGGTAATGATTATTCATTTAATGAGATATTTTCAAGGCAAGTTGATGCCATAGGAAATGAAGGTGATATATTAATCTGCATATCAACTTCTGGGAACAGTGAAAATATTATTGAAGCATCAAAGTTTGCTAAAAGTAAGGGTATTTATGTAATTTCTTTTACAGGCAATAAGAATAGTGAAGTAGAAAAATATTCTGATTACTGTTTTAAAGTAGACAGCCCAGTTACAGGCATAATTCAGCAAGTTCACATAACAGTTGGTCAATTAATTGCTAAAGTTTGTGAACTAGAGTTTAACTCCAACTAAATAAAAGCTAGTATAAATTATAGAATTTTAAAAACGTTCAAAAAAATGTTAGATATATACAATATGTTTTCGATTCAGGGAAAAAATGCCTTGATTACTGGCAGTGCAAATGGAAATGGGAAGGCCCTATCATCAGCACTTGGAGATGCAGGATGCAATCTTACCTTGATTGATATAGATAATGAAAATTTAGAAGTTGTATCTAAGGAAATTGAAGAAAAAACAAAGACTAAAGTAAATCGGTATTCCTTCGATTTAAGCGATTCGAAACAACTTGATAGTTTTTTACAACAAAATAATGATTTTGATATTGTTATTAATAATGCTGGAGTAACATACGGCAATCATTTATTCGACTATAAAGATTCAGATTGGGAAAAAACCTACAGAATAAATTTGTTTGCTCCCTACAAAATTATTCAAAAAATAGGTGAGACTATGACCAAAAAAAAATCTGGTTCAATTATAAATATAACGAGTTTAGCTGCAGAGTTTGGATTTCCAGGCAATCCTGCTTATATCGCTTTTAAAGGAGCTCTCAAACAATTAACTAAATCTGCTGCTTACGACTTATCAAAATTTAATATAAGGGTAAATTCAGTTGGGCCAGGTTATATAAAAACCAATATGACTGCAAAAAGTTGGGATGATACAAAAATGAAAATGGAGAGGTCTGATAGAACAATGTTAGGAAGGTGGGGTGAATCTGAAGATTTAATTGGTACAGTTATCTTCCTTAGCTCCGATGCTTCTTCATATATTACTGGCCAAGATTTTTATGTAGATGGTGGATGGACTGCTAAAGGTTTATAAAAATTTCTGTTGAGAGTTTCTATTTTTTTATTTTGGTAAAGAGATTCCATTTTTTTTGATAATATATTCAAGAAAAACAAAATCTTCGATATCATCTACATCTATTGCTTTATCAGTTATATATCCCAAGCAATTGTTTCCTATAAGTAAATTTTTTTCAGATATTAAATCAGGCTTTACTATATCTACATAACCGTTTGGCTCATAATATTCTGGGAATTTTTGTCTTGGAGCATTAGTATATTTTTCTATAGCTGAATCTCCATCAATCCCTGAAACTAAAGTTTGGTTTTCTATTCTTACAGCTTTTTCAATAGGGTTATATAATCTGTGAACAGATCTCATTGAGCTATACAAAGTTGAATCAAAATTGTTAATAGCATCGTCAATTACTCTAGAATCTCTCAGGGGTGTTGTTGGTCTTAGGTGGATAATTAAATCAGGATTATATGATGTTTCTTTAAATACCCCAATTACGTGTTGGAAAAACTCTAAATCCGTTGAATTATCTTCGGAAATATTTTTAGGCCTTAAGAAAGGAACTTCTGCACCATACTCAATTGATATATCTTTGTACTCTTCTGAATCAGTAGAAACTATTACTCGATCGATACTATCAGCGTTGAGAGCAGCTTTGATGCTCCAAGCAATTAATGGATGTCCACCAAGATTATAAATATTTTTGTGAGGTATGCTTTTTGATCCAGACCTTGCAGGAATTATGCACACAACCTCTAATTTATTGTTCTTTTTTTTATTGATACCTACACCACCTATTTTTAATTCTAAACAAATATTAATTTTTTATAAGCATTGCTTGTGATTCAGATAATGAAATAAGCAAATGTGATAAATTTAATTTTTTTAAAAACTCATCTACTGCTAATTTTACTCCTGGTGTACCGATACAGTTGTAATCATGAATTACAATTCTTCCACCCGAAACTAAACGATTATAAAAATATTCCAATCCTTCAAGAGTAGACTTATATCTATCAGTATCTAGATGTACTAAACAAAAAGTTGTGCTTTTAGGTACTTGATCTAAAGTATCTTTCGGGAAATATCCACGGTGAATTATCAAATTCTTTTCTGGAATTCCAGATTTAAGTACAAAGTTTTTAACTTCGTCGACACTTGTATCATCTAACCATCCTTCAGTCGGTTCATTCGCTAGTTGATCTTCACCATCATTCGGCAATCCTTCAAAAGTATCAAATAAATGAATTTTTTTATTTTGTAATTGACTTGATATTAAATAGGCGGAACCGCCCTTATAAACTCCAACTTCTGCAGCCTCGCCAGGTAAGTTTTTAACTAATATTGACGAATCATATAAAGTAAATAATTCATCTGCATCTAAGTTACTTTTACCTTTAATTAATTCATAAATATTTAAAAAATTAATATCAAACTTATCAAATAATTTGTCTGTGTATATTAACCCGTGCGAAAAAACCCAGTTTTTTAAACACATTTCATCTAATTCTTTTTTTATGTCATTTATAAGTGACGAAGCTACTATACACAAGCTTTTAGGTTTGTTCATAATATCTAAAAATTCCTCTTTTGATATTATGTTTATATTTTGAAGGGTTTCACCAGTTTTTTTTGGATTAGAATCGTAAAAATTAATATTTTTTTTTGAGATATCAAAAAAATAACTTAAGTTAGACAGCACTCTTAATCCAGATGAGCTTGCACCCCACAAAATAACATTATCTGACGCTAAATAAGAATTAATCGCTTGATAAACATTCACATAGCTCATTTATAAATTATCTCATAATTAAATATTTCTGAGCGACACCCGATTATTAAATTTTTTTAAACAACTTAATCGAATTCGTAGTTCTTGTTCTTGTATAAATAAGTATTTCGTTTTGTACTATCAATAAGTTCAAAATCGTTTTGCAGTAAAAATTTGTTTACATCATCAAAGCTGCTTTCTGTGTTATTTGATAATTCGAAACCCAAGTCAGCTGTTATGTACTTTATTTTTTCTAAACTTTTCTTTGCCCCAGTTAAAACATCAAATTCATAACCTTCCGCTTCTAATTTGAGTAATTTTATTCTCTTAATATCCTTAAAATATTGGTCTATTGTCACACATTTAACATTTATAGATCTATTTCCACTAGTTGGCTCAAATGAGGAATCTGCTGTATTAGGCCTTAAGAAAAACTTTTTTTCAGAGTCATTTGAGCTTAAAGCTAATGGTTCTAATACTAAATTATTTGTATTTCTAGCCATAGTATAAAAATCGTTAGGCACTGGTTCGAAACCATAATAATTTAATAATAAATTATTACTTTGATTAAGAATTGAAAGATAAAGTTCTCCAATATTTGCTCCGCAGTCAATAATTACATCGTTTTGATAAAATTCAACCTGACTCAACATATATTCAAATGTTAAGTGCTCAAGCCGTGTTTCTATATTTTGCATATAAAATTCAAACCTTTTTTTATAAACAATTTCAATACTTTGGCTTTGATCAGAAATTAAAAGGGTATCATTTTTAGTTTTCTTGATCCTTACAGAATTACCAATTAAATAAAAAATTGAATTCCAAAATAAGCAGTAGATATTTTTTGGTAGCTTTAAAGATAAAAAGATTATAGATCTAATTACCTTTTGAAATAGAATATTTTTATTATGGAAATCTATATAGTCTGACATTTAGCACCAAATTCAAATTTTTTTACACAAACATTAATGAGTTTACATTCAAGAATTTTGTATGTAATTCTGATAAACATATTAGGTAGAAGTAAAATATCTAAATTATAATTTTGCATATTAAGATGATTCTTAAAAGAAAAATAATGATAAATCTCTTAAAAAAAATATACAATTTTGTAAGTTATTTAAAAGTACCATCACAAATTAAAAAAAATTATATTTTTTTGTCCGATACTTATAAAGGGGATATAAAGACTGGATTATTAGAAAATTACTACATTAAAGATACTGACATTAACCAAACAGATTTAGAAGATCACATTACAGGTAGAATATTTGTATCAAGAACAAAAATAATTCCCTGGTTGTCTAAAGAGGTAGGTTTAAAAGACAAAAAACTACTAGAAATTGGCAGTGGTACGGGTTCAAGCTCTGTTACTTTTGCTGAGCAAGGAGCGATAGTTACTGGTATAGATATTGATAATGCTTCTTTAGAAGTTGCAAGGATTAGAGCAGAATTACTAAATTTAGATATTAAATATTCAAAATTCTCTGCTACAGAAATCAAAAATCTTAAAGAACAGTATGACATAATTATCTACTATGCAACCCTTGAACATATGACGACCGAAGAAAGGATAGACTCTCTTAAGCAAGCGTGGAATGCATTAAAATATAAAGGCCACCTTATTGTTGTAGAAGCGCCTAATCGACTTTGGATAGAGGATACACACACATCTGAGTTGCCTTTTTTTCAATGGCTCCCCGATGATTTAGCATATTTATATTCTATAAAAAGCAACAAGCAATCTTTTAATTCTAAATATCTTGACAATGAATATTTATATATGAAACAATTTTTACGAAGAGGTAGAGGAGTTAGCTTCCATGAATTTGAATTAGCTTTTGAAAATTTAGATAAATTACAAATCTTAGGTAGCTTAAATCGACTTGTTTTCTCTAAAGGACTAATTAATACTTTTATTTATAAAAAAATTTATAAGATGTATATAAGTAAATTTGTAAAGCACCACAAAGCATTTACAGAAGAATACCTAGATCTTATTATCGTAAAAGATTAATAGCTTAATTTGCTACCTGGGTTAAAAAGTTTGCTATATTTAAATATTTTTAAAAGAATATTAATGCCGTCTTTAATCTTTATTTTTTTTCCTTCTGAATAAGTTCTGCCTTGATAATTTATTGGAGTTTCAATTATTTTATTATTAGTTCTTAAAAATTTTGACAAAACTTCTACCTCAAGACCAAATCCAGATTCTTCATAAATGTGTTCTTTTAAAAATTTTGCAGGTATCAAGATATAACAACTAGCTATATCTGAAAGTTTATAAAAATTAAGGAATGAAAAAAGACTGGTTAATATAAAATTAATAAACTTTAGAGATTTGTATTTTTTTATTCTCTTTTTATCCCCTATAGTCCTTGAACCTGAAATAATACAATCAGGATAATTTTTAGATATTTCAAAGAGTTTTTTTATATCTTCTGGGTCATATTCTAGATCTGCATCATGAACTATAGCATGTGTTGTTTGAATAAAGGATTTAGCAAAGATTATACAACTTCCCTTGCCTTCATTTTTTGTTTTTTTATACAAACTTATATTTTTGTAATTATTAGCAAACTTATTTGCAATTTTATAACTATTATCGGTTGAGCAATCATCAACTAGAATTATTTCTTTATATGTATTTATTTTTATTAACCTCTCCAAAGATTGACTTAAGAATTTTTCTTCATTATAAAATGGAACAATTACAGTCAAAGAAATATTGTTTTTCTCCACTAAAATATTATAAATAGATATGGCAATGATTGATCTAAATGACTGAAAGAAATGTAAATAAATTATCTTTAGTTTTGATTGCCATAATTTTAATAGTAGGTATATACAACATAATGCATTATGACTCTATTGAAGGTTATGATGCTGAATCCCATTATAACTATGTAGATCATTTCTCGAGATACTTGCCTTATGAAATAAACTTACCTGATAGAGAAAATTCTCGAGAATTTTTTAACCCTCCTTTAGGCTATATTGTTCCTTCTGCTGCTCAAGTAGTATGTAGAAATGTTTTAAATTCTGCTACATTGTTAAAAGATTGCCGTCCAATTTATGGGACTGTTACGCAAGTAGTTCAATTAATTTTGTATCTTTTATCAATATATATAAACATTAAAACAATTAGTTTATTTTTTGATAATAAAAAAAATATTAAATTCGAATATTTAATCCTTGTAGTATTAATGGCAGTAAATTACAAGACAATAGTTCAATTGAGAGGCGAACCATATATTTTGTTTTTTATGAGTTTCTTACTTTACTTATTTCTTCAAGCAGAGAAAGATAACTTTGAATTAGATAAAATTAGAATTTTATATTTCGGTTTAATTATTGGTTTTTTGGCATTAAGTAGACAGTGGGCATTCCTCTTATTTCCAGCTTTTTTTATTTTAATATTTTATATAAAGAAAAAACAAAAAAATAATTACATTAGATTTATATTCTCTAGTTTTTTGATCGGGTTTCTACTTTCATCGTGGTACTATTTTTCTCTTTTGATTAGATATGGTTCTTTTACAGCTTTTAACAAGGAACCTATAGGATTTAGTTTTTCAAACCAGCCATTTAATTTTTACGTACCAAATTCATCAGATATTAATTTATTGTTTTCTAAACCGATAAGACCAAATTTTAGTAATCAATTCATAAGCATATTCTATTCGGACTTCTGGGGAGATTACTGGGGTTATTTTTCATTTACTAGCAGAAGATTAGAACTTGGACGTAACCAACTATTAATTGGAGATTATTTAGCTAGAGTAAATCTAGTTTCTTTATTAGCTACATTTTTTCTTATTTTTTGTTTTTTTAATTTTAGAAAACATCACAAAGATAGTGTTTTTTCAAGATATATATCTTTTTCAGTCATTATTACTTTTTTTGGATATTTATGGTTTTTAATAAGCTACCCAGACCTCCCAACAGGAGATACAAATAAAGCTACTTATATGGTTCAATTTTTTAATTTATTACTTGTACCTGCATCTATAAAATTAGTTATGTTGCGAGAAGCAAAGCATGTCCTCTATAAACCAATTGTGTTTTACCTTATTTTTACTTTTTTTCATAATTTTTCTTCCTATTTATCTCATTTTCCATTCAGGTTTTAGTTTTAGAGTTAAAATCGTTGTGAAAGAAAAGATAAATGTTTAATTTAAATAAAGTAAATAAAGCTAGAAAAAGACTCGAGATTATTACCGGTGTTTTATTTAAGTTATTCCAAATCAATTTAAGGTATAAAGAAAAAAGAAATGATTATGGTATAGAAATTTTTGAATATTTCTACTTACCCTGGCGATCTGACAACACATTTATTGAAGCATATAATATGTTTTCGGAATATACTTTGAATCCAAAATCTCGTTTATATACAATATACGATTTTGCCAAAAACTATTTAATTGATGATACATCTTTTGTTGAAGTTGGTTCTTGGAGGGGTGGAGTTTCGGGTTTAGTAGCATACACAAATTTAGAAAAAAATATTGATTACTTTGTGTGTGATACTTTTAAAGGAGTTGCAAATTCATCTGATAAAGATAGTTTTTTTAAAAACGATGAATACTCCGATGCAGAAATAAGTCATTTAAAAGAGGTTGAAAATATAGCTGGCACTAAATTTAATATAATTGAAGGTATTTTTCCTGAATCAATAAAGAACGTTTCGATAAAAAAGCCAATATCTTTTGCGCATATTGATGTTGATACTTATATTTCAGCAAAAGAGTCATTGAATTATATTATGCAGAATACTACAAAGAATGCGTTAGTCGTTTTAGATGATTATGGTGGATGGTTCACCGATGGTATTACTAAATTAGGTAATGAATTAAAAAATGACAAAAAGTACTTTGTTGCCCCAAATCATCTAGGCCAAATTTTAATTTTTAAAATAGATTAAATAGTTTATTTAAAATTTCCTAATTTTTTTCTTTACTAAAAATAGATGTATTGCGAATCACAATGCCAATACATGAACTCAAAATAATTATTGATAAGTATGGATAAAGTGGAACTTTTCTTTCTGATTTCTTTCTGATTTCATTTATCGTAAACATTCTGCATTCTTGATAGTTAGAGTAAGAGATACTTATTTCACCTTTTTCAAGACACTTCCTATAGTATTGATCTTGAATATCAACTTTTAAAAAGGATCTATAGAACCTTTCTTTAGATACTGACATAGATTTACAATCACTTTTTATACTGGATATATTGCCACTTGTGTGAACAAAGTCCAAAAGTCTATTATTAAAAAATAGAATATTATTAACTTCACAAAAAATTGAAAATTCATTTCTAATTATTAATCCCTCTGATATTTGCTGGTTGTTCTCTTTTGGATGACCTCCAATAAAGAAAATAGAAATAATAAATAATGCACCTAAAAGAAGCTTGAATTTAGTAATCTTTTTAAAAAAATGTGAACTTAAATACAAAAATGAAATAGATAGTAAGAAAAATAAATAGAATGCTTTAAATGTATCTCCTTTATATGGGTCGAAATTGTTTCTTGGAAAACCAATTGCATTAAAGTACATTATTATTGTTCCAGAAATCAATGGAAAGTAGATAAATTTCCTGTTGTTATTATTTTTAATACCAAAAATAATCATGGAAGTAAAAAAAACTAGGCTCAATAATACAGCAACATTTTTTCTAACATATTCCAGCTGATCAACTAAGTATCCAGAAAAGGGCCCGTTGTAACCAATCTGTCTATTTGAGTTAAGCCGTTCAACATCGCCACTGACAAATAAACTTTTTCTTTCTATTTTAAAAAAGTCCATTCCAAAAAATTGATCAAAATAGTCCCCAAAAGTGTCAAGAATCAAAATATTTGACATTGATTGAGCATTCTTGTTGTAATTATCTATTTCAGTTTTGTCAATCCATAAGGGTTTTTTCAAAACTGAATCAAGGCCAATTTTGTAAAAAATTGATTTATCAGCTTTATAATCATACTCTTTGTCATAAACTCTGTCATAAATTAAATTATTTGTTATTTTAAAGTTTTCAAACTGTACTAATGAAAATAAAATTAAAAAACTAACAAAAATATTTATGAAATTTTTTAATTTTAATTTTTTGAGTATTTCAAAGTACGAAAAAAATAAATAAACTATGGTCATTCCAGCAGCAGAGGCTTTTGAATTACATATTAAAATTAAAAATGGAATCGCTTTATAAAGTTCGTTGATAGAATTATTTTTTAAAAATCTTTCAAAAAAAATAATCACCCAAGGGAAAAGAGCTAGTACAAATATTTCTGGTTTCATTAATGCTCTTGCAATTAGGGCCTGGGGAAAAAAACAAAATAATGTAAGTGAAACAAATATTGTATTATTTTTAAAATTCATTTCTTTAAGAAGTTGATAAAACCCAAATAAACTAAATATAAAAAGAAGAAGGTTGAGATTTTGAATACTAAATGAGATAACAAAATCTAGATTACCAAATGTAATTATTTCAATTTTATTTTTTAAAAGTGAGGTTACTAAAAAGTAATAAAGAGAATTTTGTCCATAATCAATTTCGACATTTAGACCCATAAAATAATTTATGTAATCATAATATTTTGAAAAATCAGGATTTCTACTTGATATGTAAAACAAGTTTATCCAATTCTGTGAAATAAAAATTGAAATTAATAAAACTAATAAAAATTTATATTTTTTAATTAATTTCATTGTTACTAGTTTTAAATACCAAAAGAGAGTTTACAAAATATAACAATAATTTAAAACCGTCTCTAAATCTAGAAATTTGAGTGGAGCCATAAACCCTTGATTTATAATGTACGGGATATTCAACAATTTTGTTTCCCGAGTATGCTGCACTAAAAATTAAATCAAAATCACCAAATGGATCATTAATTTTTAATAATTTTTGCCATTTATATAAGTCCTCTATCAATTCTTTTTTAAAAACCTTTGTACCACAAAGGGAATCAGTTAATTTGTTTGAGATGACTATAGAAATGATGAATTGAAAAAATATATTACCTATATTATTCAGCTTTCTCATAGCCCCTTCCTCCATTTTGTACACAAACCGTGTTCCATTAACAAAGTCAGCATTTTTATTTTCAACTATCTCAAAAAAGTCGATTAAGGTTTCCGGCTCGACACTAATATCAGAGTCCAATATAGCAACTAGATCATTATCGGTTTCTTTAAATGCCTCTAATACTCCAGGACCTTTTCCTTTTGAAATCTGTTCTAATACTTTTATGTTTATATCAGGATTGTCTTTTTGTATGTCCAAAGCAACCTCAAGTGTCTTGTCTTTAGATTTACCACAAATAAAAATTATTTCATATTTTGATTGAAATCGAGGAATTCTTTCAAAAAGAGGTATTAGGTTTAATTCTTCATTTTTTGCGGGAATTATAATAGTTTTAGAGCAAGAAGTATCATTTAGTGATTTTTTATTTAATATTAGATAATTATTTATACCAAGGTTAAACCTAAGAAATAGAATCTCTAAAAATAAATTAATTAAACTTCCTAAACCAAAAATTTTAAATGGAAATATTTGTCTTCCATAATTTAAAACAACATCAAATCCTGAAGATTTAGCTATAGAATCAATTTTTTTATTTTGCAAATAAGATCTTGGTGGAGATGGCTTTTTAAGTTTAAAATATTCAAGCAATAACATCATTGAATTCCATTTTGGATTTACTGTGGTAATCAATAATTTTCCATCATCTTTTAATAAATTATTTAACTTTTTTAAAAGTTTATAAATGTCTTCTGTTAG
Source organism: uncultured Candidatus Actinomarina sp. (assembly GCA_902580215.1). GTDB lineage: Bacteria > Actinomycetota > Acidimicrobiia > Actinomarinales > Actinomarinaceae > Actinomarina. The sequence continues at coordinate 4,087 of CACHJT010000008.1, read as the reverse complement.
CTCTAAAATATCCGTAACAACTATAAAGTCATAAACTTTTTTTTCTATTCCTGAAAAATCATTTTCAAAATCTACGTTGTTATTAATTTCAATAAGATTATTTGGATAACTAGTTAGATTAATATAATTATTATTTTTATTAATAATATGAATCCATGATTTAGTTGAATTAATGTATCTAAAAATTTCATTTTCATGCCTCAAGTAGTATGTTTTAGATTTCAATTTCATTTTCAGACTCAATACAAATGTATTGTAATGAATTATTAATTAATTAATGAGTTTGTTAAAAATTTTTAGTTAATTACTCATTAAACATTAGAATGTAAACTTAAAATAAGTTTTAAATTATGCATAAAAGAACAGAAACAATATGTGGAGAGTCTTCAATCGTTCCAAATTTTGAAGAAATAGGTAATAATCCTAACTTTGTCTTTAATGCTGATCCAAATTTTGAACCGCTTACATTGTTTAATGAAAATGGCAATACTGTTCTAGTCAACTCTTGGCTGGAGTGCGCAAATTATGTGAACGGAGGGTGGACAAATTATTTCTCCGATTACTTTAATGGAGAATTCATATATTTTACATTAGTATCTGTAAGCTTTTTGATTTATTTAATTAGAAAAAGAATTATTTATAGTGAAGAATAATTTGAATAAAACTAATAAATTAAAGATATTTTTTTTACTTGCTGTAATTTTTGCATCATTTAAATTTTATAAAATTCCTGACGTTCCTCCAAGGCCACTAACACCAGAGAATGCTTCATTTTATCAAGAGTACCCATGTACATTTACAATTGTTGATTTGATAGGTCAAGTTGGTAATGATTACAAAGTTGAATTTTACTCAAATGCTGAAGGGCCAACTGAATGTTTCGGTTTAAATTCTTGGGTTGAGTATCAACCACCACAGCTAGTAGAGAATGGTTGGAAAGAATTCAAACCAGACAAAATTAAAGTCTGGATTTCAAAGAATATGCATATGGATTTATTAGTACAATCTATTTTTTGGTTAATATTATTTTCATTTATACCAAAAACTAAACAAAAAAAACTTTACATCAACAATGCTCTGGTATTGGTTTCAACTTTAATCTTTTACCTACACCTCTATGGTGAAAAGTATTTCTATAAATCAATATCAAGAGATTATGATATAGAGTTATTTAGTTATGAATTTAGTGGAGAGCTTTATACAGAAAATTATTTTTTATATGGATATTTGTTATCAATTTTTGCGATAGTATTTGTTTTTAAAGATCTTGTAGAACATAGAATTGGAAATTTAATAAATTACTTGCCTTATGTTTTTCTTATATACGGTACTTTTTCAACATTAAATTTAAACATATACTTAATATTTTTTAGTTTTCTTGGCCTAGTGGCGATTAAAAGTAAAAAGCTTAATTTAAAAATATCACTTTTTTATCTTGGCATTTCAACTGTATGGGTATTTAATTACACAGAAAGTGAAATACTATTTGATGTAGATAAGTTAAGAGGTTTTATAAATTCAAGCCAAACAATATCTTCATTGATTTACTGGGTAGTTATATACTTTCTTTTTATTGTTGGAATTAATTTTACAATAAACCAAGGAATCGAAAATTTTGATAAAAAAATAATTATAAGAAATTTTTTAATATCATCTTCAGGTATTTTATTTATAGGAATTATTTCTAGTTTTAGCATATTTGCAAACTATTTAACTTTTTATTTTTTTGGTTTGAATAAATTTCCAATGAGAAGCTTTCAAAGTATTGAGGGTAATACATGGAGGGGTATTGCGCCAAGTGCAGAAGGAATGGGAGAGTTCTTTGCATTTGTTCTATTGTTTATTTTACTTTTTTTAATAAGTGCCAAAATAAAACTTAATAAATATGAACTCGCTCTTTTTGTAGTTGTATTTTATGGTTTGGTAAGGACCAATAACTTTGCTGCGTTAATCTCACTTTTAATACTGGCGTTAACATTTTTTCTTTTTAAAAGATTCGGGAATGCTAAGAAAATATTTCTTTTTTATCTTATAATTTCAACTGCTCTGTCAGCTTTATATATAACAAGATACCAAGAATTTTCTTACCAATATTTGAGTAGTGCCGTAATATATGAAGGCGTACAAGCCACAGAAATGAGCTACAATTTTGTTGCAAATCAATATGGGCAAACAGATCAAAAGCTTGGTAATTACAGATTATTATTGGATTTACCAAATGAACAAACCAACCTTTCATCATCTCTGAGATATGTGACTAAAAATTATGATGATGGTCCAAATTTAAAAGGAATTCCTAGTTTGAATTCATTGGTAAACATATCTGCCTATTTTGTAAATAGAGCAGAAAAGTGGGGAATTTTTCTTGCAAAATATGACCCAACCATAGTTGAGTTTTTATTTGGCTATGGCCCGCAACAGTTTAATGAGTATTATTTTGGGCATAATTCTAAATATAACTTTGGACTTTTCCTTCCACACTCTTCTTTGTTTAATTATCTTATTTTTTTTGGACTGTTTGGTGTTTTAGGAATGTCAATTTTCATACTTTTAAAATTTAAAAACTCTAAATCTTTAGTTCCAAAATACTTAATTATATTTTTTATGTTAAATTTAATTAAAAGTGACGCCCTACTTTATATTCCTAATTTAGTCTTGCTTATATTTGTCTTAAATATTGATAAATTATTAAAAGATAATTAAAAATTTTAATATACTCATGAAGATGACTGAAACAAATACATCCAGAGTTGTTAGTTTATTTACAATTCTTGGATTGCTAATATCGTTTCAAGTTGTCTTAAACACGTCATATACACTTAAACCATGGGAAGACGAATTAATTTCACTTACTTCAAGCACTAATTTTTTTAAGAATTTAGATTTTTTGCCTTCGAATTCTTACGAAAATTATAGCTATGGATTAACATCAGGAATATTATCAGCTGTTGGCGGGGTTATTGGTTGGAATCTTACTCAAAGCTTTATAGTTACAAGGATTGTAAATTTTGTATACATTTGCTTATTACAATTTCTTATGGCTATATACATATTTAAAGATAATAAAAAATTTAACATAAACTATGCACTCTTTTTTAGTGTTGTTTCAATTCTTTTAGTTCCTTGGTGGTTTTCAACTATGTATCTTATTGCTGAGGTAGTTTCAACTTTAATTTTTGTGAATGCTTTGTTTATTTTTGATAAAAATAAAAAATTATCATTATTTTTCATGGGCTCATCTGTAATATTTGGTAAATTTCTAATGATAATTCCATCTATTTTATTTCTTATCTCCAAGTTCAAGCTAAGTAGTTTTAAAAAAAGTTTTTTTAACTCATTATTTTATTTAATGCCTTTTCTTTCATGGTATTTTTTGATGTATCTAAAAATCGGTACCGAGGAATTTTCATCTTATCTTAATAATTTTTTTGGAACCTTAATAAATAGAGAAGACTCTGGTGTTCAAAGTGCATTAAATTTTAGTATCAATACAATATACGAAAATTTACAAAAATCCGAAGTTTCTCAATGGACTACCGCATCTGTAATTAGAGCAGCACTGACTCCGCTTGTTTTTTTATTTGTATATTTTAAAAATAGGCTTCTATTTTATAGAGAATTTGGAGTTTCTTTTACTTCTGTATTACTTGGAATAATGGGAACATACACTTGGTTCTGGGTTCTAACTCCGTTTAAATACATTAGGCAATCTACACACTTTGTTTTGATTGTAATATTTATATCTTTGTATTTATTTTTATTCAGCAATAGATTAAGTAAATCATATAAATATTTGTTATTGGTAAATATTTCATTTTTCCTATCTGACCTGAGCATAGTAATTGCTTTTAATATCGGTATACTTTTATATTTCATTTTTAATAAAAAGCAAAAATTAATATTCAATTCAGAATTAGTTTTAATAATCTTTCTTATAATCAATTTGATAAATATGAACTTAGAAACAGCAGAAAAAGATAAATTTAATCTAGAATTTTATTCTTGTGAAGTAGATCTGTTTAGCGAAGAGTGTACAAAAGATTATTTACTTGACTCCTATAAATAGATTTTGAAATAAATAATTATT
>CACHJT010000007.1 GCA_902580215.1 uncultured Candidatus Actinomarina sp. | reverse complement strand
ATTTATATCATTTTCTATATTCAAAAGAGCGATAAAGCCAAGAATGGCTGCTATTAAAAAATGAAATATTTTTAATGGTCATATTGAATAATAAACATATTCGACTTGTTTTTGTTCGTGAATATGCATAGATTGTAAATATAGTAATTATGTTAAGTGAAAAAGCTGAAAAAACTAAAAACATATACAAAAGAATGAGCTTTTTCCTGTCTTTAGGTGTTGCTGAACCAGGCAAAGTTTCAAAATTTATGGCTGGTTTTGTTAGATATAACTTCAACAATATGGCAAAGTTTTTTAATGTTGCAAAAGGTGCAAAATATGAAGAAATTTCTTTAGGTGGAGTGCCAACTTGGAAAGTGACTACACCAAACTCTGATCCAAAAAAAGTCTTACTTTTCTTTCATGGTGGCGCTTATATGGTGGGATCTCCAAAAGCGTACTATCCAATGATGTCTTATATGGCAGATATAACAGGGTTCACTGTTTTTGTTCCAGACTATAGACTTGCTCCTGAAAATCTTTTTCCATCCCAGCTTGAAGATGGTGTCGCCACATATAAAGCACTGATTGACGACCATGGTTACTCAAACGATGAAATCGCAATAGGCGGTGACTCTGCTGGTGGTAATCTCTCCTTAGTTACTTTCTTAAAATTGAGAGAACTAAACGAAGCTTTACCCGCTGCAATGATTTGTATCTCTCCGTGGGCAGATCCAGCCGCAACCGGTGAGTCTTACAATGAAGAAATGGCTGATAAAGACCCTTTAATAGGTCCTTTGTTTAAGAAAATTTGGAGCAAATTTAATATGAAAAGCGCAATAGGTTATTACGTCAAAAAAGAAGATGTTGACCAATCTAACCCTTTTATTTGTCCAATCAATGGTGATTTCTCTGGTTGCCCCCCTGTAATGATTCAGGTTGGTGCTGATGAGCTTTTACTTTCAGATTCTCGTTCAATGGTCAAAGCATTTGAGAGAGATGGTGTTATTCACGAATACAAAGAATGGGAGAATCTTTGGCATGTATTTCAGTTAGACGGTGAGATGGAAGAGTCTACAAAATCTTTTGAAATGTTTAGAGATTTCTTAAATTCATATATTGGAACTAAAGTTTAAAACTAAATGAACCTAGCATTAATCACAGGTAGCTCAGGTCATGTTGGCTCTAACCTCATCAGAAAACTTTCTCAATTAGATTACAAAATTCGATGTATTGATTTTGATGGAGACCATAGGGCTTATGAAGGTTACGACGTTGAAGTCATAAAAGGTGATATTACGAAAAAAGAATCCTTGGATGAAATATTCACAGATGTAGATGTGGTTTTTCATACAGCAGCTCTTATTAATTTAGATAGAAGATTTAGATCTGCAATAGAACTAGTGAATATTGAGGGTACTCGAAATGTTTGTGAGGTAGCTCTTGAAAAAGGTGTAAAAAAACTAATTCACTTCTCTTCTGTTGACGCATTTTATCGGTTTCCAATAGAGGAGCCTCTTTTAGAAGATAGAAAACTTATTGAAGACCGGAAAGGTATGCCTTATGACTTTTCAAAAGCTGAAGGTCAAAGAATTGTATATGAGTTTTGCAAAAAGGGTTTGGATGCATCGATTATTCATCCAACTTCTATAGTTGGTCCAAATGATTTCAAGCCAGGCCTTCCTATGCAGGCTTTTGTAGATATGGCTAATGGAAAAAGAAAACTCATGCCAAATTGGGGGTACAACTTTATTGATGTTAGAGACCTCTGTGATGCAGCAATCTCTGCTGTAGAAAATGGAAAAACTGGTCAGAATTACATTATCGGTGGTGAGTATCATATGTACCTTTATATTGGAGAATTGATGGGAGAGCAGCTGAGCAAAAAAGTAGTCTATGGTGCACTGCCTGAATTTATTACATATCTCCCTCTGCCTTTTGAATATATCCGAGCACTAATCACCAACAAACCGAGGGTTTTAACACTTGATGCAATTCATACAGCTCAAACAGGAAATAAGGTTGTACCGAGTTCATTAGCTAGAGAGGAACTGGGGCACAGTCCGAGGCCTTTTAAAGAGACCATATATGACACTGTTGAATTTTTTCAAAAAAGAGGTCTCGTTAAATAACTCTGAGGATATAAAATACTTCTGTGAATGAAAACTCTGTAGTAAATATTGCGGGCTACAAATTTGAGCCACTGGAAAATCCTGTTGATTTAGTTCGTATGTATCAACAAAAGTGTGATGAGCTTAAGTTAAAAGGAACAATGCTAATTAGTAAAAACGGCATTAACTTTTCTCTTGCCGGTACTCAGCAAGCTACAGACACAATTATTGCTTTTCTTGAAGAAGACAATAGATTTTTAAATATTCCACTTAAAGTAACCTATAGCGAGACCCAGCCGTTTAGAAGAATGAAAGTTCGTCTAAAAAAAGAAATTATCTCACTCGGTCGTAAAGACATTAATCCAAGAGAGCTTACTGGTGAGAGAATATCACCACAAGACTTGAAAAATCTTTTAGACAACAAAGAAGATGTTCTTGTACTCGATACTAGAAATGAGTACGAAACTAGAGTAGGTAAATTTGAAAATGCCATTGATCTTAATCTTGATACTTTCAGAGATTTTCCAAAAGCAATTGAATCTCTACCTGAAGAGTACAAAGATAAACAAATCGTCATGTACTGTACAGGTGGAATTCGTTGTGAGAAAGCCTCTGCTGTCATGATGAAAGCTGGGTTTGCAGATGTAAAACAACTAGAAGGTGGTGTCCTAGATTATTTTAAAGAGACTGGTGGTGCATACTGGGAGGGTGATTGTTTTGTTTTTGATGAACGTGTAGCTTTAGATACAGAATTAAACGAGACAGATTATATTTACTGTTATATATGTAGAGAGCCGCTATCAGCCGAGGAAAAGGCTTCTCCAGATTTTAAAATTAACGAGTACTGTCCGTACTGCGTAAAAAAGACGGTTTAGTCGTCACCGAAGAACATTTGATTTCCACCATAGGGAATATGTTCATCTTTTTCATAAATTTCGACAAATCTAGCTTTTAACTCGATTACTTTATCGATTATGCCTTTTTCTTTTAAATAGTTGTATGGAGCTCTAAAAACTCTATCTTCTATTTCTAGAAATTTATTTACTTTGTCTTTCATAGTGTTATAAAAATACATAGTTTTGAAATTTATCAGTAATTTTTAGTGTTAAATTTTCGTTAACAAAGGTTTAACAACTAAATATGCAAGGTTTTTGGGGTTTTGATATCCTAAAAAAAGGAGGTAAATAATGGAAGCAATGACAGTATCTGTTAGTAAATTTAAGGAACATAGTGCTGAAAATTATGAAGCATGGAAAGAAATTTGGACTGAATACTCCAAAGAGTTTGTTGAAGCAACAGATGTTAAATACTACTGGGGCTATCAAGAGCAAGAAGACGGAGTGTATTATTTCTCAATAAATATGTTTCCCTCAGTTGAAAAAAGAGAGGCCTGGGGAGCTACATATGACTTAGAAGAAGGTCAAAAAGAGTTCAACAGATTGTTTGAAGAAAAAACCGGTATTAGTGCTGAGGAAGCAGATGAAGGTAAAGAAATGGAAATTAATCTTTATGGAATGGCTGTTTCTTTAACTAATGAATAACTAAAGATTTGATTCAGAATTATATATACATAAATCTAGAGTTCCTCTTAGAGATGCTAGTTTAGAAGTTAACGAAGATCCTCAGTACTCATTATTTGATGATGAGTGTGAAGGAATGTGTGGAGTTTAAAGGTCGTTTATAAACGTATCTTGAAAACTCTGTCTATTCACTAACTCAACAACTCCACTACTTGTAACAGCAACTACACCAGATTTAGGCACTCGGTTATAGTTACTTGCCATAGCAAAGGTATAGGCTCCAGTAGAAGTAGACATTAAAATATCTCCTGACACAGTATCACTTGGCAACATTGCATCTTTTACTAATAAATCTCCACTTTCACAGTGTCTACCAGAGACAGCATGCACTACATCTTCTCCAGCTTTGTCACCAGAGATATTAAAGAGCTTATGTTCACTTCCATACAGTGCAGGCCTTGGATTATCTGACATACCACCGTCTACCAAGATGTATGGTTTCTCACCTCTATCATCTTTAATAGCTCCAGCAGTATATAAAATAACTCCTGGATTATTTACTAAGGCTCTTCCTGGTTCAATCATCACTTTATAGGATCCACTCCAGTGTTCTTTAATCCCTTCATGAATTGCATCAGCGTAGACTTTTAGTTCATGGTCTACTTCATCACCAGCGTAGGGTGAAAAGAAACCACCACCGGCATCAAAGACTATCTCTCGTTCTACACTTGCAGGATGAGCATTGAGAAAATCTGCACACTCGCTCATTGCTTTTTTGTAGCGTTCGGGATCTTTAATCTGGCTTCCAATATGGACATGGACTCCAGAAAAGAGTAAATGTTTTGAGTTATAGATCTGTTGTAGCGCTTCTTCAGCAAAGCCAATAGAAATACCAAACTGTTGATCGTACCCTGAAGTCAACACCATTGGATGCGTTTCGGCTCCAACGTCTAGATTTATTCGCATAATCACTGGTTGTTTTCTGTCTAATTTTGCTGCAACCTCTTCTAACATTGGAATCTCAAAACGATTGTCAACTGAGATATGGCCTCCGTTATGTTGCATGAAGAACTCAATCTCATCTTTATGCTTAAAGGTTCCATTAAATAAAGAGTTTTCTAAGGTTCCAGTGACAGCTTGGACTGTTGCCATCTCCCCACCAGAAACAACATCTACTCCCCAGTCTTTCTCATCTAACTCTTTGACTAAGGCTTTACAGATAAACGCTTTTGCTGCATATCTAAAGTAAGTATCCTCACCAAACGCATTTGTAAAGTGATCAATATTATCTCTAAGATGTTCCCAGTCATAGACATAGAGGGGAGTGCCATACTCTTTGGCAACATCAAGAAGTGAAGTCTCTCCGATAAAAGCGACTCCATCCTTAAATTCGAGGTTGGATGGTAAGTAATTCATTTCTTTAAGCGACGTTTAATCCACGCAATATCTTTTTTCTGTTGCTCTAAACCACCTGGGGTCTCCACAACAATATCTGTTTTGCAGTTTTTAATCACATATTCAAGTTCAGCTTTAGGAATATTTCCTTTGCCAAGATTTTCATGACGATCCCTTGAGCTCTCAAAGCCGTCTTTAGAATCATTAAAGTGCACAAGGTCTATTTTTTTAGTGAGTTTTTTAAATCCTTTGACTGCCTCTTCTGTTGGAATGCCGCCAGCCCAGGTGTGACAGGTATCTAGGCATAGACCAACATTTAAGTCTCCTATGACTTCCCAAAGTCTCTCAATAGAATCCATATACCTGGCCACAGAGTTTTTTCCACCTGCGGTGTTCTCGACTAACACTCTCATGCCAGTATCTTCAACATGTTCAATTGCTTTTCTCCAGTTTTCATAACCCTCACCAATATCTCCACCTTCTCCAACAGATCCACCGTGCACAATAACTGCTTTTGCACCAAAACTAGCTGCAACTTTACAGGTGTCTTTTAGAAGTTTTCTACTTGGGTGTCGAACTTTATTGTTTGGAGTCGCAACATTAATTAAATAAGGCGCATGGACATAAATTGGACCATCATAATCTTGTAACATATATACATCTTCACGGGGCTTTGGGCTTTTCCACATCTGTGGACTAGAGATAAAAATCTGAAACGTATCACCTTTTCTTAGTTTTATCTCTTCAACTGCATTTTTTGAAGGTATATGTGCACCAATATTCATGGGTTAAGTATAAAAGCATTCACTTAATAAGAAATTAATTATTTTGAAGGAGCAAAGCCAAGCAGTCTATTTGAGAACTTGTATTCTCCAACCCAGAAATGATATCCATCCCAGCCAATACCAGATGCCATCTTTGTTCCCATATTGGATTTATCAGTTCTTCCACCAAAGCTCATTGTTGGAGAGCTTCCAGCCAAAGCGTCGGCAACTGAGTTCCACCCAATAATGTTGTCATTATCAGGAATAAAAAATCCTTTATCGTTAAAACTAACTTCTGAAGGGCAATCTTTTCCAGGTACTGTTTGATACGTTGGTGAGCTAAGTGTTGAAAGCTCTAACACTTTAAAACTAGATCCACCTGGATAACACCCGATTGCTAAATGTGTATCGTTCATATCAATTCTTCCAAGGTTTGTAAGGTTCGGCAGTGAATATGCTGGATTATCAGATGCACTTGGTACACCCTCCCATATATAAATTGTGTCTGCACCTGCATCAGCAACTGCAAAATATGTACCGTTGTAGGCAAGTCCCCTTACACCTTGGAATGTGACATTACCAATTGCTTTTGCATTCAAAGTAAAACTGTAGTTGCCGCTGTTCATCGCAGATTCTATATCGCTCCATCCAAACACACTATTGCCTCCAGCTAAGTACACTTCTTTACCCTCAACAACCATATCCCATGGAGCTTGATCGAACCTCCTCATGACTATATCTGGTTTTGCACCCGAACTTCCAGGAAGTTGTTTCCAGATAGAGAGAGATCTATCGAAATCTGAAGAGACAAACAACATACTTCCATTTGAATCAATAATTGGGTTTTGGATAATAAATTCATCTAAAAGTGGATAATCAGTTGGCTCATTTGCCAACAGTGCCCAGTCTGGTTTTTCAGCAGGTGAAGTAGGAATGGTATCAAAAACAGAGATTCTGTTTCCATTATATTCTGCAACAAATAATTTTCCGTCTACAACTGTAGCTCCTCCATCATCACCGCCAGCCCATCTATGGCCTTCATTTGGATTTGCTAGTTTTACATTTGCTTGTAGTTCTTGGGTAGTTGTATAAAGATCATCATAAAAATACATGGTCTCACCACCTGCAGCAATACCGTATATTTTTGAGTCATATATTGCACTAGCTAGCCAGTTATCAATACAAGCATCAGGATCTCTAGAAGATGTCGGCCAAGATGTCCATATATGTGTAGACCGTGTACCATTTTGGCCAATACAAGGTCCGTTTGCATTCTCATCACCAAGCATTACATAATTACCATCTGATGTAATTGATCGTGGAGTTCCTACCTGACTAGATGTTAAAACAACATCTGGAGCATCATTAGGTCCTGGAAATGAATTCCAAAATAATACTGATCTTGCAACTGTCGCTGTAACAATAACTTTTGTACCATCTGACCAAACTCCCCAAGGCCATGAGTCACCAAAATTAACATAATTTGTTGTTGGTATAGCGTAATCAGCTGCCTGACCTGAAGATGTTGGAAATGAAGTCCAAACTAAAACTCTGTTGTTATCTGAATCAGCAACCAAAACTTTTCCATCTGGTGTTACTACTACCTGTCCAGGAAAGTTCATATTGTTTAGACCTGTTCCAGAGTTATGAGTTGTGAAGTTTGCCTGACCCAAGACTAAGTCTGGTGCAGTATTAGAGGTTGGAATAGAATTCCAAATTAACACTCTATTGTTGAACCTGTCTGTGACTGCCATTTTTCCAGCGTTTGCAGATATAGAAACTGGGTGATTTAATTTTGTTGATCCACCAGAGTTATTAAATCCATAACCAGAAAGTAAGATATCACCAGATTCATTTAATCCAAATCCTGTATTTCCATTAGATGTTGCAACTGAGTAGCTTGGAGTGTATTCGTAAATATTGAGATCATACCAAGAGTTACCTTGGTTTCCCTCTGGACCGGTTGGTTGACTAGCGCCACCCGAATTAGAATCTGATGGTACTGTAGTTGGTGTTGTACCATCTCCCCCGTAACCTCCTTCACTTGGTGGAGGTGGTTGTGCAGTACCAGGAGAAGATGTTGGATCTTCAAAACAACCGATAATCACACCAGCTTCAAAATTATCTGGATTTAAATCATTTACAATTTTTTGATAAACATCTGTAGGAAAAGCTCTGGAAATACAATCTAATACTTCGTCATCAGCATCATTAATTATCTGGATAGCTCTGTCTATATCATTTCCACCTTCTGGTGGTGGAGGATTGTTTCCTTCTGGTGGTGGTGGGTTGTTACCTTCTGGAGGTGGTGGGTTGTTACCTTCTGGTGGTGGTGGGTTGTTTGGTTCAGCTGGTTCATTAATTGGTGTGTCTTCTGAAATAGGTTCGACAGAAGCCTGATTTTCAGTATTTTCTGAGCTAGAACATGCCTGAAGCAGCAAAAAGATGATAAGTCCTATATTTATTGACTTTTTCATGACTTAATTATATTGAATTTTTTGTAGTTTTTAAAAGAATAATTTAAGAATATTAAAATAAGAAGTAGGACTTCCTTTCGTGCTTTGAGCCACTTTTAAAGACGATAAAACAAAAATTTACAGCCACAGGGAGTCTTTTGCTATTTTTAGAGAAAAAAGGCCATAAAAAGTGAAAATCCCGATTGATCTTGCGACCCTCCGGGATTTTCTTACTATCTTCTATTCGGTCTTGCGACTTCATTTCTGATAGTTATATAAAAATACTGTATTTTTGATACTTTGGCAAGATTTTTTGTTTAGTTTTTTTCGCGAACTTTTATACATTATTTTAATAAATTTGAATATCATTTAAATGTGGGGGTAAGAAAAATAGAAGAGTCGGACTGGCCCGATATTAAGATGATCTATCAATTGGGTATCGATACTAAAGTAGCAACATTCGAGACTTCCCCGCCTAATGATTATATTCAATGGATAAAAAAAATTGATTCCGACAATGCGTTTGTGTTTGAAAGTGAAAATAGTGTCCTTGGTTGGATTGTATTAAGCAAAGTATCAAGTCGATGTGCCTATGAAGGTGTCGGTGAGATTTCAATATACGTTCATCCTGATCACAAGCAACATCATATTGGTAGCAAGTTGTATAAACACTTAGAAGAAAAAGCAAGAGAATCAGGGTATTGGACAATACAGGCACAGCTTTTTACAGAAAACACTCCATCAAAAACATTTTTTGAAAAACATGGTTTTAGACAAGTTGGCGTCAGAGAAAAGATTGGTAAATTAGATGATGTTTGGATTGATAACTATTTATACGAGAAAAACCTCAACTAAAAGCAAAAATCCCGATTGATCTTGCGACCCTTCGGGATTTTCTGTTCTATCTTCTTTTCTATCTTGCGATTTCTTTTCCGATAGTGTTCTATAAATATACGTTAGTTTTTGTTCTTATGCAAGAGATTTACTAATGTATTTTTCGCGAGCTTTAGCTACCTTTTGCAGCATCAACAACTGCATTTCTAACTGCAAATAAAAAGAACAGCATTAGAAAAGCACCTGTATCAGCAATGTCATGTAAAGCTGTGTCGTCAATTAGTGATGCATAAGAAGCAACTATTTGACTTATACCAGCAATCAGTACTGCGATTCTTGCCCAGTTTGGAATAAGAGATTTGAACCCCCAGTATGAAGATAGTAAAAACATCATAAACATAATGTGTGAACCTGGAGAGTAAATATCATACTCTGTACCATAAGCAATAGTGTTTCCCTGTGCAAAGGCGTCAATTACGCCGCTCCCAAGAAAAAATAGATAAAAAGGAGTCATCAAAGACTTCTCAGCATCTGTACACAGTTTTAATGCGTAATAAGTTGCAACGGACATAAACAAATTAAAAAAGCCAAAAGGAAACTCAATTCCTGCAAAAAAAGCTACAGGTGCTGCAAGGAATAATGGAATTGCTATGTTCCACAATACTTTTGCGATTTTTAAATCCCCATCTTTTAAATCAAACATATTTCTCCTTTATTAAAAAATACAAAATAATAGTACTAAATTTTTGACTGTTATTCTTCTTCGTAGAAATTAAAGGATGTAAATATTTCTTGAATCTCTTTGGTGGAGACGTCGTCTACTTGGACATTGTATATTTCGTCACCAAACGAAAACTGTAAGAAATTATCCTCAACAATTTCCAAATTGGTAATATCAAAAGTGTTTTTTATAACAGAAAGTGTTCTCTCTTTAGTTCGAAGAATAACTTTGGTATCTATTATTTCAATAACTGGTTGGAATGCACTTTGTAATGTTATAAATAATTGTAAAAGACCAAAAAACAATAGTAGGTAGTACAAATACTCTTCTCTTGCGTTAGTTCCAAAATCTCCAAGTCTAAAATATTTAATCATTAATTGTCTAAAGGGACCAGTAATAATGTTGTCAATGCCAACATATGTAAGCACACTTCCTCTTAAGAATGGAAGAAACAAACTACTTCTATCACGATAAAGCTTCATATATTTTTCTCTTAAGCTATCAGAATAACCTAATTTAGCTATTGTTTTTGTATGGAAATTGTATTGATTAGACATGGCCAGCCAGAGTGGATGGTAGGAGATGTGTATACAAAAAACCCAGGTTTAACTTCACTTGGGAAACTGCAGTCTGAAAAATCTTCTGCTGTATTTGTAGAAAATAGTGTTGATGAAATATGGGTATCACCTATAAAGCGTGCTCAAGAAACATTCACTCCATTTAAAGAAAAAAATATAGGAAGATCTACTCACACATATGACTGGCTACAAGAGATGCATGATGAAGATGAAGAGGAATTATATGGAAAAGGCTTAGAAGAAGTAGAGGCTTTTTTTGCAAAAAGAAACTCTCAGACTTTTGAAGAATGGCGTGAAGGTACTCATGGAAAGTACATGGAAGCCTTTGGTAAAAATATTATTTCTAACCTAGAAATAGAACTTGGCAACAGAGGGGTTATGTCTTTGGATGCTAAGTTTGATAGAAGGTTTGATTTAAGTGGAGCAAGTATTGAAAGGCTAATGATCATTTCTCATGCTGGCACAATGTCAGTCTTGCTATCATATTTTTTAAATATGCCACTATATGCATGGACATGGAGAAAGTTTCTTCCAAGACACACTGGACACACTACATTAAAATCAAGTCCGACTTCAGGTGGTCACTTTTTTAGACTTAAAGAATTTAATAATGTATCTTTTACTGATAGTGACGAAGAACAAACATACTAAGATAATTTTAACTACAAAAAAATTATGCCTTATACAAGAGTTTTACCTGAGGTAACGATAAGCGAGCTTACGCCAAGAAAAAGAAGATTCTTTTTAAAACATCTCGCAAGATTTTTACTGTTGTTTGAAAGCGTTAAAGCAAAGGGGTCTTTTTTAGATAATAAACGAGTAATTGTAACTGCTGCGCCACATCAGTCCGGGAAAGATGAATATTTGATGATTTTGATGATCTTAGCTTTGGATATAGATGTCTGTTATCTTTCCGCAAAATGGACTATGAGAAGAATTCCTATTCCATTTGTTAAGCCAAAAGATATTGATAATCAAGGAATTCCTTGGCCATTAGGTTGGCTACAAGAAATAGTGTTTAGAAAATTTGGTGCCATTCCTGTAGATAGAAAAGGTAATAGTGGGCAGTACGAATCTGTGGTACAAGAGCTGCTTAAAAGAGATAACTTTTTATTGATCATTACTCCAGAGGGCAGGTTTGATGCTACGAGGTTTAGAAGTAGTTTTTTATATTTAGCCAAAGAATTAGAGGCTGAAGTGATGCCAGTACAAATCGATTATGAACATGACACTTTAAAGTTTTTAGAAAGTTTAAATCTTTATGGTTCTGAGGAAGAGGTAATACAAAGGCTTCGTTCCTGTTTTGATGGAATTAAGGGAAGAAAAAGTAGGTTTAAGGCTTAATGGAAGAAAAGATCTACCAACTCATAAAAGAGAGGAACCCTTGGTTGTTGAAAAATAGCTTCCTGTCTAAAACTATTTACACCTTATTGAAAAAATATCTTAGATATGATGAAACTGTTTTTGTTGGAGATCATATCCAGAGCATGACTGGCGAGGAGGCTTTTAATTGGTTGGGTAGTGAGTATACAAGTAACTCTTCTGTTGAAGGTCTTGAAAATATACCAAAAGATGGAAAGTTTTTAATTGTATCAAATCACCCTATGGGAGCTGCAGATGCTATTGCTTTATATCATACAATTTATCCAGCCCGTAATGATCTTTTCTTTTTTGCAAATGAACTTTTTGTATATCTGTTGGGTGCTTTCCATGACCTACTAGCACCTGTTGTTTGGAATAAAGAAAAAGAAACTCACTCTGCAAATAAAGTAACACTTGAACGGCTTAGTGTTTTCTTTGGTGACGGAAGGCCTGGCATTATTTTCCCCTCTGGTCGCCTATCTAGACTTACTTTTTTTGGCTTATGGGATAGACCTTGGGAGAAAACTCCAATTGCGCTCGCAAAAAAATATAATTTCCCGTTAATTCCAGTCTATGTAGAGGGGAGAAACTCTTGGTTCTTTTATTTTGCCTCCTATGTAAATAAACAACTTAGAGATGTTTCACAATTAAACGAGTTATTTAATAAAAGAGATAAAAATATATCTATAAAGATTGGCAAACCAGTAAGTGTGAGTTCGTTAAGTGATAATAGCGATATTGCAATAAATCAGTTGCGATACAAATCAGAGAGTCTACGAAAAAAGGCTTTATTGAAGTTAAATAGGTTTATTTACCTGAGAAATTTAAGATAAGCTCACTCTACAACTTCACCAGTGCTTGGGCTAACACCTAAGTTTCCAACCATATATCCAAATAAAAGTGGTGTAGTAACTAAACCGCCAAGTCCATAAAACCTCCAAGTTAACTCATAATCGCTCTGTGTTTGGTTGATAAGTAGGTATAAAACAAAAAATAATCCATATAGTGAAGCAATTGCAGCTGCACTTACTTGTATTTTTCGATCATGATCAGTGGTGTAATACCAGTTTGTTACTCTAAATACCCCGAAACTAAAAAGACTTCCTATGCCAATAATCAACAGCATTAGTCTTATGTTTCCTAAAGAAGCATGCACTGATACATACAAAAAAGAAAGAAAATAAAGTAAGAACATTTGCTTTGATGACATTTTAAATCGTATCGCATAAACATATACAATGCTTGCAAGCATAGATTGAAAAAATAAAGTCCCTGCCGCAAAAGCGTCATCGTAACCAAAAAACACTCCGTACTGTAAATATGGATGAAGGAACTGCGTGATAAACATGACCAAAGCATAGATTGTTGATACCGCTACAACTGATGCTGTGTCTAGCTGGTCTTTACTAGGTCTTGTTGTAAAGACATAATCCAACATTAAAAATGCTCCAAGAAATAACATTAGGTGTGATGGAGAAACGAGTGGCTCTACGCCTGTTTCAATACCAAGTAACGTATGCCACACAGCATCTGATGCCCCACCAGCTCCAAAGATAACTGCACCTAAAACTCCGACATCAAACTTGTAGTCTTTCATTTTATTTTTTACATACATTGCAACTAAAACTGAAAAAGCATAACCCGAATATAAAACACCGTGCCAGGGTGTAAAAAAAGTTTCTATATCATCGATTAAATATGTGTGAGCGCTCGAATCTATCCATGCGCCAATAAAAAACCAGAGCATTGCGATGATAAACAGTTTTCTATCTTTTTCATCTGTAATAACAACAGGCGATAATTTATTGAACATATAAATAGTATAAACCCAAAGGTTTCTTGGTATTTACGAAATTAAGTCACGCAAGATAAAATAAGTCTGTGGAAAACAAAGAGTTCAACCGTACACTTACTTTAAAAAGTTCTATTTATTTGGGCTTAAGCTCAATGATCGGAGCTGGACTTTTTAATAATATTGCCCCTACAGCAAAAATAAGTTCTTACGGTTCAGTCCTTGGATTACTTTTAGCTTCAACATTAGCTATAGCAAATGCTTCTTCCTCTGCTCAACTCTCATCACTGTTTCCTAAAACTGGTGGTACATATTTGTATGCAAATGAAATACTAGGAAAACCTTATGCAATTATCGCTGGTTCAGTGTTCATTATTGGTAAAACAATTAGCTGTGTTGCAATAGCGCTAACAGTAGGAAACTATCTCTCTCCTGTGTATGGGAAAGAGATTGGTGTTGTTTTATGTCTTTTAGTCTTTTTGTTAAGTTTTTCTGGGATTCACAAAACTGCAGAAATTGCTAAATGGTTTGTTTGGATAATTTTTGGACTACTTTTATTTTATGCTGTCTCTATCCTCTCAACACCAAATGTTGATTTAAGTATTCCAATCTTTGAGGTGGTTTCAATTGATAGTATTTTGTTATCTGCAAGTATATGGTTTTTTGCTTTTACCGGATATTCGAGGCTTGCGACATTTGGAGAGGAAATAAAAAACCCTAAAGAAATTATACCTACAGCAATTTTTACTGGATTGGGAGTAACAATCTTATTGTATTTTGGAATTACATGGTTAACGCTATCAATAATCAGTCCTGAACTAATTATGAACTCTAATACACCTCTTCTTGTTGCCATGGACGTAAGTAAGTTTTCAGAATTTTCATTTTTAATTGTTTTTGCTTCTTCAATTGCGATGGTTTCTGTATTTCTTGCTCTCATGCCTGGGATTAGCAGAATATATGTTGCGCTTTCTAGAGACAGTGTACTTCCAAAATCTTTTTCAAAAATTCATAAAAAATTTAACTCTGCTTACTTTTCAGAAGGCTTTGTACTCATCTCTGTGATAGTGGGTGTTTATAGTTTTGATGTTGTTGGGTCTATAAAACTAAGTTCCTTTTTTATTTTGATATATTATACGATTACGAACTTGTGTGTAATCAAGCTGAAAAAAGATGATCGACTTTATTCTGTCGCAACTGCTTTCTATGGATTTTCAGCCTGTCTTGTCTTTGCAATTGCTTTATTAATTCTTTAACAAACAAACCGGGATCGCTCCCGGCTTGCTGTCAGTGACCTGTGAAAATTTCCCCCAAAATGTTTCACGAAGTTCATGAGAAGTTTTATTTCTCCCTATTTCATTATATAAATAAGAGGATGAGAAATCTTTGCTACTGCTATTTTCACAAATAAATGTATCTTGTGAAATAAATATCACAATCTTGCAGGGTTGTGAAATAAGAATTATACTGATTTTATTGGTCAATCACGTGTATGCGTTGAAAATCACTCAAACACACTTCCATAAGTGGTTGGCCTATGCCTGATTTTATATATACCCTAAAATATTTATTCTTAATTTATGCAAAGATTTAAAACCTCAAATAGTTTGACGTATGATTGCTCTGTTGAAAGCTTGTGGGAAATTATTTCATCCCCTAATTACTTAAACAATGTACACCCTTTTTGTAAAGAGAACTCAATTATTCAGTGGAGCAACGAGCATCACGAAGACAAAATACTCTATTTAAATGAGAGAACTTATATTAGAAGATTTGTAAGTTGGAGAGATTTAGAGGGGTACGATCTCTGGATTGGTGATAGCAATAAGAATCAGTCTTTTGTTGAGTGGAGGTTAGAAAAGGTAAGTACTGGATCAAAGCTTACCATTACGGTTTATCCATTTTTGTTAAGCTCATGGCCAAAGGTGTTTTCTTTTTTACCTTATTTTTTATATATAAATATAAAATTGAAATCTTATTTGTTCTCAGTACTCAGTGGTATTGAATGGTATCTTAAAGAGAAAACTCCTGTTCCAAATAATCAATTTGGTAGACACAGTTGGTTTTCTTAAATTAATGTTCTCTTGATCTAGATGAGTTAGACATTGTCTTTTCTAGAGAGCCATTAGAAAATATATAAGATTCAACACTATCGACTAAATGTTTTCCATTTTGTGATTTTTGCATAATTACATCAACCGTCATGCCCTCATAAGGTGAGATTAAAGTTATTGAGTGTTGTCTAAATTTTTTTGACGATTGATCTCTTCGGATTACATCACTAATCATATTGCTTGACTCCCAGGACCAATCATCGCCAACAGCAACAAACTTACATATGTGTTTTGTCTGTGATTTGTCTATTCTTGCTCCAGGGCAAACCAGCATTGACCCCTCAACCCACGGGTTTAAACCTAAACCATCGATTTTTGGAAAAGCTATATTAAATGAATCGTCAACAATTGCCTCAATATCACCTTTTTTAAAATTTCTCTCTTTTATGATTTCAGAAATTGTATTTTGGATCTGAAATAGTGATTCCTCGTCTAAGTTTTCAAGATTTTCTCTGTCCATAATTACATATAAACAGTCAAGTAAGACACTTTCCTATTCTTCTTCTAGAGCTAGTTTCTGACCTGCTGTTTTTTTTCCTCTTAAGTCTTGAATATCTACACGAATTAGACCAATAACAAATACGGTTAATGTGCCGACCGGAAATAGAAGAATTAAAAACAGTGGTGAAGAAGTTAATGTCTCTAGCATGTTTTTATATTAACAAATTTATATAGTATAATTAAATCCAGAGGAGAAATATGGTAAAACTTGGTTTATACGCAAGCATGGTGTCTGTAATAGCATCAGTGCTTATTTATATTGTTTTAGATGATTCTCAACTTGCGATTTATGTAGGTCTATGGGCACCAACGTTAATTCTTTATAGCCAGGCTTACGAACAAGCAAATAAGTAACTTGGTTTAGGTATAAATTTAAACCTTACTAGTATTTGATTGTGAATAAAGTTGAAAAGAAATCATTCTTTGGATTCCTAGCTATTGCATTTGTCTTACATTTGTATCTAGTCATTTCTCTCATCGGTGGTTAAAAAAACTTTACTTGTTCTTCTATTCTTAGTTTCTTGTACAGGTAGTGAAACTGTAATTGAGGAAACAAAATCTTTAAATTCTGAAGAAGTACTTAATGTAATATTTGAGAGCTATAAAAACTTTTCAGATAATCCAGAAAAAGCTGTTGATGTAATCTGGGGCTTTGCACATGAGGACAATAAAGAAATCACGGGACCAAAAGAGAGATTTGCTCAAATGTTGGTTAGCGAACCATACGACTCCATTGTTGATCTTAAAGAATATTCATATGAAGTAACTTATGAAAATGAAACAAATGTACATTATGAAGTTAAGGTACTTGCTAAAACTAATAATTATTTTGTAATTACATGGGTTTTTGAGAAAACGGATTGTCCGGAATTAAAACAACAGTGTTGGCTAACAATTGCTGTGACTGCACCAGAATATTTTCAATCAGGTATTTAATCGTCTAAATTTTCTAAAGGATTTTCTGGCTGGCAAATTTCAAACGCTTCTTGTACTGCCTCCGAGCTAAAATCTATGTCTGCATCTCTAAATGCAAAGAACCCAAACTCCCCAGGTTTTGGATCTGGAAAATCAATTCCTTGGTCTCTCATACACTGCGAAAACTCTAAAGAAGCATCAACTAAAGCCGCTTCAACTTCTGGGTCTAAATCAAATTGTTCTGGAAGAGCATTTCTTAAAATATCTTCACAGTTTTCAAAAGCACTCTCAAACTCTTCTTCATTTTCAATTTCTAAATTATCAAATTGAGGGTTTCCGTCTATATCAAATGTTGGGTCAGGAAAATTAATACCTTCTTCTCTCATGCATTGAGCAAACTCAAGGACACCCTCTTCAAAAGTTGTTTCCTCGTCTACAACTGTTGTGGCAGTAGTAGATTCAATAGTTACAACTCCTTGAGATTCTTCTCCACCAATTGTGCATGCGGTAAATACCGCAATGAAGGCTAAGATTTTTACTTTCGAACTGCCTCTGCTGGCTGAATTTTTGAAGCCTTTATGGCTGGATATACACCAGAAATAGCTCCGATTAATAACGCTAAAAGTACTGCTCCAAATATTTGCCATACAGGTATTGAGAATACAATATTTGTGTAATTAGTATAACCCAGGGTTATAGCTGTTCCGAGAAGCACTCCAACTAAACCTCCTATTCCTGACAAAACAATGCTTTCTAATAAAAACTGATATCGTATTTCTCTTCTAGTTGCACCGATGGATCTTCTAACTCCAATTTCCATTCTTCTTTCTAAAACTGACATGACCATAACATTTGCAATGGCGACACCTCCAACAAGAAGAGCAACTGAACCAAGTCCTAAAAGTAAGTTAGTGAATGCTTCTTCGGCTGCTTGTTGAGCTTCAAGTGCATCGGATGGACGAGTAACCTCAACCTGATCTGGATTTTCAGGATTCATTGAGGGCGCAAGTACTTCAACAACATCCTCTATAAATGTTGGGTTAGCTCTTAAATAAATAGTTGTTGGTTCTTCATTAATATCAAATAGTGTTTTTGCCACACCATATCCAATGAATACAGACCTATCTAGGTCTGGATGAATTTTGAGCTCTTCTAATATTCCAACTACACCAAACCATTCATTTTCAATCAGAATCTTTGTAGGTTTAGATAAGTTATTAATTCCTAGTCGCTGTGCAGTAACGTTACCTAAAACTGTTACTGGAATATCAGAGAGCCCGTCCTCAATAAACCTACCATCAATTAAATTGCCGCCTATAACATCTAATAGTTCAGCACTCGTAACAATTGTTGAAATACCACCGCCTTCAAATTCTGAAATAAAATTACTTCTCCTTACTAGAAGGTCTGTTTGGGTTGTAGAAGTAACTTCTTGAACTGGGCCTATCCTTTCAACCATGCCTAAAACTCCTTTTGGGAGTTCTTCCTGGGTTCCAAAAAAACCAGCCTGGGGTGATGCTTTAACTAAGTTTGTACCTAGAGATTCTAGTGTTGAGAGAAGGTCTGCCCTACCTGAAGCTGAAATACCAGATACTGCAACAATTGCAGCGATTCCAATACCAATCCCAATTGAGGTAAGAGTTGCTCTACCTTTTCTTGCCCTAACGCCATATAGGGCTACAAAAAACAAATCTTTGATTTTAAGTCTATTTCTTTTCATTGATTTACTATTTTTCCATCAACTAGTTCTATAACTTTTTTAAACATACTTGCGTGTTCTTGGTTGTGAGTGATCATTATCACTGTTTTGCCTTGATTATTTAGATCTTTCAAAATATTGAGTATGTTGATACCGGATTCCTTATCTAAATTTCCTGTTGGTTCATCTGCTAGTACGAATGCCGGATCTTGCACTAGAGCACGAGCAATCGCAACTCTTTGTTGTTGCCCACCAGACAATTCTTTAGGCAAATGAGTCAACCTGTCACCAAGACCTACTTGTTCTAAAACTTCCTTTGCTTTTTCTAATCTCTCCGATCTTGAAATACCTTGGTATAAAAGACCTTCAGCAACATTTTCTTGAGCAGTTAATCCTGGGAGTAGAAAAAAACTTTGAAATATAAACCCAATCTTTTCACCTCTAAACTTTGATAACTCATTGTCTGAGAGTTCTGAGACGTCTTTACCTTCAATTTCTATAGAGCCATTCGTTATGCTATCTAATAATCCAATCATATTTAAGAAAGTGGATTTACCACTTCCTGATTGACCGACTATTGAGACAAAATCTCCTTCTTTAATTTCAAGTGAGACACCATCTAAAGCTCTTACTGGCGGAGGGCCTTCGTAAACTTTTGAGATATTATTTATAGAGATGACAGTTTTTGTACTGGTTTTCATCTTGGTACAACTACTATTTGACCCTCTGAGATATTTCCTTTTACTTCTACAAAGCCGTCAGTAAATACTCCTATTTCAACAGCAACGTAATTTGTATCAACGCCAGATTCTCCTTCAAATGTTCCGGTATCAAGCACTCCGTCATAAACTTCTAAAGCGTACCCTCCTTCTGCTAAAGCAAGGAGGGCATTGACTGGAACATAAAGAACATTTTCAGAAATCTCTGTTATCACAAATACTTTCACTGGAGCTTGATCATAAGCTTCAATCTCTTCTGGGTTTAGAACTTCTAGAGTAACTTCTATAAATTCTCCTGCTTGAGTTTGTGTTACAACCTGATCTATAAAGGTAATAACTGTTGGGACTCTTTCATCTGTAGGAAGTTCTATTTCAACACTGTCACCAAGTGAAACTGTTTCCTGATCTGTAGCATCAACTTGAAAGACAACTTCAATTCCAATAGAAGAAATGTTGTACAGTGGTGAATTTAGTGCAACAGCAGAACCAACATCATTAACATAAGAGCCAACAATTAATGGTGTTTCTGAAGCATAGGCATTTGTTGGACTAAAAGTTTCTGACTTTGAGGCAAGTTTTAGCTCTTCGAGCTCTTCTTTGGCTTTTGCTAACTCAGCTGCTTGATCAACTCCATCGTTGTAGCTTTTTAATGTATCATCATATGCTTTTTGTGCTGTCTCAATAGCTAAAGCTTCTGTAGCATCAATCCCAGATTCTTTACCTTTTTCTAAATCCTTGATTCTTTTTTGTTTTTCAATTTCTTGTTCTAAATCTTCTATTTCAGAGTCTCTAGTGTTGTTTGCAATTTTTTCTTTTGTCTGAGGATTTGTGTCGTCTTTTAGTAAGGTAATGCTTTGTTCAGCATTTTCAATAGCTGTATCAGCTGCTTTCCATGCTGCGCTTTCTTCGGTAGCCGCCTCTTTTGCATCATCTAGTTTTTTCTTTTTGTCATTAACTTGTGCCAATGTAGTTCCGCCATCTGAAATTGTCTCTTCAATATTTTCTACTTCAGTCTTTTTTAAATTAATTGCAACCTGTTCTGCTGGTGTGACTTCAGATTTTGTATCAATCTTATAGTCAACGTATAGTGCATTAAGCATGTTTGAAGTAGTTTCATCAAAAGTTTCATCAGGTACAAAGTCTTCTGCTGCATAACCCAAGAACACAAGTGCTTCTTCAAGTTGTAAAACATCGGGACCAGCATCAGAATTTAAATCTAAAGTTCTATAAAAGGGTGTCGCTCCTTCAACTAAAATTACAGGTTTATTGTCAACAGCAAATAAGACTTCTCCAAAATTAATAATGGTTCCTTCTTTAGGAACATAGGTAACAACTCCTGACATTGGTGAGTTGAGCACTTTACTGTCAGTTTGTCTTAAGGTTCCGTTGTATTCTTCCTTTTTTGCTAAGTCACCTTTTTGTATAGCAACAGTAGTAAGTTCTAGAGTTTTGTTGCTTGTAGATGATTCTGTGTTCTGAGTACCAAAATAATAACCACCATAACCTAGTGCGAGCACCGCTATTAAAATGTACAAATTTTTTAATTTAAATATATTTTTCATCATTGTTCCAATTAGAGTAGTTTATTAAACCTGTGTGCATTCTGAGAAATTTTTTTATTAAGTTTTTTATGCATCCCACTCCTCATCTTTTAACTCTTCTGGTAGTTTATCTTCACAAGCTTGCCATGTCTGGACTAGTGGGTCGTCTTCTCTAAGCTCCCAATCTTCATCAATATAGGCGTCTAGCCTGACTTCTCTGTTGAAATAATCTGGGTCTGGCACTTTAGGATATCCACTTTCTCTAAAACACTTAGCCATAAATAATGATCGGTCAATTTCCTTGGAGACTTGTGCCGGATCTTCGAATTGATTTTCATCTGCTACACCCCATAAATTATATTTCAAAGCACATTCTTCGATTATATCCCAAAGTTCCTCAGCCTCTTGTTCGGTTATTGTTTCAAAATAAGATGCAATCGTGGTGTAGAGGTCTAAAAAGTTTTTTGGTTCTTTAAATTTATAACCAGATTCATTAACACACTGTACAAGTACTAAGGGTGCGTCCTCATCTGAAATTTCTTCTCGTTCATCTGTAAGCTGCACACCAGAAGCAATTGCCTCTTTGCCTTTGTCAGTATCCGCAACAGAGACCACAGCTTGCTCATCTTGTTGAAAAAAAGAGCATGCTGTTAAAAGAACAAGTATTACTGAAGCTTTTTTATACATAAGAAAATTATAAAGAACCCTAGTCTTATCCTCTACCTTGTTGTGGTGGTTCAAGCCCAAGGTCATCAAAGCACTCCCCAGCAGCTTCTCTAATTTGATCTTCAAGGTATTGTCCAGACTGCACAAGGCTAATAAGGATAGATCTAAGTGGTCTTTCAGCATTCGGATCTTCCACCTCTATACCTTTTTCCCGCAAGCATTGTGCAAATTCCAACTCAGTGTCTAAAGTATCAGCAACTTCTTCAGGATTCTCAAAGTCTGCTGTGCCACCAAGTGGAATATCATTTTCATCAGCACATGTTTGAATTGTCTCAAAAAGTTCTTCTCTCCCTTTTTGATCAGCAGCTAAAAATACTGGGCGTAAAACACTCTGTAAACTCTCATCATTTTTAGGATCTGTAATGTCATATCCATTTTCTCTTAAGCAACTAGCTAGTAAAAGTTGTGCATCTTCTATTGAAACTACTTCTTCGGTAGCTTCCTCTGCAATTGTTGTAACTGTTGTATCACTTGATAAATCTTTTGTAGAAACAACTCCTTGTGATTCATCTGATGATGAACACGCAGAGAAAAGTACAAATAGAATTAATAAGAAGATGTTTGAATATTTTTTCATAATTTTAATTTTTTTCCCTTACTGAAATAAAAAAGAAAATTAAAGTCACCAAACCTATTAAAGGGGTAAGTGCTCCTGGAGGAGCTGAGTCAATGATTAAGGACTTGTATTGACCAATTCCTGCTCTGAATATGTTTTCTAAAGCAATAATTAGCAACATAAGCGGAATAAGTTCTCTAATTTTTAAAACAACTATAAGCAAAATGCAAGCTAAAACTAGTTGTGAAAAACCCCACTGAGCAAATATTGAAACAATGTTGTTTGCAGCTTCAGGTGAATAACTGCTTAGTGGAATGCCTGCAATAGATTCTGCTCCACCATCTTCAGCAAATATGTGTTCAAGACTTCTAAAAAAATTGAATCCAACTAGTAACCAACAAAAGTAGTAGACAAATTTATTTTTTGGAATTTTGTTTTCGATTGTTTCAGGTATTAATTTTTTCATAAGGTGTTTCTGTGTTTTTAGTTTCTTTATTTTTTTATTATACAAATCTAATACTTATTTTTGCCAACCACATTCTTGTAACAACGGCATAATGTCATCTTTAGATTCCTTGAGCCCGCTTAAATCAACCTTGGGTTCTTGTTGGCTAGGATCAGGAACATTTAATCCTTTTTCTCTTAAGCATTTAGCCAATTCAAGATTTTCATCATATAATTTTGCAGACTCTTCTGGACTCAAAGAAGATGAGTCCGACCAGAGGTTGTATTTATTCACACAAGTGCCGACATCTTCCAAAAGTTGTGTTCTCTCTTCTTTTGTATTACTCATGCTATCAAGAGTTGTTTTTAAATCTTCGATATCAAACGGTGTTGCTATGTTGTATCCCATTTCTTCGTTTAGGCACTGAGTTAAAACAATTGGATAATCCTCTTCCGCTATAACCGAAGTAGTTGTTGTGTCATTTGATAGAGAGGCTACTCCTTCATCATTAGAGGTTGAACATAAGCTAAAAAGAAGGGTAAAAATTATTAAATATATTTTTTTCAATTTTATTGGTTTCTCAAGCCAAATAAAGGTCTTAGTGGCTTGATATTTTTTATGGCGTGATAAATCGTTAAAGAAAGAAAACAAATCAAAAACAGAGCAATTGGGAATTTAATGATTGGATGAATATTTATACCAGCAAAAAAATACATAACTGCCATTTGTACTGGTAGGTGAACAATATAAACAGGATATACAGCTGTTTTATAATAGGTAAGTTGTGGTGAGTCTTTGTTTAAATACACTGCAGCGATTCCTAACAGTGCAAAAATAAAATTAAAGGATTCAAAAGCTATGAGCCGATTATCCAGGGCATAATCTTCTAAAAAATTGTTAAGCCATCTGTAAAAATATGATGTCATACCAAGAGCTAGGTGTAATTTCCAATTCTTTACACTCGATTCCCAGAACGCATCACCCTGAGAAGTAAGAATGATGCCTATAAAAAACCATAAAAACCCGAGTACAAAACCGTGGTCCGTTAATGCATATTCGCTGTAGTAATCTCCGTATGTTTCGGTCCTGAATCTAGATAAATTTAACAAGTGTCCCTCAGCAATTATGGGTAATGAAAATAGAAAGACTCCGCCTGGTTTGCTGAGTAGCGATGCAATAAAATTTTCTTTCGAAATAAAGTTCAAAATCGGAATAAGTACCAGACAGTAAATAAAAATATTAGTCAAAAACCATAAATGTAGACCTTCATATTCCAAAGCAAAAAAAACTGCATCACTAATTTCGTCCAAAAACCAATAATCATAAAATCTACCAACTATATAAGCTGACGAGCTAGAAAATACTAGAGTTCCAAAGACCCAAGGTAGGATAAGGATTTTTGATCTCTCTTTAAAAATTTGTATCCTCGTTCTCTTTCTAAACGAAAGTCGTAAAGCAACCCCGGCAATTAAGAAAACGAGTGGTATTCTCCAGCTATTCATTAGGTTTAATAATGGCCATATCCCATCTACTACTCTTTTGTTCTGGATGAAAAGCGTTTGTCTAGCAAGAGAGGTAAATGAAATGCCAAGATGATAAAAAATAAGTAGGAACATTGCTATAGATCGCAACGCATCAATATCATATCTTCTTTGATTCATATTGATAATGTTAGTGCGTACGTTTTGATTAATTAAACTGTAGCTTTTCTTTAAGATCTTCTGTAATTGGTGTGGGCTTCATTGTCGTTTGGTCTGTATATACGTGAACAGCCTCACAAGAACTCACTAATTCATCAGAATCTTTTAAGAACATACCCATTACCCATGTGATACTAGAGTTTCCTATTTCTTTAATTTTTGTTCCTATTTCTATTTCGTGACCGTACTGGAGAGGTTTGTTGTATTGCACTTTTATTTGAACGGTATGAAAATCTTTTCTAGTTTCTTCAATATCTGTCCAGTAGTCATAATTTACATATTTAAAATAACCAGTAATTGCCTCGTCAAAAAACGACACGTAATTAGCATTGTGCACCACACCTTGTGGGTCAAGCTCATAGTATCTTATGCTCACAGACCAAAAAGCTTGAAAATCATTCCTTGATAAAGTGATTTTTGACATCTATACAAATATTTGTGTTTTAGGTTCTATTCCACCAGTTAATGGCATAGCGTACTCAAAAAATTCATTGGTAACATATGGTTTGCTTTCATCTAAAAATTCTTGTGGCATGTCTTTTGTGTGCTTAGCAACTTTTTTTAGCTCTACAACATCTACATCGCAACTATATGTTTCTGACAATTGTCTTTTAAGAATTACAGAACCACTTTGCATTTCTTTTGAGGCAACAACGGCATGTTGTCCAACTCTCTCAGCTTCTTCAGCATCTACCTCGGAGACATCGGCTAGGAAAGATCTTTGTAGGTATCCAAAAGTATCAGCCCTAACTCTTACTCCATCAATGTGTTCTGAAACTATATTGGTTAACGTATCACCCAGTGCGCCTGACCCTGATAACTGGATGTTTCCATGACTATCTTTTTTTCCAGCTAGACCAGATCCTGTTTCACTTGCATAGGTTTGTAAGAAGTATTCTCCTTCTTCGTTATGAATCCCTTCTGAAACAGCAACAACACATCTTCCAAGCGAATCATAAACCTCTTTGACTTCCTTTAAAAATTCATCAATTTTGAACACTTTTTCAGGAACGTACACCAAATGTGGGCCGTCCTCTTCAGTAGACTTTCCTAAGGTACTCGCAGCAGTCAGCCACCCAGCATGTCTTCCCATTAAAACATTTATCTTGATTCCTTTTAGGCTTCTATTGTCTGCATCATCACCTTGAAAAGCGTGAGCAACAAAACGAGCAGCTGAACCATAACCTGGGCAGTGATCTGTTTCAAGTAAGTCATTATCAATAGTTTTTGGAATATGAAATGCTTTCATATCATACCCAATAGACTTTGCTCCTTCAGAAACTAAGTTTGCTGTTTCAGCAGAATCATTACCCCCTATGTAAAAGAAGTTTCTAATATTTTGTTTTTCAAATATTGATACAAGCTGTTCTATATCAGAATCTGTAGGTTTTTTTCTTACTGAACCAAGTGCTGCCGCAGGCGTTTTACCCATTCCATAAAGCTGAGCTTCAGATAAATTTGATAAATCAACAAAATCTTCACTGAGCATCCCCGCCAACCCATGTCTTGCACCAAGGATTTCGTCGAAATCTGACTTTGTAGCCTCTTTAATAAACCCAACTAGTGATTTATTTATAACAGCTGTTGGACCTCCAGATTGTCCAATTACTGCTTTGCCTTGTGGCATTTTTTAACTCCCGTTTTGATATACAGATATAAAACTTAGGTAAGAGTTTGCTATCTCTGAAACAGCCTCTTCACGTGATTTCTCACCAGCATTCCATCCTTTAAGAGAATCCCAAAAGATAGATCTTCCAATTGCGAAGCCCTTATATCCCTCAACTGATGATCCTGCTCTTAACCACTCATTCACTTTTTCATCATTTGCGCCTCTACCAAGAACAACTGCTATAACATCTTCTCTGCCACCATCTTTGATTACTTTAGAAACATTTTCACAGTCATCAGTAGTGTCTAATCCTTCAATCTTCCAAATATCTGGATCAGCTCCTCGCTCTCTCATTTCCTCAACTACCTGAACAGCAAGCTTTGGTCTGATTTCTGAGTCATATATAGCCTGATCACCGCCAACACTTTCTAACTGTTGTTCGGATGCAGGAACTAAAAACTCTAAAAGAAATTTTCTTTCGTTTTCATCAAGCCAATCAGACAATCTTTTAATTCTCTCGCCCTGAATTTGTCTTGTGTCTGCATCATCGTCTGGGTTCCAACGAACTAAAATTTTTACAAAGTCTGCATTGACCTCTTTTATTTTTTCACCAAAGTCGTCCCCGTATTCAAAGTCGAATACTTTTTGTCCAGACTTTTCTACAGGTGCAGCAAATTTAATTCCCATTTCTTTTGCTTTTTCTTGTACTTGTAGTCCAAAAGCTTCATCAACTAATATTGCTGGGTCTCCACCAGAAATTCCTTTGTTTTTTGCTTCTAGAAATCCATCAAAGATTATGTCTTTCATTGAAGACACTCTTGCAATCTCTTCATCGGTTGGTTCTCTACCTTCAACACCGAGTAGTCCTTTAGTTAAGGTTCCTCTGTGGTCAAAAGCTAAAATGTATAAGTCGTTTGAATAACCCTTCATGATGTTTAATTAAACCCTTTCTTTTGTATTAATTCTATTTGTAAAAAATACAACCATTACCAAAATCAATAATGATACTAATAGCAAATAATCTGAATATGGGTTGGTTTGAGCACTTTCTTCAAATGTTAAAGCAATCTGCTCCACTAGCTCCACCGTGGTGGTTCCCCAGTTATTAGCTAAGTTTTCATCAAGAAAGTAAACATTAGAGTTCTCAATTGCATTTATGTCTTCCCAGCCCATGCGTGTTGATAGGTCTTTATTCAAATAATCAGAGTGGCCTATGACTATATACTCTGGGTTAGACTCAATGACTTGTTCTTCTGTTAGTGCCGGATATCCACTTCCATAAGGGTCTTCAATGTTGTTTGCAATATTTACAACACCCAAAGAATTGTAAATCTGGCCAATTAGCGAGTTGGAGTTAACGCTGTAAATGCCGTAAGAATAGCCTATTTCGTGGTACACAGAAGTATTTCCAAAGTTTGAATTGTCTAAAATCCTGTTTATCTCAATTTTCATATCTCTTGTAGTTGAAAATGCTTCACTCTTTTTGTTAACAAGTGATCCTATTGTTTCAATTTGTGAGTAAACATCTTCAAAGTTTTTTGCAGGAGGTAATAACACATAGTTTATTTCCTGGTTTTCTAATCCTTCCACAATCCCATTGAAGTCAAAGGCTAAAATCACCACATCTGGATT
This sequence comes from uncultured Candidatus Actinomarina sp., assembly GCA_902580215.1. Lineage (GTDB taxonomy): Bacteria > Actinomycetota > Acidimicrobiia > Actinomarinales > Actinomarinaceae > Actinomarina. The sequence goes on along the minus strand of CACHJT010000007.1, from coordinate 24,997 downwards.
TAGTGGTGCAAGTTCTTCGGCTGTTACTGTGTACGCGTCTATTACTTCAACTGGAAAATCAACTTCTGAAAAAGAGTCGACAGCAATTAATGTTTCTTCTGCTTCCAGGGATTGTATTATCTCTGTGTGGGTCGTGGACAAAGACACCACCCTGATTTCTTCGGATGCTTCTTGTGTTACATTCGAGCACATCGAAAATAACAAGGCAAGAAAAACTAGTTTAAATTTCATAAATTCCTTTCTTACCTTGAGAAAATGTAAGAAATTTTAGAAACTTCATTCCTTCTCTCGAGGATTGTTGTTTTACAAATATTGAAGGCGACCTGACTTATCTTTCGAATCACAGTTGCGGGACAGTGTTAGGTTTTCACTAACTTCGCTTCATTATTCTTTTAAGATAATAGCAGATTAAATAGAGTCGTCTTCTTCGTTTTCTGCGTTTTTTAATACATCCATCAATGTTGGTTCTTCAATATCCCTAGGAACATCTGGCCTTGGAAGGTCTGATGTAGATGGTGTTTGTTCTGCTGTTCTGTCTGCTCTTGCTTTTTTTATAGAGTTTACAAATGACATCATTACTGTTTCTTTTGATTCATTACTTGAAGCATTCTTAACTTTCTGTGGTTTTTCTGGAGCAACTAAGTGTGACTCTTCGAGGACAACAACTTCAATACCTCCGACTAAATCTGAAACTAAATTGTAAAAGAACGCACCTACTGTAGCGATTGCGGTCTGGGTCAACATATAAACAGCTGCGAGGGAAACTAAACCGGTAAATAGTGGCTCTATGTTTCCAACCAGAGAAGCGTCTTGATCTAATAGAGCTAGTCGTCTTGCAATATCTTCTAGTCCTTGTGGAACTCCAGCATTTACTAATAACACCCACATAATTGAGAAACCAAGAACAACTGTTAATGCAACGACAAAGTTAAGTACAAGAGTGACTTTTAAAACTGTCCACGGATCAATCTTTCGAATTATTCTTCTAACTCTATTTACACGAACCATAATTAACTTTTAATTGGTATGAAAGCTGATACTTCTTCTTCGGAAGAAAGCTTCATAACCCTAACTCCTTGTGCTGCTCTACTCATTTGTTTAATTTGCTTCACTGCACATCTTATTGCAGTTCCACCTGTACTCATAAGCATAACCTCTGTATCTTCATCTACAGACCTTGCACCTACTAAATTTCCTTTAGTTTCTGTAACTTTTAGAGCTTTTACTCCCATGCCACCTCTTCCGGCTCTTCTAAATTCATCTAACTTAGTACGTTTTCCGTATCCTTTTGCAGTAATAAATAAAAGCGTTTCATCTCTTGAGGTTGCGGCACCAACTACTTTGTCTCCTTCTCGAAGTTTGATTCCTCTAACTCCCATTGCTGATCTACCTTGAGCTTTAAGATTTGTTTCGTCAAACCTTATAGCCTGGCCCTTTTGCGAAACAAGTATCACATCTTCTTTACCTGAAGTTGTTTTAACGGAGACAACTTTGTCATCATCCTTAAGCTTTATAGCTTGTAGAGATTTGTAGTTAGAGTCGAAATCTTTAAACTTAGATTTTTTGACAGTGCCCTTTTCTGTCATGATTAATAAGAATTTTTCTGTCTCATAATCTCTGGTGTCTATGATTGCCTGTACTTTTTCATCTTGACTCATTGACAACACGTTTTGAATTAGAGAGCCTCTTGCGGTTCTGTTGGTTTTTGGAATCTCGTGCGCTTTAGCCCTATAGACTTTTCCTTGATCAGTAAAAAAGAGTAGGTAAGAGTGTACTGAAGTAGAAAGAAGATGTTCTATCACGTCTTCGTCTGATGAAGCAGCTTTCACTCCTTTTCCGCCCCTTCCTTGTTTCTTGTAAGAGGTGGAAGGTACAGATTTAACATATCCATTTGATGAAACAGATACGATAATTTCTTCGTCTTCTATAAGGTCTTCTATAGAAACCTCTCCTACATCTGGAACAATTCTTGATCTTCTCTCATCGCCGAATTTGTCAGTAATAGCTTCTAATTCTTCGATTAATATTGTGTTTTGCTTGGCTCTGCTTTTCAAAATCGCTGCTAATTCTTTAATTGTTTCCTTTAACTCTTTCTTTTCTTCTTCGAGTTTTTCCATTTCCAGTGCTGTAAGTCTTCTGAGAGGCATATCCAAAATGTGTGAAGCCTGAACTTCTGATAATTTAAATTTTGTCATCAAAGATTTTCTCGCTGTATCGACATCTTTAGATGCTTTAATGACTTTAATAATTTGATCAATTTTGTTAAGTGCTAAAAGAAGACCTTCTACAATATGTAGTCTGTTTTCAGCTTTGTCTAGTCTGTATTTTGTTCTTCTTTGTATTACATCAATTTGATGATCGATGTAGTAATTTATCAACTCAGGAACAGAGAGAACCTTAGGAACACCGTCCACAAGAGCAACCGAGTTAACAGAGAATGTGTCTTGTAGTTGTGTTTGTTTGAAAAGTTGATTTAAAACAACCTGTGGAACCGCATCTCTCTTAAGCTCAACAACCAACCTTGTACCATTTCTATCGCTGCTTTCATTTCTTAGATCAGATATTCCCTGAAGTTTTTTATCTTGCACAAGTGTGGCAATTTTCTCCATAATACGATCTGTAGAAGCTTGGTAAGGAAGTTCTTTTACGACAATCGCAGACCGACCTCTTCCGAGCTCTTCCACATCTGCAACTGCTCTAATTTTTATAGAGCCTCTTCCCTTCAAAATTGCATCTTTGATAGTTGGAGTGTCGACGACCAAACCTCCTGTAGGGAAGTCCGGTCCTGTAATTATTTTCAAAAAGTCTCTTGGCTTTGCGTCCTTATTTGCGATTGCAAACTTAACAGCCTCTGTAACTTCACGTAAATTATATGGTGGCATGTTAGTAGCCATTGCAACTGCGATGCCTTCTGCTCCATTAACTAAGAGGTTTGGAAACCTTGCTGGAAGAACTTTTGGTTCTGAAGTTTCTCCCGAATAGTTTGGTTCAAAATTTACAGTATCTTCATCAATGCCATCTAGAAGTTGGGATGAGAGAGAGGACATTCGAGACTCTGTGTACCTCATCGCTGCTGGAGGATCGTCTGGGGTGCCAAAATTTCCTTGAGGCTCGATTAACGGATACCTTGTACTGAAATGTTGACCGAGTCTAACTAAGGTTCCATAAATTGCTTCGTTGCCGTGAGGGTGATAGTTACCCATTACATCACCAACAACCTTTGAACATTTTCTAAAAGGACCTGTGGGTCTAATTCCTGTTTCATACATTGAATATAGAATTCTTCTTTGAACGGGTTTTAAGCCATCCTTTACATCTGGTAACGCTCTTGAAACAATAACGGACATCGCATAATCTAAGAATGATTTTGAAATTTCATCTTCAACTGCAATTGTGCCATTGCTTGTAATTGCTTCTTTTGGTTTAGACTCTTTGGTTGCAGTTGCTGTCTTCTTTGCTGGTGGTTTTTTAGTAGCTGGCTTTTTAGCTGCGGTTTTTTTTGCAGGAGCTTTTTTAGTAGCTGGCTTTTTAGCTGCGGTTTTTTTTGCTGGTGGTTTTTTAGCAGGCATTATACGTCCAAGAACCTTACGTCTTTTGCGTTCTTTTCAATAAACAGTTTTCTCTTTGAAACATCATTGCCCATAAGAACTTCAAACATGTCTGAGGCTTTTGCCATTGCACCTTTTGCATCAGCAAGAGTTACTTTAATAAGCGTTCTTGTTTCTGGGTTCATTGCGGTATCCCACAACTCTCCGGCATTCATTTCACCCAGACCTTTGAATCTGCTTATGTCAAATTTTTTGTTCTTGTTTTCTTTTTTAAATGCATTTAGTGCTTCATCATCTTTTAAGTAGGTGATTCCAGAAGCAGCTTTTAACCTGTAAAGTGGTGGTTCTGAAATCCATACTTTTCCACTTGTAATGAGACCTGGCATAAATTTAAAGAAAAAGGTTAATAAAAGTGTTCTGATGTGGGCTCCGTCTACATCAGCGTCTGTTAAAAATATAATCTTGTCATACCTTGACTCTTCTTCATTAAATTGTGCCTTTATTCCAGTACCAATTGCTTTTATTAACGCACTAATTTCTTCATTTTGAAGTGCTCTGTTCTCAGTAACTTTTTGAACATTAATAATTTTTCCTCTAATTGGAAGTATGGCCTGTACCCTAGAGTCTCTAGCTTGCTTTGCAGGACCAGCAGCAGAGTCTCCCTCAACAATAAAAAGTTCACTTTCGGTTGGATCTGTTGATGAACAGTCTGCAAGTTTTCCAGGCAATCCAGAAGTCTCTAAAATGCTTTTTCTTTTGGTTAGCTCTCTTGCTTTTTTTGCACTCATGCGAGCTTTAGCAGCCACCGCACATCTCTCTACAATGGCTCTACCTTCTTTTGTGTTTTTTGAAAGCCACTTTGGAAACTCTTCGTTTATTAATACTTGGACTTTGGATTTCATCTCAGTATTTCCAAGTTTTGTCTTTGTTTGACCCTCAAATTGTGGCTCTTTAACTCTGACCGAAACTACTCCTGTCATACCTTCTCTAATATCATCTCCAGTTAGTGAAATATCTGAGTGTAGGTTTCTTTTTTTTGCGAAATCATTAATAGCTTTTGTTACTGCAGTTCTAAGTCCCTCTTCGTGAGTACCACCTTCAAGTGTGTGAATGTTGTTTGCAAAGCTTTTTACCGTAACATCGTCTTCGTTTTTCCACTGTAGAGCAACTTCTATCTCTGAGTCCTTTGTTTGATCTGAAAAAGATATGATTTTATCGTGTAGTGGTTCGAATCCCTCATTTAGATACTCAACAAAATCAACCAATCCACCTTTAAAGTGAAACTGTTCCTTTGTTGCTGGTTTTACCCTGTTGTCAACAAGAGTTATTTTTAAGCCTTTATTTAGAAAAGCAGTTTGTCTCAGTCTCTCGGAAACAATGTTGTAGTCGTAGGTTTGTGTTTCATCAAATATTTCAGGGTCAGCTAAAAAGTTGACTTTTGTTCCGGTCTTTTTTGAAACTTTTCCTCGTTTAATTTTCGATTTTGGTTTACCTAAATCAAAATCCTGATTCCAAAAATACCCGTCTCTTTGAACTTCGACTTTTACGAAGGTTGATAGAGCATTAACCACTGAAATTCCAACTCCGTGTAAGCCACCGCTAACTGTATATGCTCCGGATTCAAACTTTCCACCAGCATGAAGTGTGGTTAAAACTGTAGTAAGTGCTGAAACTTTTGTTTTCGGATGAGGTTTTACTGGTATTCCGCTTCCATCGTCTTCCACCGTAACAGATCCATTTTTCTCTAGAGCTACCTTGATTGTTGAACACCTTCCGGCCATAGCTTCGTCAACAGAGTTGTCTAACACTTCCCAGATAAGATGGTGTAAACCGTTTGGTCCGGTCGAACCAATATACATTGCTGGTCTTTTTCTTACTGCTTCTAGACCCTCAAGAATTTTTATATCTTTTGAATCATAACTATTTGAATCTTTTTTAGACACGAATTATCTCCAAGATACGCTTCTATTTATTTGTTACAGCCCCTGCTGAACTCCTATTTTACTAGATTTCTAGATTATTGCTTGAGATTAGATATTTGAACATCTATGTTTTTAAGGCTTATTTTGGTATTTTTCTCAATGTTTATAATTAAGTTTTGTTCGTCTAATTTCACGATTTTTTTCACTCTGGAGTTGTCAACATAAACCACTAGTGTTTCTCCTAAAACTGGTCCTGTCACAACATCGTCGACCCACTTGTAGTGACTGTTGGTAATGTAGTTTTCTATTTTTTTAGAGTTTTTAAAATTTATACCTAAAGAATTATTATTTGGATTAATTTTTTCTGGTTCTTTATTCAGCACTATTCGTTAGTTCTAACAGGCATAAGTAAATATTGATATGTTTCTTCTTCACCTTGAATAACAGCTGGTTTGTCGTTCCCAGAAAATCGTAAAAAAGCTTTGTTTCCATCTAAGACTTCTATACCTTGGATTAAATAATTTGGGTTGAAGGAGATTTGAAAATCTGTCACGTCCCCTACTTCAAGTCCAAGAATGTTTATGTCTATTTCTTCTACACCACCACCAATATCTTTGTTTGTGGAAGATATGTTGAGATTGTTTTCGTCAACCACTTTTAATGTCACAGGTATAAACCCTTCAGCAACTACAGTCGATCTGTCGAGGGATTCCAATATCTTTTTTTTATCAACCTCTATTGAGAAAACATTCTCTTTTGGAAAAAGAGCTTGGTATTCGGGGTAGTTTCCTTCGAGTTTTCTAACAGATGTGTAGTATTTTTCGTTATAAAAATGAAGTTCTCTTTCTGTTGAGTTTATATAAATGTCTTGTTCATTGTCTTCAAAAAGTTTTATGGTTTCGTTTAAAGACCTATAAGAAACGATTCCTGCATCGTCTATAGGTAAGTTGGATATTATGTTTGTTGCCAACCTGTAGCTGTCTGTCGAGACAAGTGTTGTTTTTTCTCCATCGTTATCAAAGAAAACACCTGTAAGTATTGGTTTTCCACCTTCTGGGGATGCTGCTATGCCTACTTTTCTAAGTGCTGTAAAAAGTTCAAAAGGAGCCAGTTTTTGGCTGTTTTCTTGTTCAAAAGAGTTCTCTAGTAAAGCTTTGGGGTATGTTAGGTGATCTAGTTTTCTCAGTTTATATTCTGATTTGTCAGCTTCAATCATTACTTCATTACCAAGATCAGAGAACACAATTTCTCCTGAGGACATTTTCCTCACCACTTCGGATAAAATCCTTGCGTTAACTAAACACTCTCCATCAACCATTGAGTCAACACTAAGTTTCGCCTTAATGACTAAATCCAAATCAGAACCTATAACCTCACAAGAACCGTCTTCAACTTTTATATACAAACCCTGAAGAGAGGGGGTGGATGGCTTAACATCAACAGCTCTAGAAACGGACAAAACTACTTCTTTTAGATCTTTTGTTTTCGTTTTAAATTTCAAATTATTCCTTTATATATATAACAACAATAAAACTGTTTAAATTGTTTAATAAACCCATTAAAGACTTAAACAACGACAAATTTATGTTGTAAGTTTTAAACATTTTAGACCTTTGTTAACAGATTTTCTTTAGAAGAAACTTTATTGTTGAAAATGTTTATTTCTTTCTTCAAACCAGGAGAGTCTTCAACTTTTTTAATTGAAGATAAAACTGTAGAGTGAGACCTATTACCCACGTATAAACCAATTTGATTTAACGAGTACTCGGTGTGTTTTCTCATTAAGTAAATAAAAAGATGTCTAGCATTACTAACCTGCTCACTTCTGTTTTTTGACAACACTAACCTTTTATCTACTTGATATAGATCGGAGCAATAATCAAGAATAAACTCTGGGGTAAGTTCCAAGACTTTGTTGTTAGAGTACATAGAAACAAGCTCTGCAACATAGTTAGCGTTTCCAGTCCCTGTTTGTTTGTTGATTATTAAGTTGTTCACAACACCATTAATTTCTCTGAAGCTTTGAAACTCTAAAGAGGTTAATAAATCGAACTCTTTCTTGGTTATAAGGTTTCCACCATATTCATTGTTGTTTTTATTTAAAACTTCAGAAAACATTTTCTGATCAGGTTTTTCTATGTCTGTAACTAATCCGTTTAGAATTCTTGAAACCAACCTTTCAGGAAAACCAATGAGTTCTTGGGGTTTTTGGTCTGATGCTAAAACCACCGCTTTTGAGTTGTTTAGAAAGTAATTAATTGTATGAAATAGTTCTTCGGAAACTCCTTTTTTTCCTAGAAAAAACTGAATATCGTCAATCAGTAAAATATCCACCGACCTGATTTTGTTTTTAAAAACATCTATGTCTTTATTTTTAATTCCATTTATATATGACTCAAGAAAAGACTCAGAATCAATATAAAAAGAAGAAAACGAGGACCTCTCAATTGTTTTTAGTAAGTGGGTCTTGCCAACCCCAGGTTTTCCATAGACAAACAAAGGGTTAAACCTTTTTCCGGGACTTGTTACAACATTTTTAGCAGCAGTTATTGCAAGATTATTACAACTTCCAACAAACAGCTCGTCAAAAACATCAAGTTCGTAGGCGGTTTGATCTTGAACAGTTATATCTTCTACAACCTCAACTTCCTCTACAATCTCAAATTCGTTGGCAGGAACAGACAAGGTTTTATCAAGAACAAAAACACAATCACCAAACTTATTTATGTTTTTATAAACTCTTTTTATGGTGGTAAAAACCTTCTTTTCAATAGAGTTCTTAATAAACTCTGAATTTACAATGATGTTTAGGTTTTGATCACCCCCAATTTCGAAGACAACTTGTTCCAACCAATATTTATCTGTCTTGTTTTCTATCTCATTGTTTAAACAAGACAGAAATTCATCAACCTTACTATTCATAACTCCGCTTACAACTTCATTAAACTTAAACGACAGTTTAAAAATTTCATAGAGTGTGAAAAACATATTAATTTTTCAAAAGGTTTATCAATAATTCGAAAAACCCAATGTTTACTGAGGATTATATGTTGAAAACTATCAAATAACCAACAATTCATTGTGGTTATAGAATCCTAGTTAGTTTGTTTTTCGCGAGTTAAAAAATGTTTTCGCGAACATGTGAAATTAAAAAAAATTTTTGGTTTGTTTAAATACTCTATTCATTTATTGTTAGTTAAAGGTAAAAAATGAAAAGAACTTATCAACCTAGTAATAGAAAAAGAAGCAGAAAACACGGTTTTAGATCAAGAATGCGAACCAGAGCTGGTCGCGAAATTCTTAAAAGAAGAAGAAAAAAAGGTCGTAAAATTATATCTGCCTAGGTTATTAGTGAAATTTACTGCACTAAATAAAAAAAGTCATTTTGAAAACCTAAGAAAAGAAGAGTTCTGCTTTGCAGATAAAGGCGTAAAAGTTTTTGTAAAAGAGAATATTGTTGGTACAAACAGACTCGGTATCAGCATTTCAAGCAAATACGCCAACGCTGTAAACAGGAATAGATTTAAAAGAAGGATTAAAGAAGCAGTTAGGGGTTTAGATACAGAGTTAAATTTAGATATTTTGGTTGAGGGAAGCTCAAAAGCATCGGAGCTTAAATTAATTGAAATCAAAAAAATATTAACTAGACATCCACTGCTTTAAGACATAAAAATGAAAATTGTTACGGTTTTGTACCAGGTTTGTAGATCTTTGCTTTCCTACCTCGGGTTAGGTAGTGGTAATTGTTTATATTACCCAACCTGTTCCCAGGTAATAACTGAGAGCCTTGAGACAAACAGTTTGTTTAAAACCACCACTGTTGTTTTAAAAAGAATAGCAATTTGTAACCCTTTGTATAAGAAATTTGGTAAAAATTGGCAATATTAGAACCATTCGCACTCGCAATTGGGTTTTTACTCTCATATGTTTATGATTTTACGCTTTCATATGGGTTTGCAATTGCTATTTTAACTGTAATTATTAACGTCATAATTTTCCCTCTTACACTTCGACAAACCAGATCTACTAAAAGAATGCAAGACGCACAATCAGATATTAAAAAACTTCAGAAACAGTATAAGGACAATAAAGAAGAGCTCAACAAAGCCATGGCTGCAATGTATAAAGAAAAAGGAATCAACCCTCTTGGGTGTATTCTCCCTCTCATCATTCAGATGCCTATATGGTTTGCTTTGTTTAGAGTTTTAAGAGAACCGCTAAGTTTTATTCCTTCAACTTCTGTTCTTTTTAAAGATCTTGAAGTAAGCACAAGTCTTACATTTTTTAATATGGACCTTCAAATCCCACCCTCAGAAGTAGCGGGTTGGGTTGACAGGGTTCCATATTTAATACTGATATTGTTTGTTATTTTGACAGCTTTATATCAGCAACAACAAATTACAAAAAAAACAGGTAAAAGCGACAATCCTCAGGCCCAACAAATGCAAATGGTGGGTAAAGTAATGCCAATATTTTTTGGATTTATATCTTGGACATTACCCACTGGGCTTGTTGTTTACTTTTTAACTGGAAATATATTTCGAATTGGTCAACAAGCTTTAATTGTTAAGCTAGACGACCGCGAAGAGGTTAAAAAAGAAGATAAAAAAGAGGAAAACAATGAAGATTCACAGTCAAATCCAATTCAAGAAGATCCTCGCAAAAACCGCAAAAAAAGAAGGAGAAAATAGTGGCAAATAACAAATGGGTTGAAGTTGAAGCCAGGTCGATTGATGATGCAATAAAAGCAGGTCTAAACGAATTAAATTTAGAAGATGCAACTCAAGCAAACATAAACATACTTCGAGAACCAGAAGGCGGAGTATTTGGTGTTGGTGGCACAAAAGCGCTTGTAAGAGTCTCTGTTAGAAACGGTGGTTCCAGAAACTATACAAACAAAAGACGCAATAATAATCGAAATAACAATTCCAAAAACCCCAATAAAAATGGGTATAAAAAGCAATATGATTCAAAAAAACCAAGGGTTGAGGCTGATAAAGACGAACAACTCAAGGTTTCAATTGATTTTTTGAAAGGACTAGTCAAGTCTTTTGGCCTCAAAGGTGATGTTGAGGGTAGTTTGGAAGATGATAATTTAGTAGTCAAAGTTACCGGAGAGCAAACAGAAGCACTTGTTGGTGACAAAGGTTTTATCATTAGATCTTTACACGAATTAACCAGAACAGTGGTACAAAGAAAAACAGGTGCAGGAACCAGACTCAGACTTGATGTTGCAGACTATGCACTAAAACGTAAAGAAGCACTTACTATTTACGCTGAAAGACTAAGTAAACAAATACTAGAAGACAAGCAGGAAGTCATGTTAGAACCAATGAACTCTGTAGATCGTAAAACCCTACATGATGCAGCTGCAAATTTTGAAGGAATAAAGTCATATTCTGAAGGAAGAGAACCCTACAGATCAGTAGTCTTTGCGCCTGAAGAAGAAGAATGACTTTTGAACCCCAAGTTCCTGACTGGGGTAAACAACTTGTTGGTGATAATTTAGACCAGCTAATCATTTATCATGACTGGCTTTGTAATACCGGTATAAAAACAGGACTTATTAGTCCAAAAAGCAAACAATTTGTATGGGATGAGTTCGTTATCCACTCTCTTTATTTTGGAAAAATATTATCTGAACTCCCTGGTGAGGTTGATGTAGTTTCAGATCTTGGAACTGGAGGAGGAATACCTGGAATTTCAATAGGAATTACTACAAATATTACAGTTAACTTAATTGATGTAAAAGAAAAAAGAATTTTTGAACTTTCACGATTAATCAAAATACTCAATAATAATAATATTTCTGCGATTCAGGACGATGCGTATAACCGCATTAAAAAAGGCGGTTTTTTTGTGTCTAGATGCTTTATTTCAAGCGAAAAAGTAATAAATTCTCTAAAAACTGATAAAAACACCACATATCTGGTCTCATCAAACGGCGAAGACTTAGATTACGATTCAAACCTGTTTCACGTGAAACATGAGAATTTTAAAATTAATAAAGATGATATAAGACACATTGATGTTATAAATGTTAAGTGAAAACAATTGCTGTGGTTTGTCAAAAGGGTGGAGTTGGTAAGACAACAACAGTAATCAACCTTGCAAGCGTACTTTCAAGAAAAGGCTTAAAAACACTAATTATTGATACAGACCCTCAAGGAAATGTATCAACGTACCTTAATCAAAACAAAACTTCTGAATTAACCACCTCAACAACTCAAATTTTAGAAGGTGAAAACAACATAGAACCTATAAAAGTATTTGAGAATTTATACCTAATACCCTCTGATGTAGACATTAAAAAACACAATTCAGAAAAAATAGTAGGTGGATCAAAGATGAGAAAAATTCGACAAAATGAGACCATAAAGACATTTGATATAGTATTTATCGATACACCACCAACTATGAGTTCTTTAGTTCAGGAAGCACTTTCAACATCTGATTATTACTTTATACCAAGTAAACCAGAGTTCTTAGCTGTGGAGGGGGTTGGTCAGGCAATGTCATTTGCTAAACAAACAATCTCTGAAGTACCTCATACAGATCCTCATTTTCTAGGGGTAGTTCTGAATCAAGTTGATACAAGACGAGCAAGCTACCATGACTTTGTTTCAGAGTTAAAACAAATACTGTCTGATAAGTTGTTTACAACGCATATATCACAATTAACTGAAATTGCAGATAGTCCGTTCTATGCTAAAACTGTATTAGATTTTAGTGAATATAGTAAAGCTAGAATTGAATTTGAAGAATTAAGCAATGAATTATTAGAAAAGGTTGGCTTATGAAAAGATCCCTAAGTTCGCTTATAGAAAACACAAATGTTAGAGAATTTAAAGTAGTCGATATTGAAGTTGGAAAAATTTCTGAAAGCAAAACGCAGGCAAGAACATATTTTGATGAAAAAAAGCTAGGCGAACTTTCAGAATCAATTAAAAAAAGTGGTGTACTCCAACCCATAATCGTTCAATTGTTAGGCAATGATAGGTATCAATTAATTGCTGGCGAAAGAAGACTCCGAGCAAGTAAAGCAGCTGGTTTAAAAACAATTCCTTGTTTAGTAAAAGATGTAACGGACAAGGATGCAGCAGTTTTGGGTCTAGTGGAAAATGTACAAAGATCACAACTTAATACCATTGAAGAAGCGCTTGGTTACAAAAGTTTAAAAGAAACATACGGCTTAAACGCAAAAGAGATAGGCCTTTTGGTTGGTAAAAGCAGACCATTTATTGCTAACTTATTACGCATTTCAAACCTGAGTCAAAAAGTTCAAGAAGCTTTAAAAGAAGAAAAGATTTCCTTTGGACAAGCAAGACCTTTAATAGTTTTAGATGAAAACTTACAAGACAAATTACTTTCCGAAATTATTAGTTTATCTTTAAATAGTCGCCAGGTTGAAGATAAGGTGAGTGAGCTAAATGGAAAGTCTTCTGTGAGCGAAGAAGTTCTACACCTTAAGAGCAATCTTGAAAACACGCTAGGTTCAAAAGTTCAAGTTAAAAAATCAGGAAAGTCATTTAAAGTAAATCTGAACTTTCAAAATATAGAAGCACTTAAAAAATTTATAGAGAAATTAAATTAGTTTCAAAAAATTTCCGAATAAATCTCAGAAACTATATCAAAAACTGTATTGGTATTAATTTGGTAAAAATTACCATTTATTACTAAAGACACGGCTTTAGTATTTTTGAGTAGCATATTGTTTTTACCAACTGAATCAAGGTTTAATTTTGTGCCAATTTCATCAGCTAATTTTTTACCAATATTACTTACAGAGTGCTTTCCTTTGAAGTAATCTACGGACTGTGTTTCATTGTTTTCAAAAGTTAAGAAAAGTGAAGGGTTAATTTTATTTACGAAAGAAATTATATTTTCTTTACTCATCTCTTCCCCAGCTTCGGAAACAAAAGTAATATTCATTCCATTTTCTATTCCAGATTCTTTAATTGATTCATAAAACACTACTTGTTCTCTGTACTCGCCGTTGTTTTCAATGTTTATACACACATTCAACGCTGAGCTAGCGGGCTTAAAGCCTTTAATCGCTTCATTAAGAGACTTGTCTAAAGTTGGTCTGATCAATTTTTTAATTTCAATGGCTGTATTTAAGCCGACAACACCATCTACACTAAGTCCACGATTTTCTTGAAATGCTTCAACAGATTTCATTAGCTCCTTTGTGTACTCAGAGTTGATTGGCTCAGAATAAAACCCAAGTCGAGACAACATTTCTTGAAGTTCTTCTACATCAGACCCTTTTAATACAGGATTTGAAAAATTGAGAATTCGATCACCTAAGTCGTAACCATGATTTAAAAGCTCTAGCCAGAGATTTTCTTTAGAAATAGTTTTTTCTATATTGTAATCATTTAAAAAAAGCTCTACTAATGACTTACACTCAACTGAATCAGAAGGAAACTGATACCCTGCTGCTTGAATTTTGTTACTTAAATCTAAAAGTTCATCAGGTGACAATTCATCAATATAACTCAAGTTTTCTTGATTAATGATCTAACCATCTTTCAGAATCAATAGCTGCCTGACATCCAGTTCCCGCCGCAGTAATTGCTTGTCTATATATGGAATCTGCAACATCTCCTGCTGCAAAGACCCCAGGAACAGAAGTACTAGTGTCTGTTGTAAATCCAGTTTTTATATATCCCTTTTCATCTAGTTCAACGAAATTGTTAAGAAACTCTACGTTTGGATCATGACCAATTGCTACAAAAACGCCGTCTAAGTTAAGTTCAGACTCTGAACCGTCTTCAGTATTTTTTAGAACTACAGAAGACACAGCACCATCACCAATAATTTTTTCAACAGTACTGTTCCAGATAACTTCAATTTTTTCATGATTTAAAACCCTATCCTGCATTATTTGACTAGCTCTAAACTGATCTCTTCTATGTATCACATATACTTTTGTTGCAAACTTGGTTAGAAACAAAGCCTCTTCCATTGCTGAATCTCCACCACCAACTACTGCTACTTCCTTTTCTTTAAAAAAGAATCCATCGCAGGTTGCACAAGCAGAAACACCATATCCTTGAAGTTCTTTTTCACCCTCAACGCCAAGCCACCTGGCTGACGCACCCGATGCAATAATTACAGATTTAAATTCGTACTCACCTTTACTACTGGTTAACTTAAAACCTCCATCAATATTTTCAATTGAGTCAATAATTTCTGTCTTAATTTCTGTGCCAAATCTTTCAGCCTGTCCTTTGAAAACTTGCATTAGCTCAGGGCCCATTATTCCATCAACAAAACCAGGATAATTCTCAACATCGGTAGTAAGCATTAGCTGACCGCCAGATTCAAGTCCTTCAAAAAGCACTGGTTCAAGATTTGCTCTACCTGCATAAATTCCTGCCGTATATCCAGCTGGTCCAGAACCAATTATTGCTACATTTTTCATACTTTTTTTCTCCAATAACTTTTAACTGATAAAAATAAAAACAGAATACCCAGAGAAGCAAATGCGAAACCAGTTGGGTTAACTCCGAGGAGCAACCCCAAACCCTGCATAATTTTTATTATTCCTATAAATATAAATATTAACGACAAGAACAGCAAAACAATTAAAAGGAAACCCAATGAAGCAAAGCCAGTTACTCTTTTTACTGGTTTAACAACCAATCTTTTAATAGTGTCTAGCAAACTCTCAAAGGATTCTAAAAAGCTATCTTCTTGTTCCATAGAACTTATATTAAGCTAACGAGGATTATTAATGAAGTTCTATTTATGGTTGCTAGTTGCCAAAATTAAAAAATTGGTCTTTGTATAAACAAATCCATTATTTAAATACAAACTCTGAGCATGTTTATTTTGAGTTTGTGTATTTAGGCGAACATTAACTAGTTTTTTTTGTTTTGAGAATGCAACGATGTTTTCGAGTAACTTTTTACCCAAACCTCTATTTTGATACTTTTTCACAATTCCAAATCTCTGCAAAAATCCATAATTTCTAGTTATACCTAATATGCCATAACCAACCGTATCATCATCAGCTTTTTGGATGAATAAATAATTATGAACACAACTTTCAATTGTTTCTTTAAACGCAGCGCTTGAATTTTGCCAGTATGGGTCAAAAATGTCTTGATCTAGTTTGAGAACTTCAGGAATTTTTGCATCGGTAAACACATCAACATTCTCTATGTTTTTATCAGACTGCTTAATGTTTTTTAGATTTAAAGACAGTACGTTTAATTTTTCTAAAACCTCCCATCCAGCTGACTGCCAAACTGCTGAATTATTCTCATCAACCATAGAAGAGTTAAAGATGAGATTATCTTGTAATGCAAGTTGATTAATCTTCTTTAATAAAGGTCTTCCACCATATAGTTTTTCAAAATAAACAACAGGCGTTTGGTCATTCCATTTTCGAGTATAAAAAGTACCTTGCCATGTGCTATGTTTCTTTTTTTCATTTGTTAAAAACATATTTTAAAATTTTCTTATCTTCTTCGTGGGTTAGTAAATCAAAAGCGGTATCAAAATCAACTAGTGCAATTTCCTCAATTTCATCATCAGGTTCATTTTTGAAAGACTCAATAACTTCCATTTCATAGAACCAAACAGTTTTTTGAACCTTTTCTCCATCACGACTTATTTCGTATCTGGACTCAGCGATTGGTTTGTTGCTTTTTAATTTTACTTCGAACCCTGTTTCCTCAAACACTTCTCTTATAGCTGCATCTGCAGGCTTTTCCCCTTCTTCCATATGGCCTTTTGGATAGCCCCACCAAGAAACACCGTCTTCTGGTGAGTCGCCTCTTTTGTTTTTTACAATTAGAATTTTCTGTTCCAAAAGAACAATCCCACCCGCTGCAAAATCTACTCCTGAATTCATACTTCTATTGTTTCCATTCTTCTTCTAAGCTATCCATATGGTACCAAGAACCTTATTAAACCTAATTGACAAAAACGAATATTTAAAAGTCGTTTCTGATCTTTACATATCAAATGATTTTGAGTTCTACCTTGTCGGAGGGGCTGTTCGAGACGGCATATTAGATATTGATACTAAAGATTTTGATTTTACAACCAATGCAACCCCAGAAGAGTCCATAAGTTTGTTAAACAATAACGGATATAAAACAACAGAAATTGGTAGAGAGTTTGGAACTATTGAACTGCAGATTGATGATAACTCAGTTCACATAACCACATACAGGAAAGACACATATGAAAACTCTTCACGAAACCCATCTATTGAATCAGCAGCAGACTTAAATACAGATCTCTCCAGAAGAGACTTTACAATTAATTCAATAGCCTATTCGATTAAAGAAAATGAACTTGTTGACCCATTTTTAGGCCTAAAAGATCTAGCTTCAGGAACAATCAGAACTCCTGATGATCCAATTATTTCTTTTTCAGATGACCCTTTAAGAATGTTAAGGGTTTGTAGGTTTATAAGTACTCACGGATTTTCACCTGATAACGATACTTATGTAGCAATGAGAGATAACGTTGAAAGAATCAAAATAGTATCTGTTGAAAGAATAAGAGATGAAATATCTAAACTACTTGTGGGTAAAAATCCCTCACTTGGCCTAAGAACTTTTGTAGAAAGTGGTTTAAGTTCTTATATCCTTCCTGAATTAAATGAACTTAAAATTGAGGTCGATCCTAATCATCACCATAAAGATGTTTATGAACATACTCTCCAGGTAGTTGACAATGTATCGCCCACACTAATTCGAAGACTAGGAGCTTTGTTTCATGATATTGCTAAACCAAACACAAAAGGTATTGAAAATGGAAAAGTTCATTTTCGACATCACGAAGTCGTAGGTGCAAAAATGACAAAAAAAATTTTACAAAACTTAAAGTACGATAAAAAAACTATCAAGAATGTTGCGAGTTTAGTTGAGCTGCACCTAAGACCTCACACATTTAAAATGGGCTGGACAGATTCTGCAGTTAGAAGATATATTGTTGATGCTGGTGAAGTTTTGGAAGATCTCAATAACTTAGTTAGAGCCGATGTAACAACTAAAAATAAACAAAAAGCTCAGGAAATTTTTGAAAAACTTGATGAGATGGAGACAAGAATAAAAGAAGTTTTAGAAAAAGAAGAAATGTCAAAACTAAGACCACCAATTAGCGGAGATGAAATTATGAGTCTTTTTGATTTAGAACCAGGCCCAAAAGTCGGTGTGATTATGAAGGCCTTATATCAGCAAAGAATTAATGAGGGTGAAGTTTCTAAAGAGGAAGCGATAAAACTAGCTAAGGAAACTTTCAATAATTTATAATTGTATAAATATTCATTTACATGTATATTTATACAATGAAGAAATCAACTATTCAAAGACAAAGATTAATTGCAGATTTTATAGATTCAGAAAATGTCTCTTCACAAAATCAACTTAAAGGACTTCTTAAGAAAAATAACATTCAAATTACCCAAGCAACACTATCTAGAGATCTAAATGAACTTGGAGCAATCAAGAAAAGATTAAAAAATGGAAGACTAATTTATGTGCTTCCTAAAAATCAAGATAACAATGCGCAGGTTAAAATTGCGAAAAAAGCATTAGAAGATTTTGTACTCGATGTAGAACCAGTTTCAAACCAAGTTGTTGTTAAAACCACAACAGCAGCCGCACAAGTGATTGCAGAGTCCATTGATAATTTATATATCGACAATATTGTTGCTTCAATTGCAGGTGATAATGTTGTATTAATAATTTCTACTGATGAATCAAAAGCAAGAGAAGTAGCAAAGACAATTGAGGATAATATAAAATAACTTAATGCTGCTATTTTCAGAATACGATAAAAGTTTAGAAAACATCTACATAAGCCAACCGGTTGTAGATATAAACCTTGGAGACACAAATAACTATTTGGTCAGATTTCCAAAGTTCAAGAGAGTTACTCATATGATTCTTGCGTTTGATGCGGAAAATTTATTCTTAAAATCAAAGAGTTCATATGGTTATTTTTTTAATTTAGAATCACTGTTGACCGATTTAGAGGAAAGAGAAAACAGAGGTTATTTTGTTGTAGCTGTGACCTCAAACTCTAGCAGACAAAAACAATACAACCCCTACCCAAGAGGCGAACAAGAAAACTTTGCAACTATGCACATAGAGTCCATATTAGAAGATCACTTACCACAGATTTATGGTGATTACGACATAGATGTAGCTAATTTAAAAAAAATTGTCATGGGAGCATCGATGGGAGGGTTAATGTCAATAAAGACAGGTATTCTAAATCCATCTTTTGAGAACATAATCTCTCTTTCTCCAGCATTTTGGTTTGGATTTCCAGGGATAGTTAACGATCTAAATAACTTAAGTAAAAAATCTATTTGCAATTTATCAGTTGGAACAAAAGAGGGAGATATTTTTGGTGACCAAGTAAAAAACATATTTCCTAAGGAATGGGATTTAGATTTTTCAAATAATAATGATTTCTATGTTTCTGGTGTTAAAAAAATTGAAGAGGAACTCAAGTTGAACAACATCAAAACTAATTTCGTTTTCAAAGAAAAAGGCCAGCACAACGAAACACACTGGAATCCAATTCTTCGTGAATTTCTAGTGTCAATATAAAAACCACTAGCTTTTTTATTGCTTAATAGATTATTCTTATTCAGTAATGGGTAATTCAAAAATTGCCAGAGAAAACTTGGCAAAACAAATAAAAAATGGTGCTGTCATTCTACATAGTGGAAGCATTGTTTACAGAAATAATGACACTTGGTATCCATTTCGACAAGATTCAAATTTTTATTATTTAACAGAATGGCCTGAACCTGATGCCCATGCTGTAATCCTCATCAAAGACTCAGAACCTGAGTTGCACCTGTTTGTTCAAGATAGGAATGAGGAAATGGAGACATGGGAAGGTAAACGTTTAGGTCAGTCTGGTGCCGTTGATGATTATGAAGCTTTAAAAGCTTATTCATTTCAAGACTACGAAAAAATACTTCCGAACTTGCTCAGAGGATTTAACGATATTTATTGTGATTACTCTTCAAATAATTTCGAAAAATACGATAAGAAAGTACTAACCCATGCAGTTCCGTATGACCAACGAGGTACTGATTTCAGTAACGCAACACTGTATTCACTACAACCACTCATTTCAGAACTTAGATTAATTAAAAGTGATGGAGAGATTGAGCTACTAACAAAAGCCTGTGATATAACCGTCGAAGGTCATATTCATGCAATGAAAACTGCAAATGCTGGAATGTACGAGTATCAAGTTGGTGCAGAGATGGAAAGGATATTTTATGATAGAGGTGCAGAAAGATTAGGCTACCCCTCAATAGTTGCTGGTGGTCACAATGCTTGCATACTTCACTACTCAACAAATAGAGATCAGCTTGATGAAGGAAGCCTACTTCTAATTGATGCAGCAGCAGAGTATGGAATGTACTCTTCAGATGTAACCCGTACTTTTCCTGTATCTGGAAAGTTTACGTCACCTCAAAAAGATGTATATGAAGAAGTGTTAAAGGTACAAAATGAAGGCATAGAAGGAGTAGTTGTAGGCAACTCAATGAAGGAGGTACACCAACAAACTATAAAAACGTTATCTGAATCATTGGTTAATTTAAAACTAGTGCCACTTGGTGTAGAAGAAACAATCTCAATGATGCATTTTTTCGAATTCTTTATGCATGGGACTGGACACTGGCTAGGACTTGATGTTCATGATGCTGGTAGCAATGAAGTTAATGGACAACCAAGAGCATTTGAACATGGAATGGTGACAACCATAGAGCCAGGAATCTATGTAAGACCAACAAAGCCTGTAATTGAATTCCCATTACTTGAAAGAGACCCAAATGAAATCAGAGAACGTAGAAAAATTATGGGTATGGAGAAAGCTACAAAATTAGAAAAAGAAGAAATGATGAATGCTAAAACAGTAAAACATGAAATCCCTAAAGATCTCTTAGGTATTGGTGTAAGAATTGAAGATGATATTGTTTGTACAAACAACGGACCAATGAACCTCACAGAGAATGCTCCAAAAACAATCGAAGAAATAGAAGCAGTTACAGCCTAAAAAATGTCCTCTCCAAGATTAATTTACTCAATTTATGAAAATCGTTTACGTAACAAATTAGTTAATGAAAACTTACCTAAACACATCGGATTAATTCATGATGGTCACAGAAGGTACGCAAGGAAAGAAGGATTACTAAGTTTTGAAGTTTCATATAAAATCGGCATGACAAGACTTAAGGAGTGCATCGGATGGTGTGATGAGGTGGGGATTGATTTCATCACAAGTTGGCTTTTATCAAGAGAAAATCTATCAAGACCACAAGAAGAACTTGAACCGTACTTTCAAGTACTGAATGAACTCTTTGAAGAGCTATTAATTGATGACGTAGTCGATAACTTTAAAATTGAATTTATTGGGTCCACAGATCTTTTGCCAGATTTTTTACAAGAAACTATTAAACAGCTTAAAGAAGTTAGAGGTGGAGGGCAAAAAACTTTAACAATTGCTTTGGGTTACGGAGGTCGACAAGAAATTTTAGATGCCATTAAGGGATTGATTGACCAAAACAGAAACGATCACAATGATTTTGACGAATTACTTGAGAATGTAACTGATGAGCAATTACGACAACATTTATATTCTCCAGAAACTCCAGATATTGATTTAATTATTAGAACAAGTGGAGAGTCAAGGTTGTCAGGGTTTTTATTATGGCAAAGTGCTTACTCTGAAGTAATTTTTCAAGATGTTTACTGGCCTGAATTTAGAAAAATCGACTTTCTTCGTTGCTTGAGAGAATACTCTCAAAGAGAACGCCGCTTCGGTCAATAAAAATATTTATGTTAAACTAATTCAACTATGCAAGAATATTTAGCTTCTACAAACTTCACTGTTATTTTTATATCTCTGATAGCTATCAAATTTTTACTTGAGACATATTTGAAAATTAGAAACCTTAAATCTATTGAATTAAACAAAAACGCTATTCCTGAAAGGTTTGTTGGTGTAGTTACTGAGGAAGAGTACAAGAAATCCATAGTTTACAATATTGATCGAATCAGATTTCAAATCTTTACAGCTCTCTTTGCGGCTATAGTATTGATAATTTTTACTTTGGGAGGATTATTTAATTTTCTAGCTGAAATAGTTGTCTCTACAACTTCATCAGAAGTTCTCGGAGCAGTTTTATTAGGACTTTTATTGTTGATAGTTGAGCAGGTAATTTCAATTCCAATATCTATATACTCAACATTTGTTATTGAGGAAAAACATGGCTTTAACAAAACAACAACAAAAACATTCGTAACGGACATGTTTAAAAGTTTGTTAATTTCTGCAACTATCTCATCAATTATTTACGCAACTGTAATCTATATAGTTGTAAATTTAGGTGACAATTGGTGGATATACGCATTTGGAGCTGTCTTTATTCTCCAGGCGATTATATTCTTTCTCTACCCAGTATTAATAATGCCGCTGTTCAATAAATTTGAACCACTTGATAATGAAGAATTTAAAAAGCCAATAGAAAAATTATTAAAAAAAGTAGATTTTAAATCAAAAGGCTTATTTGTCATGAATGCAAGTTTACGAAGTACTCATGGCAATGCTTTTTTCACTGGATTTGGGAAGAATAAAAGAATTGTGTTTTTTGATACGCTGTTAAAAACAATTACTCCAGATGAAATGGAAGCAATTCTTGGTCATGAATTAGGACACTATAAGTTAGGACACATAAGGAAGACACTAATTAGTTCCTTAGTGTTTGGTTTTATTGGTTTCTACATACTAAGCGAAGTACTTAAAAGTGATAACTTCTTTCTTGATCACGGACTGGAATCTTTGACAGTATATTCTAAGTTTTTACTATTTTATTTAGTTGCAGGTTCATATACATTCTTTACAAAACCGTTTACTTCAGCACTATCTAGAAAGCGAGAGTTTGAAGCCGATGATTTTTCATTCCAATTTACTGATGGTGAGTATATGATTTCTGGCTTATTGAAGCTCAGTAAAGACAATGCTTCTAATTTAACTCCAGACCCTTTATATAGTTCTTACTATTACTCCCATCCTCCAATTGCAGAGAGAGTTGCAAGTATAGAAAATAAACTAGCTTTAAGGGACACTTAATACAAACAAAGCCTGAAGTGTTAATGCAACAGTTATAAATAAGAAAATATATTGAGTTTTATCACTTTGTTGATGGCCAAAAATTTTTACCGCTAAATCATGAGCCAATACCACACTTATCATATGTCCAGCAAGTGTCACAATTACCATTATTGTCCAAAGCACAACAGGCTCTAAAAAGTAGTCAACTGTGGCATTCTGTATATTAAAAAGATTCCATCCAAAACCAAAAGGATCATTGAGCCTATACAGGACTGTTTGGGATTCAAATAAAAGCAACCCTAGATAGTGGGTAACATGATAAGCAAAGGCAATTGGAAGCATTGTGTGTCCAAACTTAAGCGATATTTCATTTAACTCAATATCTTCTCCACTTACTTTTATCGCAAAAAAGCAAGCAAATCTATAAAAAACTATAACAAGTAAGTTCATTGAGAGAAAAGCAACAGTTGAAAAAAATGTTTCATATGTTCTTGATCCAAAAAGATTAAACCAAAACGTTGTCTCCCTCAATCCATCATAAGTGACAGTACCAATCATAAGAAGTATGAAATACTCCATACCTTTTAATTGTGCGAGGTTTGCTAAGTTGTTTAAGAGAGTTTTAAAAACAGGAGCTTTGTTAGTTACCCTCATTTTGCTGTAGAGGTGATGCAAAAGAAGCAAGGGATCGACTTCGATAATTGTTTTTTTAAAGTACCTCTGTAATGCTGACACGGTTAAAAATAAAATTAAGAAAACAATTCCAATGTGTCTTGGGTTTCCCGGTTTACTCCAAACAAGCTCAAACCAGGTCAAACATACAAACAAGAAAGCAGCAGGATAGACATTTTTAGGATCACCTTCTCTATTAACTAAAATTGAAAGAGGGTTAAATTTTGCATACAAGTCGCCAAAAAGTAAGCCAAGAACTGGAACCCCAATCCATAAAAATACCCACAATACCAAAGGTGTTATAGAGACTGTTGCAGGTTCGTTATTAATTAACCCTGGAACAGTAAGTAAGCTTAAAATAAACAACCCAAACAACTTTCCACTAGTTGACTGTTTGGTGGGGAAAAGAGTTTCTTTTGAGGTCAGAATTGATTCTTTCCATGAAACTTTTAAAAATACAAAAGTAAGAACAATAGTTAAAACCGCTGCATTAAGCACCATATTGAACGGTATAGGCAAATCACCAACATTTATAATTCCGTGATATAAATTGCCTTGTAATTTCAATTAATTAGCCTTTTTAAAAGTCTGAGACTATTGTAAAATCAATATAGATATAAACAGGGAAATAATATGTGTGTAGCTTGTACTAGTTTAAGTCAAAAAGATTATATTGAAAGTGCATTAGCTGTTAAAAGCACAATTAATGGTGAGGCAATGACAATACCGCTTGCTAGTGCTGTTCAAAATTATCACACTATTGAACAGATTCAGTCAATGTTGTTGAATGCTAATTTAATTGCTTTAATTTTTTAATATTTATTCACAGTTTGAACATTCATCAGTACATAATCCAAACATCTCAACTCTATGATCTTTAATTTCAAAATTAAGCTCTTTTTGAACTTTTTCCATTTCCTTAACAAGCATCATTTCAAATTCATCGCTTAACTCAACATCGATGACTTCGCCACAGTCACTACAAAAAAGATGATGATGATGAGAATCTTCCTCCAGAATTAGCTCTACAACCACTGCGTTGTCCGGTGATGTGAACTCATTTAAAATATTTATTTTTTTAAGATCATTTAGAACTCTATACAAAGTTGACTTTGCGACCTTACCTTTTAGTTTTGACTGAAGTTCCTCAATGGTTATAGGGTTCCCAAAATCAAGAAGTGTGTCAAGAACTATAATTCTGGGATTGGTTATTGAAACTTTGTGTTGAGACAGTATATTTCTTGGTTCTTGAGTCATGTTTTTCATTATACTTTCATTACTTAAAAAAATGAGATAAATTCTCAAATATACTTGACATAAAAATAAATGAGACTTATTCTCATTTATTGTTATAAATTAGAAGGAGAATTTTGAAGAATAAACCTATTTTTAAAATTGGTGTACTTGCACTGTCATTAGTACTAATAGCTTGCTCCGGTGGAAGTTCGGAAGCAGGATGTCCAGAAATTGACGGTAGAGAGTTAAATGTTGTAGCAACAACACCAATGATTGGTGAGTTTGTTAGTGAAGTTGGTGGAGATAGCATTAATCTCACAGTATTAATGCCACCAGAAGCTAATCCCCATACCTATGAACCAGCGCCACAGGATGCTGGGAAAATAGCAGATGCAGATCTAGTTTTCTACACAGGGTTAATGTATGAACCAGCACCACTAATTGAGCTACTTGAAAACTCAGTTTGTGGTTCGGAAGCTTTAGCTGAAGTTGGAGAAAGTGTTTTTC
>CACHJT010000006.1 GCA_902580215.1 uncultured Candidatus Actinomarina sp. | reverse complement strand
TGGTACCGAATAAGTTGTAATGAGTGTGTATCTTTGAATCATTACTTACCTCAGGCAATAAACCATCTACATAAGTAGATCTTATTTTTTCTAATTCTCTATATTTTAAAATATGTTTTGGTAATTCATAATTCTTAGCTAATTCCTCTAAAACGCTTGCATCAGTAGAAGGAGCTCCTTTAGGTGTTTTTTTCAAAACTGGATATTTCAGTTCGTTAAAAAATATTTCAGAAAGTTGTTTTGGTGAATTTAAATTGAAATCTTTTTCAGTAATGCTGTAACACTTATTTTGAAGGTTAGTTAATTTAGTAGATAGACTTTTTGAAAGCTTTTTCATTTTTTCTTTTGATACTGTAATTCCTTCATTTTCCATTTCAGATAAAATCTTCAACATTGGAAAATCTACATCTTTATAAAGTTGATGAAGTGTAGCTTCATGTTCGAATTCTTTAATCGATTTATTAATTGAACTAAACTTGGATTGAATAAAATCAATAAATTCATCTACGGTAGACTTTTTGTTTAATTCACTTTGTGGGTCTAGATATTTAACAATATTTAAAAGATTGTCTGGTCTAATACTTGGATCTAATAAAAACAGCATGCAGTCGTATGCAATAAATTTATCAGGCTTTTCTATTTGAAACTCGTTAAACAATTTTTGTGATGATAGAGAAATTATATTGTTGAAATTTAGCAATGATTCAAATTCACCAAACTCATCATTGTTTACAAAATAGTTTTTGTTTTCAAAATTAAATACGATACTGAGTACATCAATATTTTTATCCAATAATTTAATTTCTAATTTCTCTTTTTTATTCTCGTTATTGTTTAAGTTAGTTCTTTCACCAAGAAATCTATTAAGTTCATATTTAGAAATTTCATTTCCAGAATCTTCCAAAACCTTGTTGTCAAGAAATATAGTTTCACTTAGATTTGTTGTTGGTATTTCAAGATCTAAGTCTGTTTTTATTGTTGCCAAGTCTTTGCTCATATTTAATAAATCTTTATGTTCTTCAAAATTCGACTTTAATTTTGGTGTTAATTCATCCAAATTTTTATAAATATTTGATATTTTTTTATACTTTAGCAACAACGATATTGCTGTTTTTTCACCAACACCTGGTAAGCCAGGAATATTGTCTGATTTGTCACCTTTTAAGGCTAAGTATTCAATATATTGATTCGTGTTGATTTGATACTTTTCAGTAAAAACATTGCTATCAAATATCTCAACGTCAGATATTCCACGCTTTGTATACATAACATGAGTTTTGGAACTAATTAATTGGAATGAATCTCGATCTCCTGTGACAATTGTTACTTTCTTATTCTTTTTATTAAAGTGTTTTGACAAACTACCTAAAACATCATCAGCCTCAAACCCTTCAAGCGAAACTTGAGGTAAGTTAAATTTAGTAAGCAAGCTTTGAAGTTTATTAATTTGAATTTTAAAGTTATCAGGTGATGAACTTCTATTAGCTTTATAGTCTTCGTATATTTCATTTCTAAATGTTTTTTTAGAAACATCCCATGTAATAATAATTTTTTCTACATCGTAATTATTCACGAGCTTAGATAGCATCATAAGAAATCCATGAATTACATTTGTAGGAAATCCATCTTTAGTCTCCAACGTTTCAGGTAATGCATAAAAGGCTCTAAATGCAATGCTGTGGCCATCAATTAGGAATATCACTCTTTCATTTTAAACTTAATAAAATTTTCTCTCATTCATCTGCATATCAAATATAATCTTATTAAAGCCCGGATGGCGGAATTGGCAGACGCGCTGGATTCAAAATCCAGTATCTTCGGATGTGGGGGTTCGACTCCCCCTCCGGGTACATTTGTTGAATACGTTTATATATAATTTCAAAATTACTTAATAATAGAATATGAATAATAAAACAATTATTGGTGTTACGATTTTTTTCATAATTTCAGTAATTTTCTATATAACGTTTTCCTCATTAAGCACAGATAATTTTGGTGATAGTTTTGTAGAGCAAATTAGAATTGCTGATAGTGAGGATACTTTAGAAAATTACTCTGATGATACCCTAATACAAGTTGGAAAAGATATTTGTAATAGTTCAAATCAATGGATCGATGAGCAAGCATCATTAAATGTTATATTAAATTTACTCAATGATAATGATATTAAAGTTGATATAAATAATAGAATTATTCCAATACTTCGCTTTCAATCTACTTACGAACTATGTCCGGAAAACATCTCAGTCTTAGAAGGCTTGTTCTTAGATGCAAAATAAATTAATAATTCAGAGAATTCCTCAACTAATGATTGGACTTTTTTTATGTGGTTTTGGATTGGCTTTTACTATTGAGGCTGGCCTTGGATTAAATTCCTGGGATGTTTTTCACGATGGATTTAGTAAATTAATAGGGGTTAAAATTGGGTTTGCTGGCGTCCTAACAGGTTTTATTTTACTCTTAGGATGGATTCCACTCAGACAAAAACCTTTCATAGGCACTATTTTAAATATCTTAACTATTGGAAACGTGATCGACCTAACTATGTATTATTTGCCCAGTCCAGAAATCTTGTCAGTAAAAGTAATATTTCTCGTATTTGGAACTGTGGTGTTTGCATTAGGAGTAGGTGTTTATGTTGGTTCTGGGCTTGGACCAGGTCCCAGAGATGGAATTATGGTCGGCATAGCTAAATTAGGTCCAAGCATAAGAGCTACAAGAATTGGAATCGACTTTACTGCATTTGTAGTTGGGGTATTACTGGGTGGTTCTTATGGACTAGGTACAATCTTTATGGTTGTTACAGTTGGGCCTATTGTTCAATATTCATTAAAACGATTTGATAGAGGTGCTATATTTTCACTTTAGATATGAGGGATTTTTGATTTATTTCTTTTTTTTCTTTGGTTAAAAGCAATCCTTTAAAATAAATTAAACGTCTTACAGAAGAAATAAAGTCAAATTTATTTATATCAACTTTTTTATTCAAATCATCAACTGTACTCCACTTAGTACTGTTAACTCTTAAGACAAGAGAATCAACTGTCTCAATATAGGTACTATTTTTTATCAACCTTTTACATTTTTGAGAACAAACGAAATATTTTTCAGAAACTTGTTTATATAAAGTTCTCCCACAGTAATTACACCTGGTGTTGTTTTCACTCACTATAAATTATTTTTTTACTATTTCTTGAGTAGAGTTTGATAAGGTTTTTAATATTCTTCTAGGATTACCCCTAAATTTAACTCTAGAGGCCTGTTCTTGTCCCATAAAGCAACCCTTATAAAAGTCAACAAAACTTTCTAGCCATTTAATCTCATTAGGTAATAAGCCCGATTCAATGATATTTAATGAAGGAAGCTCATAGGCCATTTCAACTTCAGACCAATCAAGGTGATGTTCAGCTTCATTAGTTGGTTTAACACTGAGAGTATCTTCTTTCTCATTAATTTCGAAAAATACATCTTCTTTAACAATATTTAATTCACATTTGATACGAATTTTGTACTTTTCTAATACTTTTTTTAATTCAATCAAATTACTTTCAGATTGATAAATTTTTAATAAATTGTTTTGTCTTGAAAATATAAACCAAAAATTTACTTTTCCATCTGGACCTAATAAATAGGAGAACTTATATTCGCTTTCATTTATAGAGTTCGATACAAGTGAATCAATGAAAGTATAAGCATCACTGCCCTCAACATTTAAAGAATTTAATGATTTTAAAACTTTCATAATCTAAATAGTACTTAACCAATCTAAATTAAGTATGTAAAGAATTTCTTGAAAAAATGATGCAAGAATATAAACTCTGTCAGTAAATATTAAATAACCTAATGCAATTAATGTAACACCAGATACATTTGTTGAGTATTTTTGAAAACTTTTAAATACTTTGTTATTGAAATTAACCCGATCTGAAAGGATTGCAATAGTAATAAAAGGAACAGCTAAGCCTAATGAAAATAATATTAAGTACATTACTCCCGAATATAATGTTTCAGACTTAGATGAAAGAGTTAACAATGCTCCAAGAACTGGTCCGATACAGGGAGTAAACCCAAAGCCGAATGTAAAACCCATTATAAAGTTTTTAGATTTTGAAAAATTGTTGATATCAACATAGTTTGAACTATAAAAATATCTTTTATTAAGAGATGGTATTAATAAAACTAAACCAAAAATAATTATGATAGCACCACTGATTTGACCTAGGATTGTAGCGTTTCTACTAAAAAAAGAACCTACCGAACTTGCTAATGCACCTAGTGAGACAAAAACAATAGAAAATCCTAGTGCAAATTGAACTGCACCATTAATTTTCGATATTTTTGAATTTTTGTTTATAGAAAATATGGCAAAATACCCAGGGACCAATGGAAGTACACAAGGTGAAAAAAATGATAAAGCTCCAAAGAAGAAGGCTATTGATGCATTTATTTCCATAAACTAAATATATACCTCAACTTGATATAAAAAAAATTCTACTTGAATCCTTCTTTTCTTCTATATTTTGAACAAATAATACAAACTTCTAATTTATGTCCTCTAGCAGGACAATATTCACGACCATAAAAAATAAACTGAAGGTGAAGTTTGTTCCACTTACTTTCTGGAAAAAGTCTTTTTAAATCTTTTTCTGTTTTTTCTACATTTTTTCCTGTCGACAAACCCCATCTCCATGCAAGTCTATGTATGTGTGTGTCAACAGGAAAAGCAGGATATCCAAATGCTTGACTCATAACAACAGATGCAGTCTTATGACCAACACCAGGCAAATTTTCTAGATCTTTAAAGTTTTGAGGCACTTTAGAGTTGTGCTTATTAACAATTAATTTTGACAAACCACTAATTGCTTTTGATTTTTGAGGCGATAAACCACATGGTCTAATTATCTTTTCAATTTTGCCAACTGGTAATCTTGACATCTTTAAAGGTGTATCTGCATTATCAAATAAAATTGGAGTAATCTGATTTACTCTTTCATCTGTGCACTGTGCAGATAAAACAACAGATACCAAAAGAGTAAATGGGTCCTTATGTTTTAGTGGAATAGGGGTTTTTGGATATAGTTTCTCTAAGATATTGACAATATCTTCGACTTTTCTATCTTTACTTATTACCACTATATTATTTTATACAACATATTAAAGTTCTCTCATATGTTCATTAATGAAAAAAACAAATCGCTAATTGCACTATTTGTATCTGCATTATTTTTCGGTTCAACTTTTTTAATTGTAAAAAATTTACTGAGTATTTTTAGTCCAACTTTTGTTGTTTTTTTAAGATATTTAATCGCAGCATTCTTTTTTGCCGTAATTGGTGGTATACCTGAAAAAATTACTTGGAAACCCGGTTTAATGATGGGATTATTTTTATGGCTAGGATACGTAACTCAAACACAAGGTTTGTTAACTACATCAACTATTAATTCAGGTGTTGTAACTGGATTTTACATAGTACTTACACCTTTTTTATCTAAATTTATTAACAAAACAGACTTAGGAGCAAAAAACTACATATATTCATTTCTCGGATTCACTGGAATAGCCCTTATATCAATAAATGATATTTCACAAGTGTTTGGAAACTTGTTTACCCTAATTTGTGCTGTAGCTTATGCAATGCATATAGTTCTCGTTGAAAGATATGTTAAGAATCAAAATATTTCACAACTAATGTTTGTTCAGTCATTAACTGGAGCGGTTTTGTGTTTACCATTAATAACCTTTTCGGAGTTTGAATTTTTATATGAAAATATATTTCCAATAGTATTTTTGGGATTAGTAGTTAATGTTGGAGCATTTTATTTACAACTGTACGGTCAAAAAATAATAAAAGCTTCAACTTCAGCATTGATATTAAGCATGGAAGCTATATTTGCTTTATTAATTGGAATTTTAGTAGCAAATGAGTATCTAAATATTTTGAATTGGTTTGGTGTACTTATGGTCTTATTATCAATCTTTTTAGTTGTTAAAGAATAGATTTTTCTTTATTTAAAGAGTTAATAAATTTCATAATAATTCTTAATAAAAAAACTAGTACGAAAAATGATGCAATAAGAATAATTAACAACCTAGGACCTTCAGTTATAGGAATAACACAGTTGACAAGGTCATTACAAATTCCAAATCCATTTCCACCTCTGGAAATATCATAAATAATTAATAATGGGTAAGCCAAAATAATTAATAAAGAAACAAGTATTAAAAAAACAATTATCCTTAATAAAAACATATTTTTTTTATTTTAATATAGTTACATAAATGAAAGTTAAATTAGTAAGTTATTCTACGCCAACAGAAGAATTTCTAAATGAAGGAATTGATAATGCTCAAGAATTGGTAGCTTTTTGTGCGCGAGTCTCAAACCCTTCAAATCAATTAAATACTGAAACAAGTGAAAAACTAATAAAGTATTTAATTAAAAATGCTCATTGGTCTCCTCTTGAAATGGTCAGTGCATGTCTTGAAATAGAAACAACAAGAGACATTGCAAGGCAAATATTAAGACATAGATCGTTTAGTTTCCAAGAATTTTCTCAAAGATATGCAAATCCTGTTAAAGATCTAGAATTTGTAACTAGAGAAGCCAGGCTTCAAGATCTTAAAAATAGACAAAACTCTATTGAAAATGATGACGAAGAAATTTCAAATATGTGGATTGAAAAACAGGAACATCTTATTAACGAAGCTAGAGAAACATATAATTGGGCAATTGAAAATGGAATTGCGAAAGAACAGGCACGTGCAGTCTTGCCTGAAGGAAATACTGTCAGCAGAATGTATATGAATGGCACACTTAGAAGCTGGATACATTACATAGAATTAAGGTCTGGGAATGGAACTCAAAAAGAACATATGGAAATAGCAGTTGCGTGTGCAGAGGTTATTACCAAAATTTTTCCTATGAGTAAAAATCTTGATTAAGAATCTAATTTATACTTGAATACTAAATAGTCTTCCTCAACTGTAAATTCTGAATCTGCAATTATCATATAATCCTGAAAATCAGTTTCAGCTTGTTTGATAAATGCCATGCGATCGTCTCCACCAACAGGTGGAATAGATCTGTTTTTTACAGCTTCTGCTCTTTCTTTATATCTGTTTATAAAATCTTCTACGTTAAAACTCATATATTTATCATTTTACTTAACTAGTAAGCAATGTGTTAATCTCATTTTTCAATTGATTAGTTTTTTTAACTTTTATTTCTTTCAATTCAAGTAATTTAGTATTTTGTTCTCCATGAACCTCTAACTCAACATTTGAGAGACCCGGATATTTCTCGAGTAATTCTTTCAATAATATGAGATTTTTCTTATCTAATTTTTCCTCAGTTACAGATATTCTTAATGGTGAAGTGTCTAAATCTTCAACCATTTTTGATGGCTCTATTACTTCAATGTCTCTAGCTCTAATAGTGTTTTCAGAACCACCAACATAGGTACCTGAAACCTTAAGATATATTTCTCCATCAATACTGCTATTGTATTTGTCTACTAGCTTGTTAAAAATTAGTACCCCAACAGAACCAGATGTATCCTGTAAATCAAATTGAATCCATGGGTTTCCCCTTCTTGATACTCTTTTTTGCACATTGGAAATCAAACCAGCAATTACAACATTTAATTCCTCTTCCTCGTCAAATGATTGTAACTCTAATATAGAGTGCGAAGATTCTGACTTAAGCACCTCACCATACCCATCTAGTGGATCTTCGCTAACAAAAAAACCTAACATTTCTCTTTCTCTTTCTAGTTTTTCTTTCTTAGTCCACTCCGTGTCTTTAATAGTGGTTAATTTATCTGATTGATCATCCAAATCAAATAATGAAGTTTGGTTATTTGCTTTTTTATTTTTAAGATCTTTGGCATCGTCAATTAAATCTGGTATCGCATCAAACACTCCTTTTCTTGAGTATCCAAAAAAATCAAACCCTCCCCCTTGCGCTAAAGCTTCTATGCCTCTTTTGTTTAATGATCTTGAATCTATTCTTGATAAAAAGTCTTCAATTGATTTATAGGATCCATTTTCATTTCTTTCTAAAACAATTTTTTCCGAGGTTACATCTCCAACATTTCTTACAGCAGATAGACCAAAAAGTATTTCGTTATCATTAACAGTAAAATCTGATGCACTTCTATTTATATCTGGAGTAGACACTTTGACTCCCATGTCTCTAGCTTCAGAAAGAAATATTGCTGTCCTATCTTTATCCCTTTTTACCGCAGTCAATGAAGCAGCTATATACTCTGCAGGGTAGTTTGCTTTTAAGTAGGCAGTTTGATAAGCAAGTAGTGCATAAGGTACGGAATGGCTTTTATTAAATCCGTAACCAGCAAAAAATGCTATTTGATCAAATAGTTCAATTGCGAATTGCTCAGAATATCCACTTTTTACAGATCCTTCAGTAAATTTTTTACGCTGCTCTTCCATAACTTGAGGAATTTTTTTGCCCATTGCTACCCTTAAATTGTCTGCTTCCTGTAAATTAAATCCTGCAATTTTTTCAGCTATCTGCATAACTTGTTCCTGATATAGAATCACTCCGTAAGTCTCACTCAAAACGTCCTCTAAGTCTGGATGTAAATATTCAATTTCTTTACGAGAGTTTGCACGATCAGTAAATTCATTATGCATTCCAGCACCCAGTGGTCCCGGCCTGATTAATGCAACTAAGGCAACAATGTCTTCAAATCTTTTTGGATTTAAACTTCTGGAAACTGACTGAGCAACCCTGCTTTCTAGCTGAAAAACTCCAGTCATTCTACCTTCAGAAAATAATTTGAAAGTTTTGTCATCTTGTAAATCTAAATTATCAATGTCTAAATTTTTATCACCAATCAACTCAATGGTTCTATCTACAATTGATAAGTTTCTTAAACCTAAAAAGTCCATTTTTAAAAGACCTAATTGTTCAACTGTGTGCATTTCATACTGTGTAACTATTTCTGCATTTTCTCCTTTTTTTTGTATTGGTAGAAAATTAGTTATTTTGTCAGGCGATATCACAATCGCTGCTGCATGTATACCATCTTGACGCCTTAAGCCTTCGAGACCAAGGGCTATATCAATTATTCTTTTAACTTCTTCATCAGCAGAATATTGTTTTCTTAATTCTTCAGAAGCGGAATAAAACTCTTTGCTATAACCACTTTCATTATTTTCATCAAGATTTAAACATTCAGATATAGTGGCAGTGTTTCCAAGAATCATAGGTGGCATCAATTTTGCTACTTTATCACCACTGGAAAATGGCAGACCTAAAACTCTTGCTGCATCTCTTATTGCCTGTTTTGCTTTTATAGTTGCAAATGTGACTATATGTGCAACTCTATCTTGGCCATATTTATCAATAGCATACTGGATAACATCTCCACGATATCTTTCATCAAAGTCCATATCAATATCAGGAAGTGACTTCCTTCCCTTATTTAAAAACCTTTCAAAGATTAATCCATACTTTAAGGGTTCTATTCCAGTTATACCTAGGCAGTACGAAACTATGGAACCAGCAGCTGATCCTCTTCCAGCACCAGTTCTAATGTTTCTAGACTTTGCAAATTCAATTAAGTCTCCAACAATTAAAAAATATGAAGCAAACCCCATAGAGTTAATTACTTCAAGTTCATAATCGATTCTTTCTAGTACCTCTTTGTTTACATCTTGATATTTCTCTTCTGCCCCAATTAATACTTTGTTTTTTAAATATTCTTCAACACTTGTGGAATCATCACTGATTGGAAAATCAGGAAGGTAATCTTGATCAAAATCAAACTCATAGTGAACTCTGTCAGCAATTTTTAAAGTGTTGTTACAAGCATCAGGAAACCTATTATCAGGAAATAACATCCGCATCTCTTCAG
The DNA here is from genome assembly GCA_902580215.1 of uncultured Candidatus Actinomarina sp. Taxonomy (GTDB): domain Bacteria; phylum Actinomycetota; class Acidimicrobiia; order Actinomarinales; family Actinomarinaceae; genus Actinomarina. Next base: position 56,765 of record CACHJT010000006.1, on the reverse strand, counting down.
ACGACTTTACATAAAATTCTTCACCTTCAAATTTGAATCTATTTTCATCCTCCATAGTTGCATTGGTTTGAACACAGAGTAAAGCATCGTGCGCTGAAGAATCAGTTTTTGCGACATAATGTGAATCATTAGCAGCAACAAGTGGCGCATCTATCTCTTTAGATATTTTTACCAAATCATCTAATATTTCTATTTGTTGTGGTATTCCATGGTTATGTAGTTCAATAAAAAAATTGTCTTTGCCGAATATGTCTTGATAATTTTTTGCTTTTTCTAATGCTTTTTCAAAACTTTTTTCATTTGCAGTATTGCCTTCTTCTCTGGACCCATCTGGTGCTAAATGTTGTGCTACTTCACCTCCAAGACATCCTGATAAAGCAATTATTCCCTCCGCATGTTCTCTTAATAGTTCATAATCAACACGTGGTTTATAATAAAAACCTTCTAAATATGCTTTACTGACTATTTCTACTAAATTTTGGTAACCTAAATTATTTTCAGCCAATAGAGTAAGGTGATATCTTTTATTTTTGTCCCTATCTGGCCTGTCAAATCTTGATCCTGGAGTTACATATGCTTCGTACCCAATAATTGGTTTAATATCTAGTGATTCAGCTTGGCGAACAAATTCTAAAGCACCATATAGATTTCCGTGGTCAGTAATCGCAGCGGCTGGTTGATTTAACTCTTTTACTTTCTTTAGATAATCACTTATTTTTGCTGCTCCATCAAGCATTGAATATTCAGTATGCGCATGAAGATGTACAAAAGATTTACTCATAAATCAATTGTAAAGTTTTTTTGAAAAATTACATGTTCATTATCGAAGTAAAATAATCTGGTTCATTAATTGAAAATTTATAATCTTTATCAAACAATTTAAATTCAATATTGTAAGACTGTAAACAAATTGTGTTTTGATTTAATTCACTTACTTTTTTTGCACCATAGAGCGTGTCATTTACTATTGGCGCCTTTAAATATTCAAAGTGAGCTCTGATCTGATGGTTTCTACCTGTTATTAAATCAATATCTAACAAAGTATAAGAATCTGTCATGGAGATAGTTTTGTATTTGGTAATTGCGTCTCTTCCATTCTTTCCAACTTCTCTCTTTCTTCTATTATTTTGTGAGTGAATCAAAGGAAGGTTTATCTCACCAGATTTACTTCTTAAAGAACCTTGAACAATTGCTTTATACTTTTTTATAATTTTTCTTTTTCTAAAATCTTCTTGAAGTTGATTGAATGCATCCGTATTAATCGGACAAACTATAAGTCCAGATGTAACCCTATCTAGTCGATGTACAATACCCTCCCTTTTGTACTCTCCAACATCACTAATGTTAAAATTTTCAATCAGAAAATCTCTAAGAGTATACTCATCTGAAGAGTCTGTTGGATGTACCAGTAAACCATGGGGCTTGTTTAAAATAACAAACAAATCGTTTTCAAAAACTATTTCAGTATTAATCTTTTTTTATCTCCGAATAAAGTAGCAACACAATACCAATTGATATATATGTATCAGCAAGATTAAAGCTCGGAATAAATAATAATTCTACAAAATCTGTTACTTTCCCATCATTGTTTGTAATTAAATTCCAACCTCTCTCTCCTAAATTCCCAACCGCTCCAGATAATATAAGTACTAAAGAATATAGTTCCAAACTTCGTTCACGAATATCTTTAATTTGTACAATTAGCCAAATAAATACAAATAATGACAATATATATGTAAAAATTGTGTAATCACTGAATAAACCGAATGCAATTCCTGTATTATATGTCAAATCGATTGTGAGTATTCCTTCAAAAACAACATACTCTTGAATGTTATTATCCCTGATTAAAAATTTGGTTACAAGATCCAATAAAGCTAGGAGTATTGCAAGATAGAATGGTATGTATTTGTTTTTAAGCTTCAAGTGCTTCTGCACACTCTTTACGTAAAGTCGCGTAAGGAAGAGCCTCAAGTCTTGCAACAGGGATAGGTTCGCCACAATTTTCGCAATTTCCATACTTCTTCTTCTTAATTAGAACAAGAGCATGTTCAATTTGATTTAACAAATGTCTTGTATTTTCATCAAGTGTCAATTCTTTTTCTAACTCAAAAGCCATTGACCCTCCGTCAGCGGAAGTTGGATCAGGGCTTCTTTCTGCTGAAGCTTCAGAAAGTCTTATTTTTTCTCTTTCCTGATGGTGCTGTTCTAAAATAGCTAATAATTGATCTCTTTCGGCCTCAAGCCTTTTTTTAAATTTTTTAATTGTATTGGGTGATAATTGTCTTGCCATTTTATTTTCTATTAATGAATGTATATTAGCCATTTTTTAAAAAAAATATAGAAATTTATTATTATTTAAAACTTTATTAATTACCACAAATTGCACTAAAAACCCTATAAAATCTAATGATATGTTTAAAAGGGTTGAAAACAACATAAATTTAGCTCAAGTAGAGAACGAAATCTCAAACTATTGGGATGAAATCGATGCATTTCAAACATCTTTAAAAAATAGAAAAAATGACAAAATTTTTAGATTTTATGATGGACCACCATTTCCAACTGGAAGTCCACATTATGGAAATCTATTAGCTGGGGTAATAAAAGATATTGTTCCCAGATACTGGACGATGCGAGGTTATTACGTTGAAAGACGCTTTGGTTGGGACGTCCATGGATTACCAATTGAAATGGAGGTTCAGAAAAATCTAAATTTAGAAGATCCTCAACAAATTGATGAATATGGAATTGGTAAATTTAATGAAGCTTGTAGAACTCAGGTGCAGACTAACACTGAAAACTGGGAAAAAATTACGAGAAAAATTGGTAGGTGGGTTGATTTTGAAAATGACTATAAAACAATGGATATCGATTTTATGGAAAGTGTCTGGTGGGTTTTTAAAGAACTATGGGAAAAAGACTTAATCTATCAGGACTATAAAGTTTTACCTTACTCATGGGCTGCTTCTACCCCATTATCTAATTTTGAAGCAAATATGGATTATAGAGATGTTGAAGATCCGTCAATATACTTTACGCTAAATGCAAGAGAAGATTTCAATAGTATAAAAAAGGGTGATAAATTTTTGGTTTGGACTACAACACCATGGTGCATTCCAGGCAACCTAGCAATTGCTATTGGTAAAGATATCGATTACTCCCGTGTCAGTATGAATGATGAGTTTTATTGGATTGCAACACAGAGGCTTCAGGAATTAGATGAGTTTGAAGTAGAAATTATTTCATCATGTAATGGAAGTGAACTTATTGGTTCATCATATATTCCAGCATATAATGAATACGAAAATCTATATTCTGATGGTGCATTTAGATTAATTCATAGTGATGATACGAATACTGATTCTGGGTCTGGCTTAGTTTCTCAAGCCCCTGCTTACGGAGAAAGTGACTTTTATGCACTTAAAAATTCTGGAATAGATGTAATAGCAGACCCGGTCACTCTCTCTGGTAAATTTGACGATACATTTAAAGAGTTGGAAGGCTTAAATGTAAAAGATGCTGACTCAGTAATTATGACCCAATTAAATGAAAGGGGTAATTTATTTAGTCAAAAAACTGAGATGCATTCTTATCCTTTCTGCTGGAGAACAGGTACACCACTGATCTACAAAGCTATTCCAACATGGTTTGTTAATGTTGAAAAAATTCGTGAGAGAATGGTTGAGCTTAATAAAGAAACTCACTGGGTGCCTGGATTTATTGGAGAAAAGAGATTCTCCAACTGGTTAGGAAATGCTAGAGATTGGGCAATAAGTAGAAATAGATACTGGGGAAGTTGTATTCCAGTCTGGATAAATATAGATGACCCTGACGATAAATTATGTATAGGTTCGGTTGAAGAACTAAAGAACTTAACTGGGAAAGAAATTACTGACTTGCATCGTCATTATTTAGATGACTTAATTATTGAAAAAGAAGGAAAAACTTATAAAAGGACTTCTGAAGTATTAGATTGTTGGTTTGAATCAGGTGCGATGCCATATGGCCAACAACACTACCCTTTTGAGAATGAAGAGCTTTTCAAGCAAGGGTTTCCAGCTGATTTTATTGCCGAAGGTTTAGATCAAACAAGGGGCTGGTTCTATACACTTACTGTTCTTGCAGTAGCATTATTTGATTCTGTAGCTTTTAAGAACTGCATTACTACTGGAATGATATTAGCTGAAGATGGTAGAAAAATGAGTAAAAGTTTAAAGAACTATCCAGATCCTGAAGAACTATTAAATGAATATGGGGGTGATAGTTTAAGAGCCTACTTAATCGACTCACCTGTAGTTAGAGGGGAACCACTGAAATTCTCTGAAGAGGGAGTAAAGTTAGTAACTAGAAATATCATACTCCCACTTTGGAACAGCTATTCATTTTTTTCAACATATGCAAATGCTGATGAAATAACAAATGAAGATTTAATGAAAGCATTGCCGGTTGAAGAAAGAAGCTTGATGGATAGATGGATAATTTCGTCTTTACAGTCCTTAATTAAAACTGTGAATGAAAAGATGGAAAATTATTATCTATATGAAGTAATCCCTCCACTTATGAACTTCGTTGATGAGCTAACGAATTGGTATGTTCGTTCTAATAGAAAAAGATTTTGGAAAGAAAAAGGTATTGATGATATTGATAAAATAAATGCTTTCAAAACTTTACATGAAGTACTACTCGAATTTAATAAAGCTATGGCTCCTGTTCTTCCATTTATTTGTGAAAAAATATATCAGGGTTTAATAGATGAAGAAAAAACGAGTATACATTATTGTGATTATCCTGAATCAAATCCTAAGTTGATTGATAAAGATTTAGAAGAAAGTGTTGTTCTTGCTAAGAAAATTATTAAAAGTGTCAGAAATTTAAGAGTCAAATTAAAGCTTCCAAATAAGCAACCTTTAAACTCTGTGACTGTCATTTCAAATAATAAAAATATAAGTAGTCAATTGAACATTATTAGAAACCTAATAATGAATGAGGTTAATGTAAAAGAAATTAAAATTGATGAAAATGTTGAAGATTGGATTGATTACGAATTTAAACCGAATTTTGAAGCTCTTGGGCCAACTTTGGGTAAAGACATAAATAAAGTATCAAAATATCTCTCCAATATTACCGAAGATCAAAAAAGATCTTTACTGGATCAAACATCTATTGTCATAGACAATTTAAATGTAAATGTTGAAGATATTGATATTAAGTTAAAGAAAAAGAAAGATATTGAGGAATTAGATATAGTTGAGAATTTTAGTTTATTACTAGATACTGAACTAAGTGAGTCTTTACTAATGGAAAGGCTCTCACGCGAACTAGTTTCTTATATCCAAAAAGAAAGAAAAAATCAAGGACTTGATGTCACAGACAGAATAAAGTTAACTATTTCATCTGAAGACGAGTTTGTTCACGAAACTATAACTAATTTTTCAAAATATATTACAAATGAAACACTTACTTTAGACTTGATTACTAAGAAAGAGTCTTCCGTAAACAAAGTTTATGATAGATTTTTAGATATTTTTATAGAAAAATCAACAAACAACTCTTAAGATATACGGTTGAACAAAATTAAATCCAACAATAAGGATTAGTGGTGATAAATCAATACCTGCCATACCTATTCGTAGTGCTGGAATTCTAGATCTAATTGGAGCAAGTATTCTCTCAAAGTATCTATCTAACACACTTTTTACTTGTCCAATAGGATGGTCATAAGGTACCTGTATCCAACTTAGAATTATCCATGCAAAGAGGGAGTAGTAAAATAATCGAAATAATAAATATGTAACACTACACATTTATTTTATACAAACCTAAATCTTGGAGTCTTTCTCTTTCTGTAGAACTCAATGAAGAGTTTGATGGCAGTATCAAAAAAACACCATCACGATTTATTGATCTTATAGTTGAATTGCTCATAAAAGCCATTCCTGTTACAAAATCTAAAATTCTTCTTCTCTCTTGTTGGTCAGGTATATCTCTTATATCCATTGCAACTATAAATTCGTCTTTTATAGCAATTCCTAAATTATGAATTTCAGAAAATGATCTTAAAGCTTTAATTTCTACTTCATCTTTAGGTGAATGAACCCTAATGTCTCCAATATTTTCGTCATCAATAAATCTATTTTCTCCGGATGGCCTAACAGTAGTTTGTTGAGTTGACATAACTTCCTCTACAGACTCAGGCTGCTTTAATCCAATTGAGATGAGAAATTTTTCTAACATTATGTAAATAGTTTAGTTCCTATACGAACTATTGTAGCACCGTAATCAAGTGCTACTTCGTAATCATTAGACATGCCCATTGAGAGTTCACCTTTGTAACTGTAATCCATAATTAATTTTTCATTTATATGGTGCATTTCTGAAAAAATAGTCTTTGGGTCAGAATTTATATCAGGGATTGTCATCAAACCAACTACAGTAATTTTTTTCTCTATGCAATATTCATAAAATTTAAAGACTTGATTTTTAGTCACTCCGCTTTTTTTTGGATCGTTGTCTATATTTACTTGAATTAAGTAATTACAGTCAATATCTAATTTTTCTGATATATCGATTTCTTTTTCTCGTGAAATTGTATGTATGTATTTAAAGTTTTTAACAATTTCTTTAAGTTTTCTGGATTGTATTGGAGCAATAAAATGATAATCAACATCTTTATAAACTGTTTTGTGCAAATTAAAGTCAGTTAATCTATTTTCGCCAAATTCTCTAAATCCAAATTCGTACAAAAATTTTATTTCTTCGTTTGTCCTGTTTTTTACTACTGGTAAAAGTTTTGCACCATAAGACACAACTTTTGAATTAATTAATTCTAAGTTACTTATTTCCATATAACACCAAATTGTCTTGAAGAAGTTTTATTTTCTCTATAAGAATTGTAAGAACTGTTGCAAATTGTACATATTGACGATACTTCAACTTGAAAGCCTTCTTTTTCTGATAAATCTTTCAAGGCTTTTGACATATTTAAAAAGAACATCCCATCTCGTAGTTCGGTATAGTCATTAAAATATTTTTTGACATCCTCTTTAACTTCATAGCAACATGACTGTGCATGTGGGCCAATAGAAATTGATAATTCATTTACATCAAATTTTTTGATTGCTTTTTCTAATATATTGTTCTTTAGACCTCTCCACCCAGAATGAATAGCACCTATTCTTTTTTTATCACTTAATAGAATTGGCATACAGTCAGCAGTTTGAACGACTAATCCTAACTTTGGCTCTTCTGTATAAATTCCATCAGAATCATATACTGCAGATGATTTCACAAAAGTGACTATGTCGGAGTGAGTCTGATTCATTGACGCAATGTATTCGATACCTGCATAGTCTTTTAAATTATTTACAGACTTAACACTCTTGTCTGAAAATAAAGCCTTGGGAATTAATTTTGATTCGATCATCCTTTAATAAAATCAGGAAGACCGTCACCTCCATTATTCTCAAATTCACTTGACTCTTTAACTCTTCTGTTTGGTCTAGGACCAAAACCTGCTGCTACAACAGTTACCTCTACAGCATCTCCAAGAGTTTCATCAATTGTATGTCCAAAGATAATTTCAGCATTATCATCGGCTTTTTCTGTAATTACTCTTGCAGCTTCATTTATTTCTTGAAGTTTCAAGTCTTCTGAACCAGTTATTGTTATAAGTACTCCCTCTGCACCATCCATTGTTGCTTCTAATAATGGTGAAGAAATTGCAGCCTGAGCAGCATTTGGAGCTCTTTGTTCTCCTGTTGATCTACCAATACCTAAAACAGCATTTCCTGCATCTTTTAGAATTGTTTTTACATCTGCAAAGTCAACATTAATTACTCCTGGTTGAGTGATTAATCCTGAAATCCCCTTAACGCCGTTAGATAATATTTCATCTGACTTAAGATAAGCTTCACTTGCTTTAATGTCTTTATCTGAAATTTGTAAAAGTCTGTCATTGGGAATCACAATAAGAGTGTCTAATACATCTCTTAATGCTTGAACTCCTTCTTCTGCTTGAACAGATCTTCTTCTACCTTCAAATCCAAAAGGTCTAGTTACTACTCCTACTGTAAGTGCACCCAGCTCATGTGCAATTTCTGCAATAATTGGTGATGCACCAGTTCCAGTACCTCCACCTTCTCCAGCAGTTATGAAAACCATATCAGACCCTTTTAAAGCTTCTTCAATAAGTTCTCGTGAATCAATTGCAGCTTGTCTTCCGACTTCAGGATTTGCACCTGCACCAAGTCCACGAGTTGTTTTTCTACCTAAATCAAGTTTTAAATCAGCTTTGGACCCTAAAAGGCTCTGTGCATCAGTATTAGCTGCAACAAAATCTACACCTTTAATGCCCATTTTTATCATTCTGTTAACAGCATTTGTTCCACCGCCGCCAACACCAACAACTTTAATAACAGCTGTGTAATTCCTAGGTCTCATATTTAAATTGACTCCTTTTTCTTTTGTAGTTCTTTTAGTTGCCATGTTTTAATCTCCATTCAATAAATAAACAATATCATTGGTGATAACTAAAAACAATATATTTTTCAAATTTTATCTATATCTATAGTTTAGATATAGATTTATGAACAGTTCGCAATTATATCTTCTTTACTAATAAAACGTATTTCTCCCAGACAATCTGAGTTTTCGATGAGAGACCCTAGTGCGGAAGCCTTGCTTCCAAGATCTAATGGTTTTCCAAAGTCAATAAGGGTAGACCGATACTCCCCGATGAAGAAATCCCCGTCATAGGTGAATTTGAAAGAGTTAACGTCAAGACTGTAACTTTCAAGTGTCATTATAAGTGACACCATTTCCCCATTAAATCCTGTAGGCACAGGACCGTTAGTTATGGTAAGAGAAGGTATAAGAAATATTTCATCTGATTCAATTTCTATCATATTTTTATAAAGGGTACTTTTTTTAGGTACAGAGCTTCTTAAATCAGTAATACTCATTATCTTGTCATATTCGTTCAATTCTATTGTTATTTTATTTGGATATTCTTTTGAAATAATGACGCTTTCAATTGTTGGTATCTGCAGTAAATTATCGGAAAAAGTATCACTACTAACTAACCAAATGGATTGACCTAAAGCCGGTTTAATTAAATCAGCTTCATCAAATATCTCGTTATTACCGAGCACTTCAACTTTGCTTACTCTAAAATAAGCAGAGTTCAAGGTAAAGCCAGTATTTAAAATTATTAATAAAAAAAGACTAAATATTAGAAATGATCGAAAAGATACTTTCTCTTGTTCATTAAAATCGATTTCCATTTAGTTAAACTCACCAATAAACTGAATTTCTTCTTCGAGCATAACTCCGTATTTATCATTAACCTTTTCTTTTACATGCTGTACCAATTTGTATAAAGACAATGCCTTTGCTCCCTTCTTTGCGATAAAAAAGTTAGCATGTTTGCTACTAACGCTTACATTGTTAATCGAATATCCTTTTAAGCCTGCTTTTTCAATTAACTCCCCTGCAAAATACTCTTCAGTATTTTTAAACACACTTCCAGCGTTGTATATGCCTGGAGGTTGGCTTTTTTTTCTATTTTTATTGAATTCAGACATTTTCTCTGATATTTCTTTAGAATTTCCTTTTTCAAATTTTAAAATTGCTGACAATATAACTTTGTTGTTAAGGTTGCTAGATTTTCTATAACTGTAATTTATTGACTTAGGATCTAATTTAACAAGCTGTTTTTGATCTAAGTCATAACAATTGACCTCTACAACATTTCTTCCGATTTCATATCCATATGCTCCAGCATTCATTTTTAACGCTCCTCCAATAGAGCCTGGGATACCTAGTAAAAACTCTCCCCCTTCTAAACTTTCCTTTTTTAAATACCTCGACAAATCAGGTAGATACACACTAGAGCCAACTTCTAATGTGTTCTCATCGTTAAGTAAATTTATAAAATTAAAATCTGTTTGTAAAACATAACCTCTAAATTCGCTGTCAGAAAATGCAATATTCGATCCTTTTCCAAGAACGAATGTGTTGTTACTATTTATTTCTTTAGATATCTTGGAAAAATTATCTACATTATCTATAGTGATGAAGTTTTTACACAGACCACCAAATCTATATGTAGTTACCGATGAAAGATTTACGCTACTAGTTTTCATTTAAATATTTTAATATCTGAGGACCTAAAAGAGTAATATCTCCAGCTCCAATAGTTAGTACTGTATCTCCTGGAGAAATGTTGTTCTTCAAATAAGGAGGCACCATCCTAGGCGATTTTACATATTTGATCTTTTCACTTTCAAACATAAGACTAGAAACTCCTGGAATTGGCTTTTCTCCTGCTGAATATATGTCTGTAATAAGAGTCAAATCCGAGTATTCAAAAGAATTACTCAAATCATTAAAATTATCTCTAGTTCTTGTGTACCTATGTGGTTGAAACACTACTATTAATTTTCCTTGTGTATGTGCCTTTAAAGCTTTGGTAGTTGCCTTGATTTCAGTTGGATGATGCCCATAATCATCATAAAAATTTATACCATTAAATTCTCCAATGAACTCGGTTCTTCTTTTTACTCCAGTAAAATGTTCAATAGCATTCAAGCTTTGTTCTATTGATAATCCGTTCAAATTTGCTAAAGCAATTGCTCCAACGATATTTGAAATAAAATGATCTCCTATTAACTTTGTATTAATTTTGAATTTTTTTCCCTCCAACAGAAAGCTTGAATATGAATTTAATTTGTAATTAGAATCTTTAGAAGATGAGTAAGAAATATCTTCTGATCTTATTAATTTAGATAATTGATCATCATCAACATTAATTACGCATTTACCTTCTACGTTTGAAATAACATGCTTAAAAGCTTTTACTAAATTTTCAAAAGATCCAAAATAATCAATATGATCATGATCTATATTTGTTACGAGTAAGTTTTTAATTTGAATATCTTTAAAAGTATTGAATGCTTCATCAGTCTCTAGTATTAAGGGAAGATTTTTATCACCATAATGGCCACCTATCCCATTAAATGAGGTAACACCACCGTATATATACGATATATCGATGTCATTAAATTTAAACATATGCGCAAGTAAGGCCGTTGTAGATGTTTTACCATGTGTTCCCGTTATTCCTATTACGTCAACAGATGCAGATAATAATTTTAAAAAATCTGGCCTTGTTAAAACATTGGATTGTTTTACAAAATCACTTAAGAAAGTAGATTCTATATTTATTGCTGATGAAACAATATATAATGTTTCGCTGCTGTAAGTAGCATTAGAGATGTCAAAATCTACTTTTATACCATCGTTATTTAAAAGATTAGTAACATAAGAACTTCTTTGATCATATCCTGATACTTCTAAACCCTTTTGAAATAAATATTTTGCAATAGAGCTCATGCCAGAACCACCAATACCAACTATGTAACATGATTTAAAAGTATTAATTGATATACTCATAAATCTCCTCAGCTATAGATTGATTTCCAATCACTATCTTTGGTATATCTAAATTATTAGATTTAATTTTTACTGAAATTTCTGAAACTTTGCTTAACAACTCATCAAATGAATTCACTTTAAATCCAAACTTATTATTTTCTAAATACCTTGCATTCAAATCTTGGTGAGACGATGTGGTGCCATGCTTGTATGGTACTACTATTTGTGGAATGCCTAAATAAGCAGCCTCAAGAGAACCCCCTCCTGCACGACCTACTAATATATCTATATTTTTGTAAAAATCATCCATGTCATTTAAAAATTCATAACTTTTATAATTTTGAAGTTCTAATTTATTAGTATTCTTAGCTTTCCCTGTTATATGTAGAACATTAAACTCCGATGAGGCTTCGCTATTAAGAAACTGTTCAACATAGTCATTTATTTCTTCAGACCCTTGACTTCCTCCAACAAAACCAATCGTTTGTACCCCTAATGGTTCAATATATTTTCTTTCTAGTGTTGTGTTTACTACTGGTCCAGTATGTTTTAATTTACTTTTATTTATATTTTGAGTGTTTTCAAATGATGTAAATATTGTTTTTGCAAATATCGCACTCATCTTATTTCCTAAGCCTGCATAAATATTTTGTTCTTGAATAAAAAATTTAGCTTTCAAAATTTTTGAGACAATTGCAGCTACTGGAGCAATGTATGCCCCTGTTGTAAGTACTACTGATATATTCTGATCTTTAAGAATTTTGGTTACCTCTCTAATAGATCTTGATATTGTAAAAATATTAAATATATATCCCACTACTCCTTTCTTTGAAGCGAATATTTCAGGAGTATGAATGCTTACATCTAAATTGTCTAGATATTGTCTTCCCCGATTGTCACAAATAACAAATATATCTTGATTATTAATTCCTAATTCTTTTAATTCTTTAATAAGGTTTCGTACTGGTAATACATGTCCTCCAGTTCCAACACAAAAAAAACATACTCTCTTATTCATAATCTCTTGAATACATAATACCTAATGCTATAAAAATCGAAATCATAGCGCTTGATCCATAAGAAACAAATGGAAGAACAATTCCTGTAATTGGCACAATACCAACTGCACCTCCAAGATTTATAACTGTTTGAAAAAATATCCAACTGCCAAAACCAACAGAAATTAGTTTTTTAATTTCATTTTTTTCTCTAATTGCTATAAGAAAAGTCGTTGATATTAATATAAAGAAAGCTAAGACCAATAAAAATAAACCAAAAAATCCATACTCTTCGCCAATTATTGATGATATAAAATCAGAGTATGAGTTTGGCAATGATCCCCATCTAGCTCTAGATGTACCAGGGCCAAGACCAAAAAGACCCCCAGAACTAATAGCAATTCTGCTTTGATTAAGTTGAAAGCAGTCCCCTAACAAATCTATACCCAAATCACACTTTCTAGAAAGCCAGGTTTCTATCCTACTTAAACGGTATTCACTCGAAGTTGCTACAAAATATAGTGGCAAAATAGATGCAATAATAGTTAGTGATGGGTAAATAATTTTAATTTTTGAAAAAAATATTTGTGAAAACAAAATAAAACAGATTGAAGCAAAAGTACCATAATCTGGTTCCAGTAAGATTAAGAAAGCACATAGTAGTGGTAAAAAGATAGATCTTACAAACTTTTTGAGATCAGTATCTTCTGTTATGTCATTTGATATTTGTTTAGCAACCCACAATATAATTAAAGGTTTTGCGAGCTCACTTGGTTGAAAATTAACAATCCCAAGATCTATCCATCGTCTACTACCTCCTACTACTATTCCATAAGTTAAAACTAAAAATAGTGTGGTAGTAATAAATACCATTGAAATAGAAGAGAATTTTTCAATGAAGCTAATATTTAAATTTTTTAAAATATTAAAAATTATTGCACCGAGTATTATCGCAGTTAAATGACGCTTTATGAAATAAAAATTATCACCATAAAGATTTAAACCTTCAACTGATGAAGCAGAAACATTCAGTAATATTCCAAAAGAAATTAAAAACAGCACAGAAAATATATTTAGTCTTTTAATGAAATTTAATGAATCGACTTTCAAATAATTTCACCTACAATCAAATCCTTAAAATATTCTCCTCTTTCCATATAATTCTTAAAATTACTGAAACTTGATCCGCCGCATGAAAAAAGAACAGTATCAAAATTTTTATAATTATTTTTTATATATTTTTTTAAATCTTCAAAATCTTCATATTCAACAACTAAGAAATTATCACTATTGATATCAAATTCAGAATTTTTAGGTACCATAATTTCTTTTATTTCATTTGAAAGAGATAATCTTTTAATATCTATTCCCTTTAAAAGTCCGTGCATTATAAGCAGGCAATTTTTAACTTTGTAAGATGCCTTATTAACTGATTCTAAATTTGTTGACTTTGAATCATTTATGAACTTAACTCCATTTTTAGTATGAAAATGTTCAAATCTATGTTCTACAGATGACTGTGAAGTTAAAAAATTTAAAACTTCTTCTTTGGTTATAGAAAATTCATTACAAACATCTATAAAAATAGATACAAAATCATCAAAGTAATTATCTAAATTGAATTTTTCCTCATTAAAATTTTTAACATTTTTAGACAATATTCCTTCTGTCTTGACTTGACTATCAACAGGTCCTAAAAAATTATTTTCTTGATTAGTTGTAAAATTAAATATTTTTAATTTAGAAAATACATACTGTTCAAAAGTTTCATGCCAATCAATATGGTCTTGATAGATATTTAAAACAACAGCCATTTCAAGTTCAATTTTGTTGATATGAGTCAGCTGAAAACTTGAAAGTTCTAAAATCAAATAATCTAAATCATTCGAGTCTGAGATTAAATTTAATGGTGAATTTCCTATGTTTCCAGCTGGTTTACTTTTAATATCATATTTATTTAAAATCCTGTCTAATAATGTAACAAAAGACGTTTTGCCATTAGTACCTGTGACACCTATAAGTTTTACATTGTTTATTTCACTGAATAACTCAATGTCTGTCATAATTTTAATTCCACTGGATGATGCCATTCTTAGAATTTCATGATCTTTTTTTACACCAGGAGATACAAAAATAGTTTCTATATTGTTAATGTTTTCTGTATTAAATTTATATTTTTTATCGATATTTTTTAAATCGTCGTGTATTAAATAGTTTTTGTTTTGAGAAATTAAATATTGTTCAATATCTTGTCCTGTTGAGCCGTATCCAAGTATCAGTGAAGACTTCATTGACCAAATAATACATAATCTGCATAGAACAAACCCAGGCCAATAACTACAGCAATACCATTAATTATCCAAAACCTCACAATAATTGTGGTTTCAGCCCAATTACTCATTTCAAAATGATGATGAATTGGTGCCATTTTGAAAACTCTTTTTTGTCTATATTTGAATGAAAGTATTTGTACAACTACAGAAACTCCTTCAAGAATAAAAAGAAAACAAAAGAAAAATATTAATCCATCTGCACCCAGAGCAAATAATATTAATGGGAATAGAGAACCTAAGAAATGCGACCCTACATCTCCCATTATAATTTTTGCAGGATTGGTATTCCACCATAAAAAACCTAAACAAGCACCAGCTACAGCAGAAATTAATAGCGAAAGTTCAACAGTTAGGAAATCATCACCTATAAAATTGGAATAATACGCTGGATGACGATAAATCCAAAAAGAGATAATTAAAATCCCTCCAAAACTAATTGCGCTACTTCCGGCAACCAATCCATCCAAACCATCTGTAAAATTCACCGAATTTGTAATACCTATAATAAAAAATATAATTATCAACCATTTAACAATGCCTATATCAAAACCTAAGCCGCTAAAAAAGTAGAAGTTTGAATCATAATTTAAAAATATAAAATAATAAGCACTAATACAACCAATCAAAAATTGTAAAGCAAATTTTTGTGTAGGTTTTAATCCTAAATTTCTTCCAGCTTTAACCTTTAAATAATCGTCTATAAAACCTACCATTGCCATAAGAAAGGCCAGTACAAAAAGTAAAATAACATTCAAATTCATAGAAGTTAATTCAACTTTAAATCCTTCTCCAATAGTCCAAAAATTTATATGAGATAATGAGTAGCCAGCAATAGTGCCGAAAACGATAAATAATCCTCCCATTGTTGGAGTTCCTTTTTTGTGATCGTGAAAATTTACCTCTTCTTGAATTTCTTGTCCTATATTTCTAGATCTGAAAAAATTAACACCAATCAATGTAGAAAAAATTACTACAAGAAAACTAATGCCACCAGATACAATTATTCCAATCAATTTTCTAACTCCATAATTTCTTTAGTAATTTGAACGTCGTCAAAAGGTATGAATTTATTATCGATTTCCTGATATTTCTCATGTCCTTTACCTAATACTAATAAAACTTCATTCTCTTTTAATAATTGTACTCCTTTATGTATTGCTTCTTTTCTATCTAGGATTACATCTGAACTTTTATTTAGTGGAATACCTTCAAGTATATTTTTAGATATTTCTAAAGGGTCTTCATTTCTGGGATTATCATTTGTGATGATAACGTAGTCAGCATTTGAGGAAGCTTCTCCCATTTTCATCCTCTTGCCTTTGTCTCTATCACCTCCAGCACCTAATATTACATTTACTTTTTCATACTTGATTTGAGCGTATTTAATTGCCTCTTTTATCGCACCAGGAGTATGTGCATAATCTATTATTACAGTTTTATTGTTTCGATTTATTGTTTCAAACCTTCCAGGTGGATTTACAACATATTGACTTTTATGTATCAAATCTTCCAGTTCAAATAAATTCGAGTAATAAGCCATAGAAAAAGCTAATAAAAAATTTTCAATAAATTTTGGGCCTGATAAATTAATCTGACACTCAACTCGATTACTGTCTATTGTGAATTTTAATATTTGTTCATCTATTTCTTTATATCTAACATCATTGTAATCATTTGTACCAATGCTAAATGATTCGATATTCGAAGCGCTTACAATTTGAGTGCTTTCCGGAGAATCAATGTATACAAATTTTTCAGACACTCCTTGTTGAAATAATTTTGCTTTAGAGTTCAAATAATTTTCAATTGAACCATGATAATCTAAATGATCTTGGCTCAAATTAGTAAACCCAGATACAAGAAATTTTAAATCCCCTAGTCTGTTTTGATCAAGAGCATGCGAAGAAACTTCAAGCGACACTGAACTAATATTCTCCTGTTGAAGCGAGATTAATTTTACAACATTAAATAATTTTGGGGTAGTAAGAATTTTCTCATTAGTGAATGAATATTTTTCTTTCTCATCAATAGTTCCAATGAATAAATTATCTGAACCAATAAGTTGATTCAAATAAAAAGCTGTTGTGGTTTTTCCATTAGTTCCAGTTATTCCAAAATAATTAAGTCTTTTATAATTTGGACTTATCCTTTCAAGAATATAATTAAATACATTCTCATAATCTTCAAATATTAAAACTTTTTCGTCTTGAATATCGCACTTATTACTTGTAATTACAAACTTCGGATTTTCATTTAAAGATGAAGAAATATATTCATTTAATTTATTATTATCGTCATGATTTATGCACAATATAGAGCCTTCAACTACATCAAATGTATGGTTTACAACTTTTGAATAATCTATATCCAAACCTTTTAAGTAATCTAAATTTAGATTTTTCAAATTTATTCTCCTGGTACTAAATAGCTTACAATTTTTTTGAATATTGGAGCGGCTGTTGATCCACCAGTTACATATTCAGTATAAGGAGAAACCGAAGCTCCCCATAAGATAACAGATCCAACAATTGGTCCTTCATTTGTTTCTATAAAACCTGTAAAAGAAGTATTGAATCTATAATCTGAATATCCCACTCCCTCTATATGTGATCTGCTTGTTCCAGTTTTACCACCAATTGTATAATTTTCCATAAAGATTGAGCGTCCAGTTCCATTTTCTCCTTCTACTACATTTATTAGTAAATTTTTTAATCTCTCTGATGAGTTAGAGTCAATTACTTGGTTTGGCGAATAATTAGAATACGGAGTTTTAATTAATGTTAAATCAACATTTTTACCGCCATTTGCAATAATGCTGTAGGCTTTTACCATTTGCATTTGAGTAACATTTATTGAATATCCTATAGACAATGAACTAAGGCATGTTGTACATGTTTTATTTGGATCAAAACTTCCTTTAGACTCACCAGACAGCTCTATCCCAGTTCTTTTTGAAAATCCAAATTTTGAAAGAAACCCTTCTAAGTCATTAATATTTAAATCTTTTGTGGCAATAATTGTTCCAACATTTGAAGATCTTTCAATTATTTCTTTTACTGAAAGGTTGTAGGGTTCATGTTTAAGAAAGTCTTTATAGCACCCTTTATAACCTTTGAAATCTTCTTGACATGAGTTTTCAATTAACTCAATAGTGTCTTCAACATAGTATTCTGTTTTTTCGTCTAATAAACCTTGTTCTAAAGCCAGTCCTATAGAAAATATTTTTAATGATGATCCTGGTTCATATTGTGCCCTTGTGCTAATTAAGTCAATATTTATTGATTCTTTATCTCCTTTCTCTTCAGCAGAAATTAATACTTCTCCAGTATTAGCATTTGCAAAAACAACCGAACAATTGAACGCTTCTGTGTTTATTAGTGCTTCTTTACATAAGTTTGTAGCTAAATATTGAAGTTCAGAGTCAAGAGTTAATATCAGGTCTTCACCATGAATTGGTTGAGTAGTTTGAATATTTGCTTGTGGAATAATGCTTCCATTTGGCGCTGCTTCATAACTAATTTTTCCATCAGTACCTTCTAGTGTGCTATTAAAATAAAGCTCTAAACCCTCAATCCCATAATTGTCTGTATCAACAAATCCAATAATTTTTCTTATGGATGGAGTATGGATAATCCTTCTACTTGATGGTTCTACCATTACACCATCTAAACTCCAACTTTTTATTTCCTCACCTTTTTTATATTCAATATTTCTATCAAGATAAAAAAACCTAGAGGAATTCAGTATTTTATTAGCAATTTCAGTGCTATCTTTTTCAAGCAATGGAGACAAAAGTGTGGAAACCTCTTTGATGTTTTCTATTTTATCTGGATATATTCCAATGTTGAATGATTGTGTGCTTGTTGCTATTGGTTGAAGATTTTTATCATATATACTCCCCCTCTTAGCTTTAAGAGTTTCTGACTTTATACGGTAAGACAATGCTTGCTCTTGAAAATATTCGGAGTTTGTAAATTGTAAATCGTAAACATTTTTTAGAAATAAACCACTAAAAATTGTAAAACTGCTGAAAATAACAATAAATAAACTCCAGTTCTTAATTTGGTTGTAATTCATTTTCCTAAAGTCCCAAGAATTTCAATTTCAACTAACTCTGAATCAATTTTGTAAGGTGATGAAAGATCCTTGTTAACAATGTAAATATCGAGTTTTTTAAAATTTAGTGAGTCTGAAATTTTTTCAATATTTTCAATAGAATATTTCTCTTGATATAAATTAAACGTTTGGTCTTTAAGAATTTCCAATTCAATAATGTCTTGATTTACTATTGACAAGTTGGTTGACAATTCATTTATTTTTATGTTTGTATACAAATTCCAAATAAGTGAAGAGAAAATTGAAATTACAATTATTAATAGAAAATTTTTAAGCTTCATATTTTCACCATGAATCTAAGAACCGCAGATTTTGATCTAGGGTTTTTTTTAATTTCATTATCTGAAGGCGTTCTTTTTTTATATTTTCCTAGTTTGAATAGTGGGACATTTTCACAGATACATATTGCGAGTTTAGGATCGCATATACACCCTTTTGTTTCTTTGTCTACAAATTGCTTTACTGTTCGATCTTCAATTGAGTGATACGAAAGAAAAATCATAATGCCATTTGATTTAATAAAATTTTTTGCAGTTTCTAAAGATTCAATTATTTCACTAATTTCATTATTTACTTCAATCCTTACAGCTTGAAATATTTTTCTTACAGTGCTTTTAGTAAATTTTGGATTTTGGCGCGGCAGGGATGATTCAACAACACTTACTAACTCGTTTGTTGTTTGAATAGGTCTATTATTAATAATTGTTTCAGCTATTTTTTTTGAATTACTCTCTTCTCCATATTCATAAAATATTTTTAATAATTCTTCATATCCATAATCGTTTATAACTTCTTTAGCAGATAGCTCTTGAGAAACATCCATTCTCATATCAAGAATTGAATCATGTTGGAATGAAAACCCACGATGCGGAGAGTCAATTTGATGTGATGAAAGTCCAAAGTCGTAAAAAACACCACTTATTGACTCAATATTATTATTTTCTAAATATTTTTTAATTTTCGAAAAACTGTAATGTTGAACATCATGTGAGTCTGGAGAATTGTTAACCGCTTCTAAATCTCGATCCAGTGCTAAAAAATCTAGATTATTATGATTTTTTTGGAAGTACTTAAAATGGGATCCGTATCCATATGTTGCATCTATAAATATTCCATCTGGTACATCAATGAGCAAATCAGATATTTCTGAAGTCATTACCCCATCGTGTGTCAAATACTCTGCCCTGTTTGTATTCATACCCAGCTCTCTAGAACTGGCACCAATTGGAAAGTTGGGCGGAGTAAGGGTGTTCCAATTTAGTTGTCTAGAGAGCTGGCTATGAACCTATCCTTTCACTTCATTAATATTTGCAAATGCTTGGTCTGCTTCATTTTGGATTTTCTTCCAACTTCTTGTTGACCAAACTTCAACTACTGGGCCTGATCCAGTAACGGTCACTTCTTCGTTGATGTCTATACCGCTATATGCACGTAGATTTTCAGGTACCTGCACTCTTCCAGCAGAATCAATTTTTACATCTACAGCGCCACTAAACAAAGCTCTTCTTAATTGTCTAGATGTTCGATCTGTAGAAGGGAGCGACGCCATTTTTGAGGCTTCATTTTCCCAATTGTCTTTTGTTAATATTTGAAGACAATTATCTTGTCCCTTGGTGATTACACAGCCCTGTTGAA
This sequence comes from uncultured Candidatus Actinomarina sp., assembly GCA_902580215.1. Taxonomy (GTDB): domain Bacteria; phylum Actinomycetota; class Acidimicrobiia; order Actinomarinales; family Actinomarinaceae; genus Actinomarina. The sequence goes on along the minus strand of CACHJT010000006.1, from coordinate 36,247 downwards.
GCTCTTCTCTGAACTTTGAAGGTATAACTACTCTACCTTTAGAGTCCATTGTATGTTGAAACTCACCAAGGAACACTTTATCCGCCTTTCGTGCCTTGAACCACTTTTACACATTATATGACACTTTATGACACTCTGCAACACTTTTTGAAAAAAATTTTTTATGCTGAAATAAGGTATTCTTCCCAAGAAGGATCTGGATTGCTACCAACAATAGTCTTAATCCAAAAATTGTCTTTTGGATTAGATGGAGGATTTTTAAGATTTAAATGTGTTTGATGTAGAAGCTTATCGGCTTTTATTAAATTACACTTTTTGCAACATGCAACAACATTTGACCACTCATGTAGACCACCTTTGGAACGAGGAATAATATGATCAACCGACTCTGCAGATTTACCACAATATTGACATGTAAAAAAATCTCTAATAAATATATTTTCACGATTTAGAGCTACTCTCCTAGCAAAAGGAGCTTTTACAAAATAAGTTAAAATTCCAACTTTTGGAACAAAAAATTCTTCTTTTTCAGAATGTAAAATAATTTCAGAATTTTTTATAGCATTTATTTTCTTATTATGCATTAACGAAATTGCCCTTTTAAACGAAACAACAGAAAGAGGTTGGAATGTAGAATTTAAAATTAACGTCCTATGACTTGATAGGTTCATGGTAAATCTAAGCTGTTTTGATTTCTATGCTTGAAGTTCTTGACTAAGTACATCATCTTCCACTTTAGTCAATAAATTTAAAAATCTTTCTTTATCTAACTCAAATTTGGAAACATCTTCTTTAACTTCTTGAGTTACAGTATCAATTGTTTCAAAAAATGTAAGTTGTCCATTTTTCAAAGCGTCAAAAACTTCATTGTCTTCAACAGAGTAAATTGTCTGACCATCAGACTTAAGTTTTACTTCTGATAAATGTTTTGTAAGGTCACCATTTTTAGTTAAATATTTCCAAGCCCTTCTAACTCTTTGAATACTCATACCATTATCAAGTAATGTCTTTATAACCCTCAAAGCAACAATGTCTCTAAACGAATAAAATTTAGGAACTCCAGGTTTTCCATCAGAAGATTGTACTGATGGAGATACTAAATTTACTTTGTCCCAGTATCTTAATTGATGAGATGTGCATCCAGAAAGATAGCATGCTTGCTTCGATGTAAAAGCATTTTTCTTCAAACCTTACTCCTAAAAAAAATGATGTATATTTAATTTAATTAAATTTTTTATTTTTGTCTAGAGCTATCTTTGTTTCTTAAAATTTTAATTACTTGTTTTATGTTCCACTCTTTTACGTTTTCAGCTTTTAAAAGTGATCTTGTATTTGCAACAAATACATATCCAGCAACTGCCATTACAGAAAATCCAAATATAGCTATTGCGGGTTGAATTATATAAGTACTAAACATTGTCAATAGTCCTAAAACAAACACAAAAAAAGAAATAACTGCTCTGTTTCTTGTAAATTTAGAAAGAGTAGAGTCTTCAACTGTTTTTGCTAAACCAGGATCGTCCTTCATTAACTCTTGTTCAATTTGTTTTAAAATTTCTTCTTCTTCTTTATTCAAACCCATATTTAAATCTTAATATAAAAATGAGTTAGTCTAAATTAATGGGTAATTTATTTCTTAGACATGGTGAGGTTCAAAATGAAAAAGATGTATTTTATGCAAACCTTCCAGGATTTTATCTAAGCAGTAAGGGTGAGAAGCAAGCCAAAGATGCAGCAAAAAAAATTAAAAAGTTATTCAATATTGAAAAAATTATCACATCCCCCCTTTTAAGAGCCAGACAGACAGCCAGTATAGTAAATGAAGAACTTAAGACAGATATAGATGTGTCTTACAATATTATTGAATGGTCCGGACCATATGAATGGATTGGTAAAACAATAGAAGAGATAAAACTTACAGATAGTTTTAATAATTACAACAACAATCCTTTAAATTTAAAAAATACATTAGAAAGCTTAAAAAACGTTCATGATAGATTTAAATTAGATTATGAGAAATATGAAAATACTCTATTTGTTTCTCATCAAGACACCATACGAGCTTTTACTTATTATTACTTAGAAGAAAAAGATTTTACAAAAAAAAGACCTGTTCATTGTGAATTACAATCTATAGAAAATAAATTAATTACTACATACTAGGTATGTCGATGTTAGTATATTATGTAATGCTTATAATAAAATAATATAAAATAAGCAGTCCTCCACCAAAAGACCCAATGAATCCCAAACTACCGACTATGGGTTCTAATGATTTAAAAAATTTTGAATTAAAGTTTTCTAAGTATATATCAACTATCTTTCTGCTAAGTTGAAAAGAAATAAACCCATTGAAAAAAATATATACAAAACTTAAAATCGTAATCCAAGGGTTAGGAAAATTCATAATAAGGTAAAGTTAATATAATTATGAGATTTAGCAACAAGACTCGGATTTTTATATACACTTCCGTAATTTTATTATCTAGTTATATCGGCTATCTTCTTGGAAATACATTTTGCATTATCTCTGATGAAGGGAGTTGTTTAACAAGTGTTTTAACTTATGTTGGTGTAATTAATGTATTTAATTTAATTGGTGTTTTTATATTGGTTAATTTATCTGAAAAATCAATAACAGAATGGAATCAAAATTTGGAAGAAGAGTGAACCAATTTCTCACAAATTTTATCAATGTCATTTTGTAGTATATCTTTATGAAACACTAATCTAATTGATTTCTCTCCAATGAGTCCCGCATTAATTGATTCGTTATAAAAAATATCTAATAATTTATTCGGATCTTCTTGGTTTTTAATATTCAAAAATATCATATTTGTTCCTTTGTAAACAATGCTTTGTATTTTTTCGTTGTTTAGATTTACATTAAGGAAGTCGTAAACTTTTTTTGCTTTTGCATGATCTTCAAGAATACTTTCTCTACCTTGCAAAGCGGTTTTTGCCATTGAAGCAATTACACCAACCTGTCTCATTCCTCCTCCAAGTTTTTTTCTATATTCCCTTGCCTCCGTTATAAATTCCATAGAGCCAAGCAGCATAGATCCGATAGGTGCTCCTAGAGCTTTTGAGAAGCAGAATGTTAAACTATCACAGAAATCCCCGTAATTCATATTATTTTTATCCTCTTCTATTGCATGCCATATTCTCGCACCATCTACATGGAGCTTCAGGCCATGTTCCCTCACAATCTTGCTTAAAGATTCTATTGAATCAAAAGGTACAATCGAACCTCCAGATGCTAGATGAGTGTTTTCAATCGAAACAGTTTTAATTATTGGTTTGTGAACTTTTGACTTTAATATAAGTTTTTCTACATATTCTAAATTCAACTCTCCATCTGTATGTTCAGCATCACGAAATTGTACACGAGATAAGAAAGCTGCAGCTCCATGTTCGTAATTTTTAATGTGTGAGTCATGAGGTGTAATTACTTCCGTACCGGGGTCATTGTGAATTAGTAGTGAAATCTGATTTCCCATTAGACCAGAAGTAACAAATAATCCTTTCTCGAAACCTAAAAGATTAGCGCACTCATCCTCTAAATTATTTACAGTAGGATCTTCAATATACTCATCATCACCAAGCTCTGCATTTAAAGCACTCTCTAAAACCTTCTTTGATGGTTTGGTTACAGTATCTGATCTTAAGTCATACATTAGAGAGCTGCCTTAATATTTTTCATTGCTTGTCTAATTCTTTGTTTATTTTCTACTAAAGCAATCCTAATATAGCCCTCACCAAATTTTCCGAAACCAACTCCTGGTGAAAGTGCTACATTTGATTTTTCTAAAATGTCTAATGAAAATTTTAATGAATCTTTATGAAATTTTTCTGGAAGTTTTGCCCAGACAAACATAGTCGCGTCAGATTCCTGAACAATGAATTCTAAATCTTTTAAATGCTCAACAACTAATTCTCTTCTTTCTTTGTAAACAGTTGATAATTCAAATGGATATTCGTCTAATTCATTTAAAGCTACGGTAGATGCAATTTGTATTGGTTGAAAAGTTCCATAATCTATGTAAGATTTTAACTTTGTAACTGCTGCAACTGCATCTGCATTGCCCACTGCAAATCCTACTCTCCATCCAGCCATGGAATATCCCTTAGTAAGAGAATATAACTCAACGCTATGTTGTAAATTCTTGTCTGATGATAAAAGTGAGGGAGGTTTATTTCCCTCAAAATATATATCTGAGTAAGCAAAATCATTAACTATTAAAAAGTTATATTTTTCTGCCAATTCAACAAGACTGTCGTAAAAAATTTGGTCAACTGTAAGGGTTGTTGGATTATGAGGAAAAGATATTAATAACAATTTAATTTTTGTTTTCTTTAGGATGTCATTTAATTCTGTCAAAAAGGCTGACTTTTCAAGACAATTTACTTTAATTGTTTCAGCCCTTGCAATTAACGGAGCAAAGTGATGAATTGGGTAGCTTGGATCTTGAACTACAACCTTGTCACTAGGGTTTAAGACTGACATTAAGAGGTGTGTTAACCCCTCTTTACTACCAATAGTATTTACAACGTTAGAATTCGCATCAAGATTAACTTGATAATTTTTTTCATATTTAATAGCAATAGCTTCTCTTAAACCAAATATTCCTTTTGATACAGAATATTTATGATTTTTTTTGAGCTTAGCTGTTTCAATCAATTTTTCTACGACTTTATCATGCGTTGGTAAATCAGGATTACCATATCCCAGATCTATGATGTCTTTTCCCGAATGACGCGCAGCAATCTTTTTTTGATTAATTTCATTAAATAAATATTCAGGAAAATTATTTATTAATTCATTGCTGTATTTATTCATCTAAAAATATTATCTATAGTTTCAAAAAAAATCTCTCGATTTGAATCTTTTAATACATATATGTATTCGTAGTTTAATTCACTATTAAAAAAACTTGGCTTATCAGCTCTTTGACATAAACTCAAATTTCCTTTCGGATTCTCAATTTGAGTAAATATTGATTCTTTTTCTTCAAATGATTTTTTAGTGCCCATCCATTGGTTAATTCCAATTGAATATTTTTTAATTAATTTAAGTTTTTTTTCTGAGTCTCCTCCAATAAATAGACTGATATTGTTTTGTCTAAACTTATTTGAATCTAGAATTTCATCTATAATTTTTTCAATATCATTTGAGAAGTTAGGTCTTTTTTCAAATTTATCATCGCCTGTACCAATACCCAATTTAAGATTTTTAATTTCAAGTAATTTGTGTATATATTTGTCAAACAATTCCTGAAATGGTCTCGCATTAATGTTTAAAACACATACGCCCAAGCTAATTTGATCATTAATAACATCATATAATTTGTAAATTCCATCAATTAATTTGTAAACATCTAAATCGTTTCCAGCAGGATTTTTTCCATGATCAAATAAATATAACGTATCGACTTCTATGGACTTTAACTTTTCTATTTTTTCTAAAAAACTAGTTTTAAAAAATTCTCCAGGAAGTAAAACAGAGTTAATTTTCTTCATTAAATGCAAGTGCTGCAGCACCAATTATGCCAGAATCTTCTCCTTGCGAAGCAATAAATATTTCAGGAAAATTTCTAGATGGAAATTTATATCTGCTCTTTATATCACCCTCTAAAAGCTCAATTAAATCAAAAGGTTCAGACGACATAGTTCCGCCAAGAATAAAGGCTTCATTATCAAATATTTCAAATAAACTTAACAATCCATTTGATATATTTTGAATTATTTCATCTCGAGCAGCTTGTTCAGAATTTGTTAAGTTAAGTGTATTGTCAAATAGTACTGAACCAACATTTTTAGTAGCAAATATTTTTGCAAGTTCTGAATCTTGATTTTCCTGAGTTAGCTCCTCACACTTTTTTGTCCATACAGATGCAGCAACTGATGACTCGAAACTACCTTTTTTTCCACTATCTCCCTCAATTTCTCTGTCATTTGATGTAAGCATATGTCCTATCTCTCCAGCGTTTCCTCTTCCTCTTAATAACCTACCTTCAGATATTATTCCACCACCAACTCCAGTGCCAAAGGTAAGCATTATTAAATTTGAATATTTGGTTTTGTAATTTAAAAAATACTCACAATAAGCAGCCACATTTCCATCATTGTCTAGATGAAATTTGTAGTCTGTAAAATTTAATAACTTTGAAAAATCAATATCATATTTTAAATGTGGACCATATAAGTATTTATTGTTAGCTGAATTTACATATCCTGGCATTGCTACTGAAACTTTGGAAATAATGGAAAGATTTTCTTGAATAATATTAGATAAAGAATATATAAAATCATTTTCATTCTCTGGGGTTGGTATCTTATCTTTCTTTAAAATTTTATATGACTCATCTATGACACCGTATTTTACAGTTGTACCACCCACATCAAAAGATAAACAATTCATATATAAATTGATGATAATTCTAAATACTGATTAGTTGCTCGAAAATAACCTACATTGATGCAACGAGTAGAATTTAAACTCCAATATGAAGCTTGGGGTTGATGTACATCTCCAAATAATGAATATTCTGGTTGATATATCTCAATAAAATCTTTTAAACTAGTCCATCCTTGTTCGATTTTATTTGTAACAACGTCAGTTACAAGCTCACGAACTAGTGGAGGCGCATGCGTGCAGATTATATTTGAATCTTTTAACTTTGACAGTTTTTTTGAAAACGTGTCTTCGTCAATTTCTCCTCTTGCGTTTATAGGTGTTGGGACTCCACCACCAGCAAATCCAATTTTTTTATTATCATATTCAACTATTAAACCATCTACGTTCTTCACCGAACTACTTAAGTAAGTATTCATAATATCGACATCGTCTACATTTCCAGGAATAAACCAAACTTCATATTTTTTAAGTACATCAAATACATCCTCGTATTGTTTATATATTGCACTCTGCATTCTTTTTGCTACTTTATCCGGATCAGTTTTATACAATTCTCTCCATAGTGATTTTCTTTCATCAAATTTGTGTTCTTTTCTTAAATTGATCAATTTTTTAACATTATCTTTTCCAAAAACATCCATAGCAATTCCTTGACCATCTCTGTAATCAATCCAGTTGATTAAATCCCCTAATATGACAATAGGTCCCTTATTCTCTGGTAAAGAATTAAGATACTCTATCTGATAGTGGACATCCGATATGAATATCATTTCATCTAATTTGTAACTGCTCCAGCGTCTGAACCACTGACTAGCTTAGAGTATTTATGAAGTACTCCTGATTTATACCGAGGTTCAGGAAGGGTTAATAAACCAAAGCGTTTATTCATTTCTTCTTCACTTATGTCAAGGTTTAGGGTTCTGTTGGAAATATCAAGGCTAATAATATCTCCATCTTCACAAATTGATATTGGGCCTCTATCAAAACTCTCTGGAGCGACATGTCCAATACACAAACCTGTTGTTCCCCCTGAAAACCTTCCATCTGTAATTAACAATACGTCCTTGCCTAGACCGGCACCTTTTATAGCAGCTGTTATTTGTAGCATCTCCCTCATGCCAGGACCTCCTTTAGGACCCTCATTACGTATAACAACAACTTGTCCTTTTTCTATATCACCATTAAAAAGTGCATCCAGAGCGTCTTGTTCACTGTCAAATACATTTGCAGGACCCGTGAAATTATTTATTTCTATTCCAGCAGTCTTTACGACTGAGCCTTTTGTGGAAAGACTCCCTTTTAAAACTGCTATTCCTCCTTCATTAGAAATAGGATTATCCGGAAAACTTATTACATCTTGATTTTTTGGAATTTCAACATTTTCTAAATTTTCACCAACAGTTTTACCAGTAACAGTCATGCATTCTGGATTTATAAGTTCGTTTTCTAATAAAATTTTTGAAACAACAGGTACTCCACCGATTTTATCTAAGTCAACCATATGAAATTTCCCAAACGGTTTCATATCAGCAAGATGAGGTACATTTCTACTTAGTTCGTCAAATGTCTCCAAACTTAGTGACATTTTTGATTCATGTGCAATAGCAAGCAGATGAAGAACAGCATTTGTGCTTCCTCCTAAAGCTAATACAGTAGTAATTGCATTGATGAAAGCCTCTTTTGTCATAATGTCTCTTGGTTTGATGTCATTTTTTAGTAAATAATTTAGTTGTTTTCCTGATTCTTCAGCTGCAACTCGAAGCCTGCTGTCCTCGGCTGGTATTGAAGCAGTACCAGGTAAGCTCATTCCAATCGCCTCACCAACGGATGCCATTGTGTTAGCGGTGAACATCCCGGCACATGATCCAACACCAGGACATGCAGCACACTCTATTTCATATAAATCTTCTTTTGTAATCATTCCTTTTTCATATGCCCCAATACCTTCGAAAACATCAACAATTGATATATCTTTTCCTTTATAGACGCCCGGTAAGCTACTTCCACCATATAGAAATATTGCAGGTCTATTTATTCTTCCAGCTGCCATCAGCATTCCAGGTAAAGACTTATCACAACCAGCTATTGTTACCATCCCATCAAAACGTTCTGCATGCATTACAAGCTCTACTGAATCCGCAATAACTTCTCTCGAGACAAGAGATGCTCTCATGCCCTCGTGCCCCATAGATATTCCATCCGAAACTGCAATAGTTGAAAAAATTAATCCAGCAGAATCGGGACCGTTAACACCGACTTTTGCATGTTCAGATAACTCTGGTCCAGTTAAATTACAGGGTGTTACTTCATTACCTGCAGAGACTATTCCTACTTGAAATTTATTAAAATCATCATCCTTTAAACCTACCGCACGAAGCATTGCACGAGCAGCTGATTTACTTACACCTTGTGTTACGTCATCAGATATTTTTGCCATAGAATAAGAATAGATTATTTAGCTAATGAAATCATTTTTTTTAATTTTTCATATTCTTCTTTAATACTGTTTTCTTCTGAGTCATAAGAATAAATCAAGTTTTGACATACATCATTATTACCAATTTTAAAGAGCGCCCATATGATATATATTTTTAAGTGTGATGAACTTTTTGGATAAATCTTTTCTAAAAAACTCGAAGTATTTTGATCAGGATTGTTACCAAGTGCAATAATGGCGTTTCTTTTAAGATATTCGGCATTTCTTTTTGGGATATAAAACCAATAGAACATTTCATTTAGTTTCTCGTTATCTTCTTTAATAATTGCTTCAAGGTTAACTTGTTGGTTTTTATTAAATATAACTACATTATTATTTTCTTGCCCAGGCGGACAAGAGGTAAGGCAGTCGTCACATCCATAAAACTTATTTCCTATTGCATCGCGCATTTTATATGGAATCAATTCTGGTGACTGAAGCCAGTAAGATATACACTTGTTTGAATCAAGTTTGTATTCACTATTTAATGCTCCAGTTGGACATGATATCTGACATAAATTGCACTCACCACAGGAATAGTTTGTATTTTTGCTTTCTTCAAATGTATGGTCTACATAAATAGTAGCTAATAATTGCCAAGGTCCTGAGCCTGGTGTTAACATCATTGTGCTTTTGCCTTGCCACCCCAAGCCAGATGATACAAAAAAAGTTCTGTCGTAATGATTAGGATTATCAATAAATGATTTAAATTTAATATTTAATTTTTCAAAAACATGTTCAATTTCGTTGATTTTGTTTTTTAAAGGTAAGTAATAATCTTTTTCTGCAAACCTAGCAATTAAACCATAGCCGGGAGAGGTTAGCATGGATGGTTGTGTTTTGTTTTTGTAGTTGTAAGTAATCAAAATTGCAGATTTTGCCCAGTCAAATTTATCACCCAATCCTGAATATTCGGGATTTGAAAAAGTAAACTTCATATTTGCATGAAGTTGATTATTTTTTATATTGTTAATTTCTTTTCCAAAATCTAATTTTGAAGGTAAATTAGTGACTCCTAAATTAAAATTTGAAGAAAAATTTATATTATTTTCTTCAAAAAAATTTATAACATTTATATCTTTCATTTTTTTAAGGTTTTACTATAGTTATTCTAAATGAAAAATTTAATTGTAGTCATTTCAGAATTAGTGCTTTTACTTAATTAGCGCTCATTTTGCTTTGATGAGCGCCTCCCAAAAAGGGGGGCTTTTTTTTGGAGATATAAAACAGAAAAATGACAAAAGAACAATTAACTGGTGCAGAGCTCGTAATAAGAGGCCTTGAATACCTCAATGTTTCAACTGTTTTTGGAGTGCCAGGTGGTGCAATTTTACCTGCGTATGATCCTTTATACGATAGTCCTATTAGGCATATATTAGCTAGACATGAACAAGGTGCTGGGCACATGGCAGAGGGTTATGCTCAAGCTACTGGAGAACTTGGTGTTGTAATAGCTACTTCTGGACCTGGAGCAACAAACTTGATAACCCCGCTAGCTAATGCGTTGATGGACTCTACTCCTCTTCTAGCTATTACTGGTCAAGTTGCCTCTACTGCAATAGGTAATGATGCGTTTCAGGAAGCTTATACTGTAGGACTTTCGATGGCAGCTACTAAACACAATTACTTAATCACAGATGCTTCAGAAATTCCTCAAGTTTTAAAGGAAGCAAAATTTATTGCTACTACTGGTAGACCAGGTCCAGTTTTGGTTGATATACCAAAGGATATACTAAACCAAGTAGCTGCTTGGGTTGAGCCAGGCGATCTTGACTTACCAGGATACAAGCCTACAACAGAGCCAAATCCAAAAATGGTTCAGCAAGCTTCTTCTTTAATCAAAAAGTCAAAGAAGCCAATTCTTTATGTTGGTGGAGGAATTATTCATTCGAAAGCTAATAATGAACTCTTTGTACTAGCTACTAAATTTAATATTCCAGTTGTTACAACACTTATGGGAAGAGGTGCTTTCCCTGATGGTCATGAATTGTGTCTTGAAATGCCAGGTATGCACGGCAATTATACAGCTACCACTTCAATTCAAAACGCTGACCTGTTAATTGCAATAGGCGTAAGGTTTGATGATAGAGTTACTGCAAATCCGTCATTTTTTGCTCAGAATGCAAAAGTTATTCATGCTGATATTGATCCAGCGGAAATTGGAAAAGTACGTGATGCACAAGTTCCTATTGTAGGTGATGCAAAAAGTGTAATTAAAGGACTTATTGAAGCTTTGGGGGATGAAAAACTAGAAACTGAAAATTGGGTTTCAGAACTAAAAGAAATGAAAACTGAATTTCCTTTGTCTTATAAGCAAGAAGACAAGGGCCCTCTTAAGGTTCCATATGTTTTAGAAGAACTTCAAAAGTTAACAAAAGAAGAAGCAATTGTTGTTGCTGGTGTAGGTCAACATCAAATGTGGGTATCCCAGCATTGGAACTTTACTGAACCAAATACCTGGTTAAATTCAGGAGGACTAGGTACTATGGGTTACGCATTACCAGCTGCTATCGGTGCAAAAACAGCTTATCCTGACAAACTAGTTTTAGCATTAGATGGGGATGGATGTTTTCAGATGACATGTCAAGAATTAATCACTGCCTCAACAGAAAATATACCTATTAAAATTGTTGTCTTTAACAATGGGAACCATGGTATGGTTCGTCAGTGGCAAAAGATTTTCTACAATAGTAAGTTTTCTGCTTCTGAACTAACTCATGACACACCAGATTATCTTAAACTAGCCGAATCTATGGGTGCAGTTGGCTTAAGAATGATGGAAAAGTCTGATATAGAAAAAGTTTTTAACAAAATGTTAGAAATCAATGATAGACCAGTTTTAGTTGATTGTGTTGTAGATCCAGATGATATGGTATTTCCTATGGTGCCTGCTGGTGGAAGCAACGATCAAATCATTATGAATGAAGAGGATCTTAAAAACCTATGAGTGAGAGAATTCTGTCAGTATTAGTAGAAGATAAACCCGGTGTTTTAGCTAGAGTATCATCCACTATATCAAGAAGAGGCTTCAATATAAATTCTCTATCTGTTGGACCAACAAATATTGAAGGTAGATCAAAAATGACAATAGTTACTGAATTAGATGCTGTTGAACAAGTAAAAAAGCAATTAAACAAATTAGTAAATGTTATAAAAATAGTTGAACTTGATCCAAACATGACAATAGAAACTGAAGTTCTATTATTAAAGGTTTCGATAAATAAAGAATCTCAAACATCTGTGATTGAGAAAGCGTCACTATCAAATGCAACTTCAGTAGATGTAGGGCAAGATTTCGCTATCTTTGAATTAACAGGTTCATCAAAAGAATTGGATAAATTTGAAGCTTTAATGAAACCATTTGGAATAATTGAAATGGTCAGAGGTGGAAGAATAGCATTACAATCTAATCTATAAGGAGACAAGATATGGAAAATAAAATAATTTATGACTCATCAATAGATCAAGGATTGATAAAGTCTATGAAAGTAGCAGTAATTGGTTTTGGCAGCCAAGGACACGCTCACTCTCTTAATCTACATGAATCTGGTGTTGACATTACTGTTGGCCTTAGAGAAGATTCAGAATCGTTTAAAAGAGCTCAAGATATGGGTCTCCAGGTAGCAAATCTTGAAGATGCAACCAAGTATGCTGATGTAGTCATGTTGTTGTTGCCAGACCAAATTATGGCAGATGTCTATAATGATCAAATCGCATCTCATATTAAAGAAGGTGCAACTCTTTTATTTGCTCATGGCTTTAATATCCATTTTAATGAAATTGTACCAAGAGAAGATTTATCTGTTGCAATGGTTGCTCCAAAGGGACCTGGACATCTTTTAAGAAGAACTTACTCTGAAGGAAGCGGTATGCCCTGTCTTGTTGCTGTGCATAAAGATGCTTCAGGAACTACTGAAAATTTAGCTATGTCTTATGCATCAGCAATTGGTGGTGGAAGGGCTGGAATTTTAAGAACTACTTTTAAAGAAGAAACTGAAACTGATTTATTTGGTGAGCAAGTTGTTTTGTGTGGAGGGTTAACAGAGCTTATTAGAAATGGATTTGAAACTTTAATAGAGGCTGGTTACCAGCCAGAAAGTGCTTACTTTGAAACACTTCATGAAGTTAAATTGATTGTAGATTTAATGTACGAAGGTGGATTTGAATGGATGAGACATTCTATTTCTGATACTGCGGAGTATGGAGACTTTTCAAGAGGTTCGAGAATAATAACTTCTGAAACAAAAAAAGAGATGAAAAAAGTACTCGAAGAGATTCAATCAGGAGCATTTGCTAAAGAATGGATGTCGCAGGCAAGGGAGGGTTCTCCTTTCCTTAATGAGAAAAGAGCAGAAGCTTCCAAACACCAACTTGAAGAAGTTGGTAAAGGCTTAAGAGAGATGATGCCATTTCTAAATGCTAAGGATGTAAAAAAAGATAAATGAGCGATGATAAATTAGTCATATTTGATACAACTCTCAGAGATGGAGAACAAAGTCCAGGTATTGCTCTTACCCCATCAGAAAAGTTATTAATTGCTCAACAGCTTGAAAAATTGAAAGTAGATGTAATTGAAGCAGGTTTTGCAGCTTCATCTCCTGGAGATTGGGAAGGTGTTAATTTAATTGCAAAAAATATAAAGAATTCAACAATAGCATCTCTTGCAAGATGTCATCCAGATGATATTGAACAAGCTTGGGAAGCAATAAAAGTAGCAAAAGATTCACGTATACATGTTTTTACATCAACTTCACAAATACATATGGAACATATGCTCAGAAAATCTAAAGAAGAAGTATTAAATGACGCTAAAGAATCTGTTAGATATGCAAAAAAACTATGTGATAATATAGAATTCTCCGCACAAGATGCAACCAGAACTGACAAAGATTTTTTAATAGAAGTATTGAAAGTTGCTGTGGAAGAAGGCGCAACAACAATAAATGTTCCTGATACTGTAGGTTATGCAACACCTCAAGATTATTTAGACCTTCTTAAGGCAGTTTATGACGAAGTTAAAGGGGGTAATGAAGATGTCATTATTTCAACACACTGTCACAATGACCTTGGATTAGCTGTAGCTAACTCACTTACAGCTATAACAGCTGGGGCTAGACAAATTGAAGGTGCAATTAACGGAATTGGGGAACGTGCAGGAAATACATCAACAGAAGAAATAATAATGGCAGTAAAAACTCGTCAAGATCAGTTCGGAGTTGAAATCCAAGCTGAAACACAAGAAATTTTTGAAACTTCAAGGTTAGTCTCAAAACTAACTGGATATCCTGTTCAATATAATAAAGCCGTCGTCGGTAAAAATGCTTTTAGCCACGAATCAGGAATTCATCAACACGGATATTTAAGAAACACAACTACCTATGAAATAATGTCACCAGACTCAGTTGGTCAAGAAGCAAAAATTATACTTGGTAAGCATTCTGGTAGGGCTGGCTTTAAAGATGCCCTTGATAAGTTAAGTATCTCTTTAGACAATGATGCATTCAACAATGCTTTTGATACCTTTAAAAAGATTGCAGACAGAAAAGGTGAAATTGTAGAAAACGAACTTAGAGCAATTGTAGGACAGGTAGAATCAAGTAGCGATAGTGCAAAACTTGTGTCTGTCTCAGTTAATAGTAAAGATGAATTTGCGTCTGCAAGCGTTACACTAAAAGTTGGAAATGACGAAATAACAGAAGAAGCAACTGGAGATGGAATGATTCATGCCGCATTTACTGCAGTTAAATCAATTCTCAAATCAGACGCTACATTAATTGATTATAGAGTTGAGAGTATTACAAAAGGTGCTGATGCAACAGCTGAAATTGTAACAATAATTAACGATGGACACCTAATGAAACAAGGAAGAGCTGTTTCTACAGATGTCGTTCAGGGTTCAGTAGAATCCTTTTTGAATGCGTTGAACAAATGAGTAAAGAATTTAACATTACCCTACTTCCAGGTGACGGAACTGGTCCTGAGGTCGTCAATGAAGCTGTAAAAGTCCTTGAAAACACTTCTGAACAATACAAAATAAAATTTAATTTCACAAACAATGATCTTGGTGGAGATAGATATTTAAATACTGGAGAACTTGTAACTGAAAAAGATATTGAACAATTCAAAAATTCTGACGCAGTTTTACTTGGAGCTATTGGTCATCCAGATGTAAAGCCAGGAATTTTAGAGCAAGGAATTCTTCTTAAATTACGTAAAGAATTTGATCAGTATATTAATTTAAGACCTGTGGTTCTTTATCCAGGAGTAGAAACTCCCCTAGCTAACAAATCTCCAGAAGATATTAACTTTGTCGTTGTTAGAGAAAATACAGAAGGATTATATGCAGGTGCAGGAGGCTACATTCATTTTGGAACAGAAAATGAAATTGCAACACAAGAATCCATTAATTCGTATTATGCAATACATAGATGTATAAAATATGCTTTTGAATATACAAAAAATAACAATCGTAAAAAAATTACCTTATGTGCAAAAACTAATGTACTTACTTATGCTCATGATTTATGGGAGAGAATTTTTTATGATGTTGCGAAAGATTATCCTGAAATAGAGACTGATTATGGCCATGTTGATGCTGTCTGTATGTGGATGGTGAAAAATCCTGAGTGGTTTGATGTAATAGTTACTGACAATATGTTTGGTGACATTATTACTGACTTAGGTGCCATGATTCAAGGCGGTATGGGTATTGCAGCTGGAGGTAATATTAATCCTGAAGGTGTGTCTATGTTTGAGCCAATAGGTGGCTCGGCACCAAAATATACAAATAAAAATGTTATCAATCCATTGGCATGTATTGGAGCTGCGGCAATGATGGTCAAACAACTCGGTGAGGAAAATTATGCAGAGGATATTGAAAAAGCGATAATTGAAACTGCTATAAAGCTTGATTCCCTATCAGCTGGAAAAATGGGTATGTCCACTAGTGAAGTTGGTGACTCCGTAGTCAAATATATGCAACAAGTTAATGACTAATGAAACAACTTATCTTGAGAATCTTTTAAATAATAGAAAAGTTGTTAGAAACTATAAAAAAACTTCTCTAGAAGATACTAAGTTAAAAAATATCTCAAAGTTTTCAATAAAAATTCCTACTGCAGGATTTTCTCGTGGAATAGAGATTCTAAATACCTTTGATGTTAAAAAGATAAAAAACGTATCCAAAATCTTTAATGAGGATAATTTTATTAAAGATGGTAAATCTCCATGGATCTCAAACTCCTTAGCTTTATTTTTTATATTGCTTAACGAAGAGGCTTATCACCACAGATACTCGAAAAATGATAAAACAAACGCTGTAAACTCCAAAGATTGGGATGTGCCATATTGGTATGTTGATGCTGGTGCAGCGATGATGAATTGTATTTTACTTATAGAAGAAAAAGAGTTATCTTCAGGGTTTATGGGATTGCATAATATCGATAGAAAAAAAATTCATGAAGAATTTAAAATTCCAGATACTTATCAAATAATCGGAATGATTACTGCTGGGGTTGAAGATAGCAACACAGATATTTCTAAAAATAAACATAATAAAAAGAAACTGATACATAATGAATTTTTCAGTAGATAAACAAATAGATTCCCTCAATAATCCAGAGTATAAATTTTTAGTATCTCTTAAAAAAAACCGAAATAGAAAATCAAATAATAAATCTCTTACAGAAGGATTTAGAGAATGTTACCAATTAATAGAATCAAGGTACGAAATAGATACTTTGTACTTTTGCAGTGATCTATTTATTGGAAATAATAATCAGAATCTTTTAGAGGAATATCGAAAATCAAATGTAAGAATAGTTCAGGTTTCAAAAAAGGTTTTTAATGCTATGTCTTATAGGGATAGGCCAGATGGTTTTATATCACTTTTTAATACAGAACATATTGGTATAACTTCTGAAATTAATGGTCCTATTTTGATACCTGATCAAATAGAAAAACCTGGAAACTTAGGAACAATGATAAGAACTGCAAAGTCTTTTGGAATAAATAATGTTTTTCTTTCTGATGAAATTACAGATATTTTTAATCCAAATGTCATCAGGTCTTCTATTGGACACTTATTTCATATGAATATTTCAAGTGGCACAAATAAAGAAATAATTGAAATACTGGAAACTAAAAAATATCAAATTATATTACTAGACCCAGAAGGAGAAACTGTTTTAGAAAATTTTAAACCTGATGCGAATTTTGCACTGGTTGTTGGTGCTGAACAGTATGGTATTTCAGATGATTGGTTTGCATCTAATCACATATCTTTGAGTATTCGATCAACAAATAATGTTGACTCACTAAATGCTTCTACTGCTGCGGCTATCGGTATGTGGGAATTAACAAAATAAATTGAAATTTGTAAAAAATCAACATCTTGTCATTTTAGATGTTGAAACAACTGGTGTTAAAGCTGGTGTTGATAAAGTTATTGAGCTTTATATGCTAAAAATATTTAATGATGAGGTTGTAGATGAATATTATTCTAAATTTAATCCGCAAATAGAAATACCCCTCTTTATTTCAAACCTTACCGGTATATATCCTTGGCATGTAGAAAATTCTCCAAAAATTGATAATGAAATTGAAAAAATAAAAAATTTTGTGGATGATTCTGTAATAATTGGCCACAATTTAAGGTTTGATTTATCTTTCTTAAATTATGAATTGAACAAAAAAAACTTTAATGAATTAAATAATATGACACTGGATACGTTAAATCTCTCCAGAGCGTTGCTTAGAACTAAAGTAAAAAATCATAAACTCGTGACCTTGAGTAAATATTTTAAGACAATTAATCAAAATGAACATAATTCTAAAGCAGATGTACTCACGACTTATGAAGTGTTTAAGCATTTGTCGTTATTTGACGAAATCAAAAATAAAGAAAGTATTCATAGAGTCAATGAATTTCTTAGCGGTATTGATTTAAATTTAAAAAAGAAATTTAATTTACAAAATATTCCAACTTCACATGGTGTTTATATATTTTCAAATAATAAGTCTTTAAATTATGTTGGTAAATCAAGTAATTTAAAAAATAGAATAAATTCACACTTGAGCCACTCAAGAAGTTATAAATCAAACAAAATTGTAAATACTTCAAATAGCTTAAAGGTCATGAATCTACCAAATGAACTCATTTCATTAATAGTTGAACAACGATTGATAAATAAATTTAAACCTCAACTAAATAGAAGTGGGAGAATACCAAAAAATATATATTGGATAAAACTAAAAAGTAACAAATCTAATTTGGAGATTTCAAAAATTGAATTATCTAAAAATACAATTTTTCAAATTGGTCCATTCTTGAGTTATACAAAAGCTAAAAATTTTAAAAATTTTTTAGATAATAGATTTGAAACAGTTAGGTGTAAGAATAATAATTCAAGAAAAACAAAATGTGATATATCTATACTTCTAAATTCACAATGTGCATGCATAGATTCATTTAATCTTGAAAAATATAACTACAACTTAAGAAAAAAACTGGATTTATTCTTTAGTGAGACAAGTAAAGAAGTAAAAAGATTAAATGATAAGTTAAATACATACTCAAAAGAACAAAATTTTGAGGAAGCACAAAAAATCAAAAACTACTTATCCCTTCTTCAAAATTTTCTTGAATTCAACAGATTTAAAGAAAAAATTAATGTACTTGATAAACAGACTTTGAAAATTTTAGAAAATTTTAATATAGAGATAACTGACAATAGAGTAAATCTTAAAATTGACTTAAATGATGAAGATATTGAATTTTTAAAAATTCATCCAGAGAACTACACAATTATAAATTTTTATAGTGAACTTCTGTTAATTTTACGTTTCATTAGAAATAAAGAAGCTAATACAATAGGAAGATGAATTTATTTTTCAAATCAAACAATTTATCCCTGGGATATGGAAATCAACTTGTTATAAATAATTTAGATTTATCACTAAAAATTTCAAATAATTACGAAATTATTGGAAAAAATGGTTCTGGAAAAACAACTCTTCTTATGTGTATAAGTAATAATTTTATTGGAAATACTTTTAATTCAAATATTGAAAGAGGAGAATACTCTTTTATGGAGATTGGTTCGAGTCCATCATTAATTCCAAAATTATCCTTAATAGAAAACATAAAATATTTTCTTTTCAAAGAAAGTATTGATGAAAAGTTTATTTTTGAAACACTTAACAAATATCAACTAAATGAATTTAAAGAAGATTTAATTGAAGATTTTTCAAGTGGAATGGTCAAACGAAGTGAGTTGGCTATTGCAGATTTAAAAAAACCAGACATTCTTTGTATTGACGAACCAAAAGTTTATTTAGATGAAAATGGGATTCAGCTTTTATTTGATTTATTAAATTATCGAGAGAATCAAAAGATGACTTCAATTTTATCAAGTCAGGAAAGTATTAATGCCTTGTCAAATATAGAAAGAACTATAGATTTAAATGATTAAGAAATTCATCATTAAAAAAGAATTAAATTTGGAATTAAGAAATAACACCTCACTATTTCTAATAACACCAACAATGTGTGTACTAATTATTGTTTTTCCTATTCTTTCTGAAAATAGGTTTCGAGTTGAAAATGATATGTTTGTCATTGTTCAACTTTTATTTCTAATTATTTTTACAACACTTTTTTCTATTAGGAACCCTTTGGAAGAGCAAACACTGATCAAGGAATTAAATTTTGGATCAATAAAAAAAATTGATTATTTTTATAGTAAAACTATTTCTGAACTTGGAATTTTTTATCCTCAAATAATTTTTCTTTTAATTCTATTTTCTGGTTTCACGAATACTTCTATAAACAATTCAATCATCTATATTATTTTCTCTGTTTTATTCTTTTGCTTGAATGCAATTATGGTAAATCTATTTTTCCAAATGTTCACAAGTTTCAATAGCAGATTTGTCCAGTTTATTTTAATTGTTCCAATTTACATTGGGTTTGCAATTTTAATCGCTCCAATGTGGTTAGGTGTAAATCAAGAAATAAGTAACATTTATTTATTGATGCTTTTAGGTATAACTATGATTATTTATTCATTTACAAACTTTTATTTAAGGAAATCACAATGATGTTATTCGGACCCCTTGTTGTATGGCTACTCGTCACTATCTTTGGACCTTATGACGTTACACAAGGTGTATCGTCAAAATTACTATATATTCATGTTCCAACTGTGTGGATAGCGTATTTAGCCTACACTCTTACCTTTTTGTATTCTGCACTATATTTATTTTCTAATAAATCTAAATACGACTCAATAGCTATTGCTAATGCAAAGTCTGGTGTTGTGTTCACCATTGTTACTTTGCTATCTGGTTCATACTGGGGCAAGCAAACATGGGGAACATGGTGGGTTTGGGGTGATGCTAGGCTCAATTTAACTGCAATTCTTTTACTTGTTTATTTAGGATATATTGCTTCAAGACAATTTAATAAAGATTTAGGAAAAACAGCTAGGAACTCATCGCTAATAGGAATTTTTGGAGTTGTCCAGATACCTATATTGCATTTTAGTGTTATTTGGTGGAGGTCAGTTCATCAACAAGCTAGCATTCTTAGCCAAGAAACTGTAGCCTCTGGAGACGCCCCTATGTCTTCTGACATACTAATTACTCTCTTATTAAGTGTGTTATTAGTTACGCTTGTTCATACATTTCTCACAAAAAGGTTCAGAATTTCAAATGATATCTTATGGGACAATTATTTAAATCCTAAATCAAGGGCTAAAATTTAAATAGAGTGAAAAAAAATTTTATTATTGTCCTCTTGGGCATTGGGTTAATTGTTTATGCAAGTTCAATTATTGCATCTAGAAATACTATTTACTACTACACGACATCAGAAACTTTAAACATCGAATTAGAAAGTGAAGAAAGAATCAAATTAGGAGGTTTTGTAGTTGAAGGAACTATTGCTAAGGATGGTGGATTTACAAATTTTACAATAACTGATGGCAATAAAGATATTGAAATAATATTTGATGGTTTTGTTCCAGAATTATTTCAAGAAAATATGGGTGTGATTCTTGATGGAGTGTTTGATAATAATACTTTTCTTGCTGATGATATGCTAGTTAAACACGACAATGAATATGTATCAAGTGATGGTGAAACATATAACGTAGAAAATTATTCGGAATGATTTACAACACTGGAATTATTTTTAGTTGGATAAGCTTTGTTTTATTAGTAATTCTATTCTTTAATAAAAAAGAAATCTATACAGAAATTCTTGTAAGATTAAATCTTTTTGTACAAGTTTTCTTATTTTGTTTGCTTGAAATAGGATTGTTTTTGAATGACTTTTCTATCTCTTATATAGCAAACTATTCAGCTGAATCTACTCCCCCTTTATATAAGTTTGCCTCTCTTTGGGGCTCCTTAGATGGATCTATACTTTTATGGAATCTATGTTTAAGTTTCTTTATGTATCTTTATTTAAAATCATATAAAGATCTTTCATCAGATATAGATATAAAGATTTTTTCATTAATTATGATCTTTTTTGTTGGATACACAGTTTTTAGCTCCTCTCCTTTTGCGGGTTGTATTGAGCTCGCAGCTGTAGGTTGTAATAATTCAAGTTTGTTACCTTTTCAG
Source organism: uncultured Candidatus Actinomarina sp. (assembly GCA_902580215.1). Lineage (GTDB taxonomy): Bacteria > Actinomycetota > Acidimicrobiia > Actinomarinales > Actinomarinaceae > Actinomarina. The sequence continues at coordinate 14,723 of CACHJT010000006.1, read as the reverse complement.
GAATTGGTAACCAGTAACATTGGTCGTGGCCCCAACCCTTTACTCCAAAATCATCCTCTAATGGCAATCCACCCACCAATGCTATATATAGGATATGTCGGGATGACAATGCCATTTGTTGCTGCGACAAGCAGGTTATATTCAAAAAAACAAAATGCCAACGATTGGATAGAGGTTGCTGAAAAAACAACTTATATACCGTGGTTATTTCTAACAATTGGAATAACACTTGGTGCTGCCTGGTCATACGAAGTTTTAGGATGGGGAGGATACTGGGCTTGGGATCCAGTTGAGAATGTCTCATTTATACCATGGCTTTTGGCAACAGCATTTCTTCATTCAGCAAAAATACAAAAGTCTCAAAATACATTATTAAATTGGAATTACATATTGGTTGGCTTGATGTTTTTATCTACAATATTTGGCACTTTTGTGACGAGATCAGGTGTCTTAATTTCTGTTCATGCATTCTCTAATGGAAATATAGGAACTTATCTATTGTTTGGAATGATACTTTTTGGAATTATTTTTATTGTTATTGGATCAAAGAATGTTGAATATTTTTCAAACTCAAAAAAAATTGATAATTGGTTCGGAAAAGCAGGGTTTTTTGTTTATAACAACATTTTTTTGTTTTCATCTGCTCTAGTTATTTTCATAGGAACAATTTTCCCACTAATTTATGAAACGCTTTATGACAGGCAAATAACAATTGGTAGATCTTATTACGACATTCTGGTTGGACCTCTTTTAGTCATATTGTTAGGGCTTATGATTTTTTCAAACAAGTTGACTATAAAAAATTTAAATATCAATAAATGGTTTAAAGAAAATATGATTTTAATAAATAGCTCATTAGCAATAAGTATTCTTACTCTGCTTACATTTGATAATTCATATATTTTGGTTGTTACTGTAGCAGTATCATTTATGTTAATTCTTATAACTGTAAATAACTTATTTAAAAACTTCAGAAAATCTAAAATCAATAAAACATACTGGACAGGCCAAATAGCACATTTAGGTATTGCTATTTTTGCTTTTGGAATAATTTTGAATGTAAGTCAGAGTTACTCAACTGAAAAAGAAATCAATTCATTTGAAGAATTTACCTTTAACGATCAAACTTACTTTGTTTATGACTCAATTGAAGAAAGTTTTCCTGAAAAAAATGTAATAAAACTTCCTATTTCAAATCAAAATACTACTAAATATACTTCTTTAAATATATTTAATAATTCTTCTCAACAAGCAATAAGCTCACCTGCAGTATTTAGAACTTTTATAAATGATGTATATATAACTGTAAAATTTATCGATGAAAATAGTTATAAGCTTATCGTCAGAAATAATTATGGAATTTTTATAATGTGGATAGGATTGTTTGTTTCAAGTATTTCATTTGTACCAAGATTAAGTAAAAATGAAAAATAGGTATTTAACTCTTTTGCTTTTAGTATTACTATTCACATTACCTAGTTTATTTCCAGATAATGAATCTAGATATGAACAATGGAGTAAATCACTACTATGCCCAGTCTGTCAAGGTGAAACTATTTATGATTCTCCGTCCGAATATGCAGACGATATGGGTGCTATCTTGCTTGAACAGATTAACGAAGGCTTAACTGATGATCAAATATATACATTTTGGGTATCAAGATATGGTGAAAGAATTATTACCAACCCAATAAATCGTAATTTAGAAATACTGTTTATTCCATTGACATTAGTTTTTGGGTTTGTTTTATTGTTTGTTAGGAAATTGTATGTTAAAAAATAAATGGCTATATGCGGGTCTTTTCATATTTCTATTTCCATTCTTTCTTTTAATAAATTTAAATGACAACGCCTCAGAAATTGCTAATCAAAACACTAATTTGGAAGATGTATCAAATGCTGAAATGGAGAAAGTTATAGAATTAAATCCAGATATATTTCCAATGAGAATTGCACTTGCTAACCGCTATTTCGAGGAATTTAATTACTCAAGTGCTCTTCCCCACTTCATGCACGTTGCACAAAATTCAGAAGATTTAGAGTTAAAAAGTCTTGCTTTAGCTCAAATAGGATGGATGGTTCATGATTCAGGTGACACCCTAACTTCACTTAATTATATTGAAGAAGCTTTAGCTATTTCTCCTGAATCCTTACTAGCAAAAACTTATCTTGGAATTATTCTTATTCAACAAGAGGAAACCAGAAAAGAGGGTTATGAAATATTAACATTCCTAAAGACCGATCCTACTTTATCTAATGAAGATCTAGAGATTATTCAAGAAATATTGTCGATATATGAAAATTAAACTTTTAATTTTTTTATTATTGTTTTCATTTTGCAGCTCAGATGTTGTTGACGAAGGAATATTTATTGATCCAGTAAATTTGAAAAATTTACAAATATTGGAGACAAATGAGAATATTGATTTATCTAATAATAATTTTTTAATTATAAACTACTGGGCATCCTGGTGTTTAGAGTGCATAGAGGAACATCCTTATCTTATTGAATTGTCAAAAACCAAAGGATTTGAAAATTCTGTATTTATGCTTTCTTTTCAAGACAGTAGAGAGAATGCTCTCAAATTTATAAATGAATATGGTGTTGGCAATATTCAGTACGTAGTTGATCAAAATAGTAAAATTGCAATATACTCGGGTGTCTTTGGAGTACCCGAAACTCACATTGTAAAAAATGGAGAAGTAATAAAAAAATATATTGGTCCAATATCAATAAATGATTTTCAAGAAATAATAAATAATTATTCACATCTAACTAATTAAGAATTATTATTATTTCTGTGAAATGGATAATCGCGATTTATCGAGGAAAGTCCGGACTCCACAGAGTAATAGAGCTGGGTAACTCCCAGGCAAGTAATTGACGGAAAGTGCAACAGAAAACAAACCGCTTATCTGTGATAAGCAAGGGTGAAAAGGTGGTGTAAGAGACCACCAGTTGTTTAAGTAATTAAACAAGCTTGTAAACCCCTCTAGGAGCAATACTAAGAAGCAATTAGCTGACTCGGCAAATAATTGCGGGTAAGTAGCTAGATATATTTGGTAACAAATATACAAGATGGATGATTATCGTATGTGCAAACATATACAGAATCCGGCTTATAGTTTCACAAAAACATGAGTGCCCCTACGGGGGCACTCACCTAAAAATAGTCTTTAGCTAATATATGTAAATGACAAAATTTTCTTACTTTCTAGGATCTGAACAATGGCAACCTGAAGATTTAATAAAGCATGCTGAGATTGCAAGAGAATCAGGCTTCGATATGTTGACTATTTCGGAACACTTTCATCCCTGGGTTGATGATTATTCAGCTTCTAACTTTACATGGACAACTCTAGGTGCACTTGCTAACAAGCTTCCTGAATTAGATCTTGGCACTGGAGTCACTACCCCACTTTGGAGAATTCATCCAGGTGTAATAGCTCAAGCTGCTGCAACAGTTGACAGACTTTCACCCTCTACATTTCATTTAGGTGTAGGTACGGGTGAGAATATTAATGAAGGACCATTAGGTTATGATTTTCCAAAGTACGAAGAAAGAAAAAATAGACTCATAGAAGCATTAACTATCATAAGAAGATTGCTTGATGGAGAAAAATTAGATTTTAACGGAGAATACTACACAACAGAAAAGGCAAAATTATATTCACCTCCAACTGGAAATATCCCAATATGGTTAGCAGCTGGTGGTCCCAAATCTGCACAAGTAGCTGCTGAATATGCTGATGGACTCATGATTAGTGTTAAAGACCCTAAAGACTCATATGAAAGAGTAATAGATCCTGCAAAGCAGAAATCCAAAGAATTAAAAAAAGAAAATTTATCAATTCATACTTATAGGTGGACTATGTTTGCTGATAATGATGATGACGCTTGGACAGCACTTCGATCATGGAGGGGCTTAAGAGCACCGAGTAGGCTTCAGCAGCTTGATCCAGAGGCATTGAGAGTTGAGGCAGACAGTTTTCCAAAAGAAGAAATTATGGGTAAATTTTCAAAAGCTTCAACTATTAATGATTTAGTTGATATTTATAGTCCACTAGTTAATGAATTTGATTCTGATATAGTTACAATTCAAATTTCTTCCATTAATCAGGAAGAAACAATCAAATTACTTGGTAAAGAGCTTTTGCCTAAATTGCGAAATTAAGTGATTAAATATTTTCTGATTGGTTCAATTGGAGGATTGCTTTCTGGAATATTAGGAATAGGTGGAGGGGTTGTTTTCGTACCTCTTTTAACCTACCTAACAAAAACTGATTTTAAAACCAATACCGGTGTTTCCTCTTTAGCCGTTGTTTTTGTTGCAACAGGAAGTAGCATTACATACATTTTTAATGATTTTTCAAGCGGAACAAATTTAGTATTTGAAATTTTAATAATAATTATTGGTGGAATAATTGGAGGATATTTTGGCAGTAAACTAACTGCAAAAATAAACACTCAATTACTTAAAAAATTATTTTCTATTTTACTGATAGCATCTGCATACAGAATAATCTTTTCAACAACTGTCACCGCAACTTATGAGGACAACATAATCTTATATTTTTGTATTGGTTTTGTTTCTGGGGTCGGATCTGGTCTTTTAGGTATTGGTGGAGGAATAATTAGAATACCAATGTTAATTTTTTTCGGTGGGTTTGAACAAATTATTGCACAAGGAATTTCATTGTTGACAACAATTCCTACTGCCCTTACTGCTGCTGCAACTAAGATTCGTAAAGAAAATAATTTACTTAAAATTGGTTTAATAGTTGGAATATTTGGTGTATTAGGTTCAGTAATTGGAGGTAGTTTAGCTTTTAGTATTATTCCTCGTGATACATTGAGTATAAGTTTTGGAATATTCCTAACTTTAGTTTCTGTAAATATGTTTATTTCTAATAAGTAAACTTACCGGTATTTATAAATTCTTTTAATATTTGAATATTTCTAAATTTAAATAATAAATACAAAATCCCTATTCCACCAAGTGCTGTTTTGTAATTTTCAGCTAATGAAAATATATCTTCTGAATTTTGAAATATTGGATAAAGAATTATGCTTTGGTTTAACCATGTAAAGCTAAGTACTAAATAAAAAAAGGAACCTATTGAGAATAATAGAGAATTTGCTCTAAATAAACTTCCCCTCTTTGTGGCAATCATAAAAATAAAAAATAAACTTACCGTGAAAAATATGCTGTGCCCTATGTATACATTTTGATTTGTAAGTCCAAAAAAATATAAAATTGAGTCAAATATAACGGGGAATAAACTACCAAAGATAATAAATCTTAAGTCAGCATTTTTATCTTTAAATATATAAAGAAAAAGATATATTGATAGACCGCTAGTCCAAAATAAAATCATGAATCTAAAGCAATATTAGCAAGTTCATCTGCTCGTTTATTTTGCTGTCTAGGTACATGGTGAATTTCTAGATTATCAATTTTTTCAATTAAATCAGTACATTGATTGTATAAATCCTTTAAATTTTTTGATTTAACTTTATACTTTCCATTTACCTGCTGTACAACAAGTAAAGAATCTAAATAAATCTTTACATTTTTTAAATTATTTTTGTCACAATAATCTAAAGCAGTTCTTAAACCTTCATACTCAGCAACATTATTTGTGGCTACACCAATCTTCTTTGCAATAGTATCAACTTCTTGTTCATCATTTTGAATTGAAACACCTATAGACGCTTCTCCCGGATTAGATCTCGAAGCACCATCACAATATATTTTGTACATTAAATTACAACTCCCATGCAATATGGACATTGTTGAAAACTAGAGTTCATAATTTCATAAATTTCATTTGAAGTGAGCTCAACACCACAGCAACCACATTGATTTTCCCTTTTGTAAGCAGCTATAACTTCAACACCTTTTGATTTTAAATCATCATACAAGTTGATTATTCCTTCAGGAAAGCTACTTAATAATAATTTTTTTTCCTCTTCGTATTTTCCAATTTTTAAATCAATGTCTCTCCATTCGTTTTGAAGTGTTTTAGATAAACTTAAGAGTGTAGGTTTTAAACCCTCTAATGATTGATCTATTTTATTAATTCTCTCTAACTCATCAGAATTTTCTTCGTTTAGTTCATTTAAAGATTTTTCATAATCTAACAAATTTTTTTCAAAATTTTGTTTTTGTAAATTGTAATTTTGTAATTCAGATGCATCTAAATTTGTGTTTAATTTTTCATTTATTGTATCAATTTTTAACTGTGATTCTGAAATGCTTTTTTCTATATGATTCTTTGCGTCAAAATAAAGTTGCAATTCATTTTCAATATTTTGTTTATCGCTTTGTAGCTTTTTGAATTCTGTCTCATGAGTTTTAAGCTCTTTTACTGTTGTCCCTTCTGATTTTTCAGATATTAACTTAAATATATCATTATCTAATTTTTGTAATTCAATTAAGTTACTTAATAGAAATGGCTCATTCATAAAAATCTTTATACAAATACTCTAATTCTTGATTTAAAGCTTTATTTAAGTTTTCAACAAACTTTTTCATTCCTGGAATTTCAGTTGTTATATGCCCAACTTGAAGTAATCCAATGTTTGCATCGTCTGCTTTTAACAGATATCTGTGTGAGATATCTCCAGTAACAAACACTTCTACTTCTTCTAAAATCTCATCAATAAATTGTGTACCTGATCCTGGGAGGATTGCTATTTTATTTATTTCCTTGAGATTATCAAAATATTCATTTGTCCTAATAGAGTTTGTATTTAATTTGTACTCAACAAGTTTCTTGAATTCATCTTTTGACATACCTTTAATTTCTCCAATGCGTCCAGCACCAAAATTACCAAAAGTGTGAGCAAAGGTCTTGGTGTTTTTCAAATTAAATATTTCAACCAAAGTATCAGCATTTCCTCCTTCGCAAACATCCTGGGCAGTATGTAAAGTAATTACATTTATTTGGTTATCCATAAATTCTTTAGTTATGATTTCTGGGATCAAAGTTTCAGTGCCATCATCTTCGAGCACTTTCTTGAAAGAAGGTGGATGATAAGAAATAACAGTGTTTATATTTTTATCATTACAGTATTTCAATAATGATTTTTCTAATTCATGACCAACAACAATACCATTTACTTCACTTTGTTCAGATCCTATTGTTATACCTACATAATCATCTTCAAATGCATACTCAATTGGAACTAAAGCATTGACAATATCAAGGAGTTCAGAAACATTCACCTAAATAATATTAATAAAGTTAATTATAAAGATTTAGCTGTTTTTTTATTATGATAATTTGCCCAAAACACCAAAAGGGTTGGGAGAATTAAAATCGATGCAACTAAAGCAAACCCTAATGCGACAACAACTACCTGGCCCATTTGTTGAAATGGTTTTAAAGAAGAAGTCATTAATATACCGAAACCAGCCATAGTTGTAAATGCTGAACCAAATAATGAGCCTCCAGTTGTTTTAAGAGTCGTTCTAACAGCATCTACAGGGCTGTCTGTAATTAATAAAGTCTCTCTAAATCTATTTGTAACGTGAATTACAAAAGGTACACCAATACCTATCGCAAGTCCAGATAGTGTGGAAGTTACAGGGTTTAAAGGAATGTCTAAGAAATACATTCCAAGATATGTACCCATAACTATTGCTACAACTGGCAATATTGTAATCACACCTAAGAAAGGTTTTCTTATATCAATTAAGTAATAAAGAATTAAAAATATCATTGACGCAAGTATTGCGAATATCAATGACTGAAACTGTGATTCAGAAATTAGATCACTTACACTTTGAGTAACAATTGCATCATTTGTTGCTGCAATTGTTATTCCGAGCGACGACATAGGTTGAAATGCATCATAAATATCATCTCTGAGTTGAGCAGCTCCAAGAGATCCAGCAGATGTAGTGATTCTTACCTGCTGAGCAGTAACTACGTTGTCTTCATTAAAATACAACGTAGCTAAGAAAGCTTCTGAATCTAAATCAACTAAATATTCATAAAGTCCTTGCACATTTCCAGTTTCTTTAACTTTTAATGCGTCTATACCCTGTGCTCCAGACATAAGATCTACACCAAAAGATCCTAAACTTCCTAATAACGCCATATCTGGCATAGCCGGAGGTGCGCCTGGTGCAGCTCCCTGAGGAGCTAACAGCTGTCCAAGTGTTGCAACAACTGATTCCGCAGCAACATTGCCAGCATAAACTACTATGTTTTCTTTTTCACTCAAATTGTTTATTGATGCAATCAATGCATTATGAGCTTCAGGTGTCGCTAAATCATCCCCCTCGATTAGGACGCTTGTTGTTTCACCAAATCCACCACCAAATTCATCTGTGAGTAGTCCTAGTGTTTGAACAACAGGATCATCTTCTGGTAAGAAATCTGTAAATTCAAATATAGTTTCCAAATTGGTAAAACTAAAATATCCATATCCAGAGATTGCAAAAAGTAATATAAGGGCAAAAATCTTTAATTTTTTTGGAATTATTCCGCTTGATGCAGCAATTTTATTTAAGACACTATCCCCTGATGAAGAAAATGCATCTACATTAATGTTTTCTTTTTTTTCTGCTCTTCTATCCAATAAAGTTCTAATAGCTGGCACAAATGTCATCACAAGAAAGAAAGCAAAGAATATACCTGCTGAAACAAGAATTCCAAAATCTTTTAATTCTGGAAGAGGTGAAACAATATTTGTCAAAAATCCAACAATTGTTGCAAGAGTTGCAAGTGTTAGTGCAATTCCGACAGACTTTAGTGTAGAAGTTGCAGAGCCACTTACAGTATTTCCTGATCCAATTTCCTCTCTATATCTTGAAGTAAAGTGAATTGCATAGTCAACACCAAGACCAATTAAAATAATGGGAGCAATTTGTGAAACTTGATTTGGTGCACCAATTATATCTAAATAACCAGGACCTAAAATAGTTCCTGCTCCTTGCATCCAGCCGATAGATAGCAAAATTGCTCCAAGGCTTAAAAGTAAGTCACTAAATGTTCTTCTTCCTGATTTGAGGATATTAAAACCTTTTCTCGGTCTAATGAAAAATATATAGGCCAACACTACAAGAATAATTAAGAATGCTTGTCCAAATAAAATACCTATTTCCTCTAAAAAGTCATCGCCCTCGTTACCAAGTAAAAGTCCGAATGAAAATCCTGAAACTTTTATATTTCCAACAGAAATTTTATTTAATGCATCTGCAAGTGCCACTTCCATACGGGGTTGCTCAATGAATGCCCCGTCTGATCCACCAAAATCTTGCACAATCATCGAACTGTCTATGGTAACAATCGCTAACCCAGCTGTTGCTGTCGTGAGCTCTTCATCATAAGTAGATGAAAGCAGTGCGGAAGCAAATGCCTTAAATTCTGCAGGCATTTGACTATTTGCTTGATTATACAATTGTTTAAATTGATCGTCAGACATAGCACTTACATTTAAACTTGGATTAAATGCTTTAGCAAAGTCTACAGGAGCAAAAAATCCCTGAACAGCACCACCTTGATCTTTAACCAAATATGGATAAATTTCACTTTCAGATACTGCCTTTTGAATTTCTTGCCAAGCTAAATAACCATCTACAGTAAGTACGTCTTCTCCAGACATAATAATTTGAAAAACCGATTGAGAACCTGACGTCTGAAAATATTCACCTAATTTAGATTGTGCTTGAATTTCAGGAGTGTCTAACTCTCCTCCAAAGCTTGTGCTAAGCTCTTCTGCCTGCCCAGCCATGTAGCCAAAAAAACCAGTTAATAAAAGCACCACTAAAATTGTGATTACAGGTCTTTTAGTTGCCGCACTCGAAAAAAAGTTAGTTAAAAGTTTCATAGTGATTAAGGTTAATCTAAAAAAATATATAAATGTATTTATCAATGTTAAATATATGTAAATTTAAAAAAAAATTAAGATTATTAATATGCTTTCAACAATTGCTACAGCAGCTTTAATCAATTTTTTGATATTACCAGTTACTTATCATGAATCAGAACCTGCGTACACCAAAAACAAAATTGAAAATTATGATGTTATTACAATATCTCAATCGGGAAGCCTTTTTTATAGTGTCACTAATCAAATTATAGAAAGTGCAAAAAATCTAGAAAGCAATCTTACATTCATTGGCAGAGCTAATGTTGGCCTAGAATCAGTTCAATCAACAGATGGAGTAAACAAACTATCATCATTAGAAAATTATCTATACAACATTTCTTTAAAAACTATCGAGTCATCTTCAGTTAATTACTTTTATGATGATGAAGTAGCTCAGGTAATTAAAAATAATAAACTTGTTGTTTCAACTTTAACTGCAGAAAGATACGGTCTTACAGTCAATGACAAAGTAAATTTAATTGGCATGAACTCAGTTCCACTTGAATTAGAAGTGGGAATGATTATTAAAGATTCTGAGTTAGGTTGGTTTGAAGGAGTAGTCAATAAAGAAGTAGGTTATAAATTAGGAATTTTTAGAAACATTCAAGCTATTATTTGGGACTCAAAAATAAGTGAAAACCATTTTATTGAGCTTCATAAAAATATTAAATATAAAAGAGTCAAATTTACATACAAAAAAAGTACTCCAAACAAGAATTGGGTCTTACCAACTGCATTAGTAAAGGAAATGTTTGGAGATTTTCAAATAAAAGAAAGAGATGGTACATGGATTACTACTGAGCCCTCTTGGCGAGAAGAGAACATTCAAGTAAAAAGAATGCCTATTCTTGGCAATACAAGATGTCATAGATTAATGTGGGAACCATTAGAAGGAGCATTAAATCAAGTTTTAGAAGAGGGTTTGGCTGAAACGCTTTCTGTGCAAGATTTTAAAAAATCAGGAGGATGTTATGCTCCTAGGCGAATAAACCGCTTCGATTCTGGGGGAAGCATTTCACGACATGCTTGGGGCATTGCTATTGACATAAACACAAAATCTAGTTATCACCCTAGAGTTGTAGAAATTTTTAACTCTTGGGGATTTGCTTGGGGGGGAACTTGGACATCTCCTGATGAAATGCATTTTGAGCTTAGAGATTTATCAGCCAGTATTTCTAAGACCAGCAGCTAATCCATTTACAGATAGTAATAAAGAATTATTTTCTACTGAATTAAGTTTACGCATTTTTAATTTTTTCATAAGAGTTATCTGAATTAAAGACAGCGGATCCAAATATGCATTTCTTATATTTAAAGTATTTTTTAAAATTTTGTTATCTTCTAACAGTTCGTCTGTCTTTTTTATTTTCTTAATAGAAATATTTGCTAATTGTGACTCTTTAAGAATTTTTTTATAAATCTTTAGTGCATCCTCATCAAGAAGTTCATCAACATATCGTTTAGCTATTTTTAGATCAGATTTGGAGAGTGTCATCTCTATGTTGCTTATTAAGTTCTGCATAAAGTCTGAATTTTTATATATTTTTCTTACATAATTAATTCCATATTTTTCAATCATGTAATTCAATGCTGTTCCTGAACCATACCAACCTGTTAAAGTATTTCTAGTTTGAGCCCATCCAAATACCCAAGGAATTGCTCTGTAATTTTGTAAAGTCTTTACATTTTTGGTTCGCTTTGTGGGCCTTGATCCAATATTTAATGTAGAAAGAAGATTTACAGGTGTTCCATTTTCAAAATAATCTATAAGATTTGGATCAGTAAAAAAAGACCTATATTCTTCATATGACTTATCTGAAAGCTCCTGTAGGAATTCCTGATTTGGTATTTTTACCTTTAATTTATTTCCAGATTCATTAATGAAAGCAACCGAACCAAGTTTAATATTTTCAAAACCTAGATATGCTGTAGAGTACTTATCTGAGACTACTTCACCTTGTTCTGTATATCTTATTTGAGATGATACAGTTCCCTTTGGTTGTGCAGAGATTGAATTGTATGTAGGGCCCCCTCCTCTACTAATAGTTCCTCCTCTACCATGGAAAAATGTAACATTTGTATTATTTGCTACGCCCTGTTTAAATAAATTAATTTGTGCTTTGTAAACATTCCATTGTGAAGATATTATTCCACCATCTTTATTTGAATCGGAATAACCAAGCATAACTTCTTGATTGTTATTTTTAAATTTTTCTATAAATGATTTATATTGTCTATTTAAAAATAATTTTTCCAAAATTATATGAGATTTTTGCAATTCCTCAATTTCCTCAATTAAAGGCGTTATTGAAGGAATATTTTCTTTAGGCATATGCTTTTTACATACATTAAAAAGATTTAAGATATCACTTTCTGAACTCGTCATTGAAAGAATTATTGAATTAAATACTTTATCACCATAAATTTTTTGAAGTTCAGGTATTACTTTTATCAATTCTTCAAAATCAAAGTACTCCCTGCCAGACTGAGCATTAATTACTGAGGAGTTTTGCCTGATATCCAAAGACACACCATGAAATTCAAATTGATAAACCATTTCGATAAAATTATCTAATTTTGTATTTTGGATTTTTGTTCCAAATATTTTTAGAACACTATTTTGAAATAATAAAATATCATCAAGAAATTCATGAAAATATTTATAACCTTTCTTGTTTTTTTGAAAATTATCCAATCTATGAAAAACTAGTGAAAGAAATATGCGGAAAGGTTCATCAAAATTTACACGTTTGTAATGTTTATAATCATTTGGAAGAATTTTTTTATATTCCTCAATTTTTTTTGTTAACTTTTTTGGACTTTTAACAAAATCTGTTGAAATACTGAACTCTTCTGAAAACTGAACAATTTGTTCTTTATAAATATTCAATATTTGATTTGAATATATTTTCAATGCCTCTTTGGTTATATTAGTAGTTACAAATGGATTGCCATCTTTATCAGCGCCAACCCATGACCCAAATTTCAGTTTGAAGTTTTTTGCATTTTCAGTTATTTCATCATCTTTAATTATTTTTTTATATACATCTTTATATAAAATATCTAAATAATAAATTAATGATTTTACTTCATCTATTGGATTTGGCTTTGTGGATCGTACTTCTCTTGTATACCAAAGTTGAGTAATAAGTGAATTTATTTCACTCATACTATTTGAATTATTGATTTCAATAATCTCTGCAATTTTATATATTTTTTTTAGAGTTGACTGTCTAGAACTTTCCGTGGGGTGAGCAGTAAAAACAGGCATAAAAATAAGTTCGTTATTTGTTTTTTTATTAATAGAAATATTTGAATTTTTTAGAGTATGCTCTCTAAATACTTGTTCAGCAATATTTGATAAATAAAAGAATATTGTAAATGCTTTAGTAATTATATATATCTCATTTGGTTCAAGAGATTGAAGAGTTTTGAAAATAGAATCTAAGTATTTATTGTTGTTTGTTTGTCGATATTTTTTAGAATTTAATCGTATATCTTCAACAATTTTAAAGTATTTTGCTCCAGCTTGGTCTTTTATTACATTACCAAGTTCACTACCAAGTATGTTTATAGTTTTTGATAAGGTATCAAAGTTCGGAGTAATTTTATATCCTCTCGGCATTCGAAATTGTAAAATTTCCTGTAGCGTCAAATATTAATGACTTGATATTTTCAAAATCTATCTTACTAAAAGATGTGTGTGGCGTATGGATAATAACCATATCATAATTTGATATACTTTCTAAATCTTGTTCCTTTAATATACTTTCTTTATTAACTATCAATTCATCAACGTATGGGTCATAAAAAGATACTTCTGCACTTTTTTCCAGTAGCGATTCGATTATGTCAATTGCTGGTGACTCTCTAGTGTCGCCAATATCTTTTTTATATGCTACGCCTAGTAATAGTATTTTGGAATTTTTTAAAAGTATTTCTTTTTTGTTCATTAATTCACTAATTCTAGAAATGACATAATTTGGCATTGAATTGTTAATCTCTTGAGCTAATTCAACAAAACGGACAGGCTGTCCAATTTGTCGTGTTTTAAAAGACAGATATTTTGGATCAATTGGAATGCAATGACCTCCTACTCCTGGTCCAGGCCTGAATGATTGAAATCCAAAGGGTTTTGTTTTTGCAGCGTCGACTACTTCCCAAATGTCTATGTCTAACATGTTTGACAATATCGCAAGTTCATTAACCATTGCAATATTTACTTGCCTGTATGTATTCTCAACTAACTTAACCATTTCTGCTTCTCTGGTACCAGAGACTTCAACAACTTCATCAATTATCGAATTGTAAAATTCTGATATTTTTTTAAGTGATGTTTCATTTATACCACTAACAATTTTTGGTGTATTTTTAAAAGTCCATTCTTTGTTGCCAGGATCTATTCGTTCAGGTGAGTATCCTAGCAAGAAATCTTCTCCAGCTACCAAACTTGAAATTTTTTCAAGTATTGGCTTCACTATTTCTAATGTAGTTCCAGGGTAAGTGGTAGATTCGAGGATTATAGTCTGCCCTTTTTTTAGATTTTCGGCAATACTTTTTGTTGCAGCCTCAACATAGCTTAAATCAGGTTGATAGTCGGTTAGCGGAGTTGGGACACTAATTACTACGTACTCAGAATCTCCTAAAACATTTGAATCAGTAGTAATTAAAAGATCTTTAGAAAGTGCATCTTTAAGCACCTCATTCGAAATGTCTTCAACATGTGAAATAGAATTATTTAGGTTTGACACTACGGAGTCGTTTATGTCATGACCAGCAACATTCAAGTTACTGTTAGCGGCTTCAATTGCTAATGGTAACCCAACATATCCGAGCC
>CACHJT010000005.1 GCA_902580215.1 uncultured Candidatus Actinomarina sp. | reverse complement strand
TAAATATGACAATATCGCCTCTACTTAGAGATTCTTTGTTTTTAATGGCTAATACATAGTCATCAGGAAGCAAAGCAGGACTCATACTTTCTTCTTTAATTTCATAAGTTCTAATATTTTTATTATCGCTTTTGAAAAATATATATATCGCGACAAGAAATAAGGTTTTAAAATTAATTAATCTTCCAGCTGTTTTAAACATAAGGTTCTTAACAAATTATAATATAGAAAAAAGGAGATTTATGAATTTATTTAAACCTAAAAATGTAGCATATGCGCATTGCGACCTGCCTTGTGGAGTTTATGACCCAGCTCAAGCAAGAATAGAAGCAGAATCAGTATTAAACGCATCTAAAAAATATCAAGAGTCCGACGATGCTAGTTTCAAACAGCGTTGTGTCACTATCAAAGAAGAAAGAGCAGAAGAAGTAAAACACCATCTCTGGGTTTTATGGACTGACTATTTTAAGCCTGAACATCTAGAAAAATATCCAAATTTACATGATCTCTTCTGGCAAGCAACTAAAAAAGCTGGTGAAGCTAAAAAGACAGAAGACCCAGCAGTAGGAGAGGAATTGTTAGCTCTTATCGATCAAATTGATGAGATGTTTAAAGATTCTAAGTCTTAATCAAACTTTTTAAAGAGGAGTTCGAGTTGTCCTAATTCGACTCCTCTTTTTATTTCATTAACTCCCCATTTACATTCTGTCGTTTTAGGAATAGCATTTCTCACATTTTCACTTGTTGTTGGCATAAATGGATATAAGAGATTTGCACAAGAGTCAATAGCTTGTAGTGATGTGTAGAGAACCCGGCCCGCTCTTTTAGTATCATCTTTTATAATTTTCCAGGGTTCAGTTTCGTTAAGATAAGCGTTTACTTGAGAGACACAACGCATCGATTCTTGTAGTGCAGATTTTAACTCCACTTTTTCAATTAGGTTGCCTATGTTTTTATAAGCTTCTTCAAATCCAAATATAAGTTTTGTATCTACCTCTTCGCTATCTGATATATCGCCTAATTTGTCAAAGTTATTATTTATTTGAGCAAACACACGTTGAACTAAATTGCCCCATGCAGCAACAAGCTCTTCATTGTTTCTTCTGATCATTTCTTGTTCACTAATTTCAGAGTCTGCCTGTTCAGGCAAGACAGAAGCTAAGGCATACCTTAGTGCATCTGGGTTCCACTCATTTAGATAATCATCCAGGCTTTTCCCCACACCTCTACTCGCGGAGGCTTTTTCTCCTTTTATTAAAATGTATTGATTAGCAGGAACATTGGTTGGAAGATTTAAACCTTTATAGCCAAGAAGGATAGAAGGCCATATAACTGCATGAAAAGGGACATTATCCTTTCCAATGAAATAGTAGGATTCTGCTTCAGGGTTCTCCCACCATTCTCTCCAGCTATCTGAATCTCCCTGTAAACTTGCCCATTCTTTAGATGCTGAAAGGTAACCAATTACTGCTTCGAACCATACATATATTTTTTTCCCAGGTCCAAGGTCGTCAACAGGTATTTTTATTCCCCAGTCTAAGTCTCTTGTTATAGCTCTATCTTGCAGTCCGTCTTTTACAAATGATTTAGCCCAATTAATAACATGAGGACGCCAACCTTCTTGCTGCTCTAGCCAGTTTCCTAATTCATTTTCAAGTGAAGTAAGTTTTAAAAAGAAGTGTTCTGTTTCTTTAAACTCAGCCTTATTTCCAGATAATTTACTTATTGGATTTATAAGCTCTTCCGGATCAAGAGTCTTACTACAATTATCACATTGATCACCACGTGCCTCTTTATATTCACAGTGTGGACAAACACCTTCGACATACCTATCTGGTAGAAACCTTTCTTCACTCGCATCATAAGCTTGAAGAGATTTTTGTTTATCAATTAATCCCTTTTCTAAAAGATTATTAAAAACGTCATGAACAACTTCAATGTGTGTATCAGTCATTGTGGTTGTGTAGTTGTCCCACGAGATGCCAAGTTTTTTCCAGTACCCTAAAAACTCTGCATGATATTTATTAACTATGTCAATAGGTTGAACACCTTCTGCATCAGCCCTTACAGTGATTGGGGTACCGTGAACATCACTCCCAGAAACCATTAATACCTTATTGCCAACTGTTCTGTGATATCTTGCAAAAATATCTGCAGGCAAGTATGCACCACCAATATGACCCAAATGCCTTGATCCACTTGCGTATGGCCATGCTACAGAAACTAAAATATTTTTGGACATGCAATAAGAATAGCCTTTTTTAGAATCATTAATTTGAAAATAATTTCAATTTTCGAAACATATAAGAAACATTTCAGTAATAATCATTTAACTTTTTTGTTAACTATTAACTATGTCCCGATATTAAATTAAGTTTTTGAAAGAAGGAGATATATGGAATCAATGATTATAAATTCAGTAGACAGTCTGTGGGTTCTCATAGCTGGTATTTTGGTTATGTTTATGCAACCTGGCTTCATGCTAGTTGAGACAGGCTTCACCAGATCAAAAAACTCAGTCAACATTGTTATGAAAAACTTTATGGATTTTTCAGTTGGTGCAATTACGTACTGGGCATTTGGTTTTGCTTTTGCATATGGAGGTACAACCCTAGGAGGCTTCATTGCTTATGGAGATTTCTTTCTTGAAGGTCAAGCTAGTACCTATTTCTTCCAAGTAGTTTTTGCAGCGACAGCTGCAACTATTGTTTCAGGTGCTGTAGCTGAAAGAACGAAATTTAGTGCTTATCTTTTATTCCAACCATTTATATGTGGTGTAATTTATCCAATAGTTACACACTGGGTATGGAGTGGACAAGGTTGGCTTGGTGACTTAGGCTTCATTGACTTTGCAGGCTCAGGCGTTGTTCACATGGTAGGTGGATTTGCTGCTCTAGCTGGAGTAATGATTGTAGGTCCTCGTATAGGTAAATATGATGATAACGGAACACCTTTACCTCTTCCAGGAAGCTCTATGGTTGCAGGTGCATTAGGTGTATTTATCTTATGGTTTGGATGGTACGGGTTTAATGTCGGATCAGCTTTAGCTGCTGTTGATGTTGATCTTGCTGCTATTGCAGTGACTACAACCTTATCAGCTGGTGCTGCTTCTATTGCTGCAATGTATACTTCAATGATTTCTGGAAAACCAGATGTAAGTATGACACTTAATGGTGCATTAGCAGGATTAGTTGGAATCACAGCTGGATGTGCCAATGTTAATAATCTTGGAGCAGTCCTAATAGGTTTAGCATCTGGAGTGTTAGTAGTTTACTCAATTAACTTCATTGAGAAAAAAGGACTTGATGATGCTGTAGGTGCGATATCTGTTCACGGTATTTGTGGAGCATGGGGAGTTCTTGCAGTAGCAATTTTTGATACTACAGACGGATTAATTTATGGTGGAACATCACTTTTTGTTCCGCAATTAATTGGAATTGCTGCGATAGGAGGATGGGCGTTTATTACCTCTTATGGCGTGTTAAAAGCAATAGATTCCTTTGTAGGCTTGAGAGTAACCCCAGAAGAGGAGATTGCAGGTTTGGATGCTTCTGAACATGGAACTTCTGCATACGGAGATTTTATTCTTAAAAAGTAAATATATTTGAAAATCAGCCACAACTCATTTAGGTTTCCCCCTTTTTGACCGATTGGGCTGATTTTCATCTTTTAAATAGTTAAGTTTTGAAGTAATATTGGGGGACAATGTTCGACTTTTCAGAAAAAGACTCATGTGGAGTAGGCTTTATTGCTTCAAGAAATATTCCCCCAACACATGGAATGACCCTAAAAGTTCTAGAGTGCCTTGCAAATTTAGACCATAGAGGTGCAAAATTTGCTGATGGAACAGGAGACGGAGCTGGTGTACTTACAGAAATTCCATTTGAACTTATCAGAGCAGAGTTAGCTGAATTAAATATTGAACATGATACGAATAAGAAAATTGGAATCATATCTTGTTTTTTTGACCCAAAGAACATAGATGAATCAATCGAGTTAATAAATAATGAACTTAAAGAATACAACATTAAGCATTTATATTGGCGAAAAGTACCAACAGATAAACAAATTCTCGGAACCCTTGCTAGAGAGTCAAAGCCATCAATTTATCAAGGAATTGTAAGTGCGGAAAATGAATCTCCTAAAGATTTTGAAAAGAAGTTATTTTTATTTAGAAAAACTTTAGAACGAAAAATTGCTGAAATAGATTTCCTAAATATTCATATAAACTCTTGTTCCTCAAAGACAGTAGTTTATAAAGGCCTGTTTACCGCAAAGCAAACTGCAGATTTTTATTGGGATTTAAGAAATCCCCTTTATAAAACAAGATTTGGTATTTTTCATCAAAGATTTTCTACAAACACATCTTCAACTTGGGATAAAGCTCAACCATTTAGAATGCTGGCTCATAATGGCGAAATCAATACAATTCAATCTAACTATTCCTGGATGAAAGCTAGGGAAGTTGATGCTACGTCATCTTATTGGAAAGATGATATTCAGAGAATTAAACCTTTTATAGATGAATCTATTTCTGATTCAGGACAACTGGATAATGCAATTGAGTTACTGGTTAGATCTGGTAGAACTCTTGCCCACTCTCAAGAAATGCTTATCCCTTCAGCATGGGAGAACAATCCACGATTTACCAAAAAACAAAAGGCATTCTATCAATACCATTCATTTTTAACTGAACCTTGGGATGGGCCTGCAGCAATTGTTGCTTCAGATGGTAGAGATATTATTGCTGGTTTAGATAGAAGTGGATTAAGACCTATGCGTTGGATGGTTTCAGATAGATATGTTTTGGCAGCATCAGAAGTTGGTATCTGTCCATCAGTTGAAGCTGGCGCTTATAAAACAGCCCAATTGGAGCCTGGACAAACTATTAGGTACAGAATTGAAAATGATGAGCTACTCGATGAAAGTCAGGTAATTACAAAGCTTAGTGAGAAAAACCCATATATAGAATGGGTGAACTCAAAACCACTTGAAGTTGATCAAACTTTTAATGAGGAAAAAGATCATGCAATAGACGTAGAGAGTCTCTCAGATTTTTATGAATACACACCAGAGGAAGAAAGGTTAATTCTATTACCTATGCTAAAAGGGGATATACCTACTGGGTCAATGGGAAATGATACTTCTTTAGCAGTCATGAGTAAAAACAGTCCTAGATTATCAAGATATTTTCATCAATTATTCGCACAAGTTACAAATCCTCCAATTGACCCGATTCGTGAAAGATTTGTTATGTCTACAAAAACATATCTTGGTAAGAGAGGATCCATTTTAAAAGAAACAGCTCAGCAAGCGAATCTAATATCTTTGGATTCTCCAATATTAAGTGGTGCCTCATTCGACTCTTTAACTGAAAATAAAAGCCTTAAAAATAAGACAATTGTAATTTCTACTACATTTATAAAAGAAAATAAGACATTAGAAGAAGCATTAGATGATATTTGTGAAAAAGTTAAATCAGAGATTTTAGAGAATAATAAATCAGTAATTATATTTTCGGATAGAGGGATAAAACCAGGAGAGTCTGTGGTACCTTCATTGATGGTTATTGGTAAAGTACACCACTATTTAATTGACGCTGGAATAAGACTTAAAGCTTCTTTAATTTCAGTTTCTGGAGAAATAAGGGATTCTCACGATGTTGCCTGTCATATTTCTTATGGGGCCTCTGCTGTTTGGCCATATTTAGCTTTAGAAAAAGTGCGAGAATTATCTATTCAAAATGAAACTCTAAATATTTCTATTGAACAAGCTCAAGAAAATTACCGAAAGTCTTTGAATAAAGGTTTGTTAAAAATTATGTCAAAAATGGGTATATGTACAATATCGTCATATAGAGGTTCGGAGTTATTTGAAATTATCGGACTTAATAGTGAGATTATTAATAATGTGTTTAAATTTTCAAAAACAAGAACTGAAGGTTATGGGTTTGAACACTTCAACAAAAATTTAAGAATATACCAACAGGAAGAACGTGCAGAAATTCTGAATGGAATTGGTGGTTTTTATAAGCACAAAAAAGATGCAGAAACTCACGTAACTTCACCAAAAACTGTTTTAAAACTTCAAAAGGCTGTGAGATCTGGTGAATTGTCAGACTGGCATAGCTATCTTGAAATACTTGAAGATAGAGATGACGTACAATTGAGGGATTTATTTTCACTTCCAGAAACTACTAACAACAATGTAGTACTAGAAGATGACTCTTTAAAAGATTTATATAAGAAATTTACTGTTAGCTCAATGTCGCTTGGAGCACTTTCTGAAGAAGCACATCAAGCTTTGGCTATTGCAATAAATCAAATTGGTGGAAAATCAGGTTCAGGTGAAGGTGGAGAGGATCCAGCGAGGTTTGATAATGAAAAGAATTCAAAGATAAAGCAGATTGCATCCGGAAGATTTGGAGTTACGCCTGACTATCTTGCTTCTGCTGAAGAATTTCAAATTAAAATGGCTCAAGGTTCAAAGCCTGGTGAAGGGGGTCAGCTACCTGGTTTTAAAGTAGATAAACACATTGCAAAATTACGACATACTGTTGAAGGTGTTACCCTTATTTCTCCGCCTCCTCATCACGACATATATTCTATTGAAGATTTAGCGCAATTAATTTATGACTTAAAAACATTCAATCCAGATAACCCTGTTTCGGTAAAGCTTGTATCAGAGCCAGGAGTTGGAACAATTGCTGTTGGAGTAGCAAAAGCTGGTGCGGATATAATTACAATTGCTGGTAGTGATGGCGGAACCGGAGCAAGTCCATGGATAAGTATTAAGCACGCTGGATCTCCATGGGAGCTTGGCCTTAGCGAAACTCACCAAGCTCTAGTAAAAAACAACATGCGACATAAAGTTTTGATTGAAGTAGATGGTGGTCTAAGGTCTGCAAAAGATGTAATAATCGGAACTATATTGGGGGCAGATCGATTTGGATTTGGAACACTGCCTTTGTTAGCTCTTGGGTGCAAAATGGTCAGACAGTGTCATGAAAATACCTGCCCTGTAGGTATAGCAACCCAAGATGAAAATCTAAGAGCTAAATTTCCAGGTGCTCCTGAGCAAGTTGTACAATTATTTAAATTCATAGCTAATGATGTCATGGCGTATCTAGATAAATTCGGTGTAAGCGACATTGAAGATTTACTAGGTAGAGCAGATCTTTTAGGATTAAAGATTTCAAATAGCGATTTATCTAAAAGCCTTCATAAAATATTGATGAACTTTTCGATAGAAGAAAAACATCCAGGTTTTATCAGGCATAGTGAAGGTCGTTTATCAAGAAGAATTACTTCTGAAGTTATTAGATCTGTAGAGAGAGGAGAGAAATCATTTCTTCAATATCCAATTTCAAATGAAGATAGAAGTATTGGCGCTAGATTATCCGGAGAAGTTACATTAAGAAAGTTATCTTCAAAACTTGCAGAGCACCCAACAACAATAAGTTTATCTGGCGCAGCTGGACAAAGCTTTGGAGCATTTATTAGAGATGGTATTAATTTGAAATTAACTGGTAATGCCAATGATTATGTTGCAAAGGGCATGGGGGGTGGAAGTATTACGATTATCCCACAAGGAAGAAAGATGCAAGGAGCATATCATGCTGCTGGAAATACAATTCTATACGGTGCTACGGGAGGACAGCTTTTTATTGCTGGAACAGTAGGTCAAAGATTTGGAGTAAGGAACAGTGGCGCAATTGGCGTTGTTGAAGGGTGCAGCGCTCATGGTGCAGAATACATGACAGGAGGCACCTTAGTCATTCTTGGAAACATAGGATTTAATTTTGCTGCTGGAATGACAGGAGGTAAAGCAATCGTCCTAAAAACACAAAAGAACTTTGAACAATACATCTCAGAAACAGCACCAGAATATAAGACAATGTCTGACATAGACAAATTAGAACTAAAAACATTGTTAGAAATTCATATCGAAAAAACAAACTCTGAAACAGCTAAAAAGGTTTTAGATAAATTCAATAATTGGGAAAATATGTTTGCTGTATTCGGCGGTATTGCAGAGGTGGAAAAAGACTCTGTTCAATTAAAGCCAGAAAATGTCAAGGCGTTAGATTAATTAGTACTACTAAAAAAAATATAATCATTTAGCATAAAATTATGGGAAATATAAAAATCTCTGATGTTTCAATGCAGTGGTCCAATGTTTTGGAAATGGTATACGAATCACGTATTGATTCCGTTGGATTAAATGAAAGAGTAAACTCACTTGCAACAAGAAGCATAAAAAAAGATTCAAAATTAGAAGCACTAAATATGATTGTTACAATGTGTGACCTAACAACTCTTGAAGGCGAAGATACTGAAGGTAAGATATCTCAAATGGTTGCAAAAGCAATTAAACCTAACCCTTTAGACACCTCAGTACCAAGTGTTGCAGCAGTATGTGTGTATCCTTCTTTAGTTACTATTGCTAAGGAGAAAGTACAAAACTCTAATGTTAAAGTTGCTGCAGTATCTTCATATTTTCCAAGCGGTCAAGTGCCTATGGAGTCAAAATTATTAGATACAAAATATGCTATTGATTCTGGTGCAGACGAAATAGACATTGTAATTAATAGAAAAGCTTTTCTTGAGGGTGACTATAGAAAAGTTTATGACGAAATAGTTGCATTAAAAGAGGTGTGCCAAGATGTTCATCTAAAAACAATACTTGAAGTAGGTGATTTGAAAACTTATGAAAACATAAGAAAAGCCAGTCTTATTTCATTAGCTGCTGGTTCTGATTTTATAAAAACATCAACCGGTAAATTGTCTATCGGCTCCTCAAGACAAGCTTGTTATGTGATGCTTAAGTCAGTTTTAGATTTTGAATCTTTGACAGGAGTAAAGGCTGGTATTAAGGTAGCTGGAGGAATTAGAGATGCAAAAGATGCCATTCGATATTTAGTAATGATAAATGAAGAAATGGGATCTGATTGGTTGAATCCAGAGTTATTTAGATTTGGGGCATCAAGCCTTCTAGATGATGTATTAAAACAAATAAAAAAACTAAAAACAGGTGCCTATCAAGCAGGCTATTATTTTCCAAGGGGATGATTTAAGATGGTTGATTGGCAATACTCAGAATCTATAGAATCACCAGACATAGTGTCAATTAAAAAAAAGTATACAAATTATATTGGTGGTAAATTTGTAGAACCAAAGAGTAAAAAATATATAAATACCATTTCACCTTCAACTGAAGAATTGTTATCAAAAGTCCCACTATCAAATGAACAAGATATTAATAGTTCTGTAAAGTCTGCAAAAGAAGGATTTGAGGTTTGGTCTAAACTAACGCCAAATCAACGCTCAAGATACCTATTTAAAATAGCTAGGTTAATACAAGAAAGATCAAGAGAATTTGCTGTTTTAGAATCTCTTGATGGTGGAAAGCCTATTAAGGAGTCAAGAGATTTTGATTTACCACAGGTTGCCGCTAATTTTTTCTATTTTGCTGGATGGGCTGATAAATTAGATCTTTCTTGGGCAACAAAAAGCTTGAAACCATATGGTGTAGTAGGTCAAATAATACCTTGGAACTTTCCATTATTGATGCTTGCTTGGAAAATTGCACCTGCTTTAGCTACTGGAAATACAGTTGTGTTAAAGCCTGCAGAAACCACTCCATTAACCGCTTTACTTTTCGCTGAAATCTGTGAACAAGCAGGCCTTCCTCCTGGAGTTGTCAACATAGTTACAGGAGATGGGTCAACAGGTTCACTTATAGTTAATCACAAAGATATAAATAAAATTGCTTTTACAGGATCTACTCAAGTTGGAAAACTTATACAGAATTCACTAGCTGGTAGAGATGTTGGGCTTACTCTTGAATTAGGTGGGAAAGCTGCAAATATAGTTTACGAAGATGCTGCAATCGATCAAGCCGTCGAGGGAGTAGTTAATGGTATATTTTTCAATCAAGGTCATGTCTGCTGTGCTGGAAGTAGGCTGCTTCTTCAAGAGTCTATACACGATCAATTTGTTAAAAAATTAGAGAAAAGAATGCAATCACTAAGAGTTGGAAATCCATTAGATAAAAACACTGATATTGGGGCAATAAACTCAAAGGAACAGTTAGATAAAATTACAAGTTTGGTCAATGAAGGAGTAGAAGATGGTGGCGAGTTGTTTCAAACTCAATGTGAATTGCCAGGTAATGGATTCTGGTTTAGGCCTAGTTTGTTTACTAATGTTCAACCTTCCTACTCAATTGCAAGAGAAGAGATATTTGGTCCAGTCTTAACTACTTTAACTTTCAGGACACCAGAAGAAGCTGTTGAAATAGCAAACAATACTGAGTATGGTTTATCAGCTGGTGTATGGACTGAAAAGGGGTCTAAAATATTGTGGACCGCTGACAGACTTGATGCAGGTGTTGTTTGGGCTAATACATTCAACAAGTTTGATCCTTCGTCTCCATTTGGGGGATATAAAGAATCAGGATTTGGAAGAGAAGGCGGAAGGCACGGCCTTCTTTCATATTTAAAGGCATCATCATGATTGATATTAAAAAAACGTATAAAAATTATGTCGATGGTAAATATGTTCGTTCAGAATCTGGCAAAACTTATACAAAAGAGTTAAAGAATGAATTCTATGAACTTCCACTAACATCAAGAAAAGATGTTCGAGATACCGTCACATCATCAAAATCTGGATTTAATAAATGGAATGGGCTAACACCATACACAAGAATGCAAATTCTTTACAGACTCTCGGAGATGATAGAGGGAAATAAAGAAAGTTATATTGAATTATTAGTTTCTCATGGAATTTCAAAACAAAAAGCTAATAAAGATATAGAGCTAGCAATAGAAAATATTATTTGGTTTGCTGGGTTAGCAGATAAATGGGAACAGCTAGCTGGTAATTTGAATCCAGTTTCTGAAGAGTATTTCAACATTTCTCATCAAAACCCTATAGGAGTAGTATTCTCACTCAGCAGCTCAACAGTTTCATTAAATGATCTTTTATTGAGCTTACTTCCTCCTTTAACTGTTGGTTGCTCAGTTATCTCATACTCCGAGGAAAGTAGTGTCTTAGCTCTAAAATTTGCAGAGGATATTAATAATTCTGACTTTCCACCGGGTTCACTTAACATACTCACAGGAAACTTTGAAAACATTCTTGATGATGTAAGTAAACATGTTGAAATAAACCTTGTTGCATTACATAGAGAAATTGAAAATAATGGATTAAAGAGAATCCAGGAAAATGCATCCAGTTCGGTAAAAAGAGTAGTTTCTCTACCTTCTATTTCTGGGTTATCATCCATATTGCCTTATCTCGAGACAAAAACTGTATGGCACCCTAAAGGTACATAATCTGTCACACTTGAATTCTAAATTAGTTATATAACTCATACCCTGTATTGGCTACTTTGATTATTCAAAGTAGCCAATTTAAACTAGAATACTTTACTTATGAGTGATGAAACATGGGGCAATCTACCAATTCCAAATATATATATTGAACTAGAAGGAAACTTCGTAGAGTTTAATGAGCAAGAAGAATCACTTACTTGTGATTTTCCTGTTCTATCGAAATTTTTTAATCCAATGGATGTTACATTAGGCGGGATTCTTGATGCTTATATGGATTGTACAATGGGTCCTTTAAGTTATTTACTCGGCGAAATGGTTGTTACTAAAACTTTTACTGCAAAATACATAAGACCGGTCACTGGAGATTATAAGAAAGTCACAGCCAAAGCATGGAGAGATTCAGTTAGCGAAAAGGGTTCGATCTATAAAGCTGAATTATTTTTAGACAATGGTGAAATAGCAGCAGTATCTGAAGGGCTGTTTGTAACCCCAAAAAATTAATTTTTAATTCTTGAAAATTGAAATGCTGAAAATATTACAATAAATATCCCAACTAATTGAATTACTTCAGTTGTTTCATTAAGAAAAGTAAATCCAAAAATTGTTGAAAATATTGGAATAATATAAACAGTTATGGATCCCGCTACTGCTCCAACATCATCAATTAAATTATAAAAAGATAAAAAAGCGATTCCGCTACTTCCCACTCCCAGTAAAAGCATTGGAAATAAAGAAATATTATAAGTTGGAAGAGAGGGACCACTGTTAATAACTAACAAAACAAGTGAAATTATAGTTGCATATCTCAAAGCTATTTTTAATGTTTTCAATGATCCGTGTTCTTTAATGAGTGGCTGAACTATATTTGCTGCAAAACCATAACTTACAGAAGCTAATAATGCCAACAACGCACCAAGATTTAATTCACTAAATGCATTACTAAAACCAAATGAAACAAAATAAATTCCAACAAATCCAGTTATTAAATATAAGATCTGTTTTTTTGAGATCTTATTTTTAAAAACTAAAACAGCAACAAGGCTTATAAAAATAGGGGTCGACCCATTAATTAACCCAGCAAGGCTAGATGTAATAGTTTGTTCTGCTTTAGCAAATAGGTAAAAAGGAAATGACATCCAAAGTAACCCAACCATACTTAACTCAAAATGCTGGCGTAATGAAAATGAAGTTTTTTTGAAGTCAATTAAGTTAATGAAAATCATACCTATAAGAATTCTGTAGAAAGCAATATTAAAAGCGTCTAATTCTTCTAAAGCATATTTTATCATTAGAAAAGAAGAACCCCACAAAGAAGATGTCAGAAGCATTTGTAGGTAATTTTTAATTTTCATATATTTTTTCAAACAATAGAGTCACCATCCAACAGGGTAGAAGGATTAGTGTAGTGGTTCAAACTGACACAAAGATGACTCTACAAATATTATATAAATAATAAATTTTATTGGTCAGTCAATAAAACTGTTTTTTTTCTTAAACGAATTAATTCATTTACAGGTAAATCATTTTCTTTACCTATTTTTTCAATAATCTCTTTTTTATTATCACCTGTTACAAGTAAATATACGTGTTCGACATTTTTTAATAGCTCAAAAGTAGAAGTAACTCTCCATTTGGTGAGAATATTTACTTCATTCTGAACAAAGCCTTTCTCATCAGCATTTAAAGCAGTTGTATCTGGAAATAGTGACGCAATATGACCATCTTCTCCAACCCCTAATATGACTGCATTAAATTTATCAATTTTGCTAAAAACTTTAGTGGTGTAGTCTTTTGCAGAATGGCCTGGATCTTCCTCGTAAGAGTATTCAATAATATTTAGATTTGAATTGCTGAAAATTGAATTGATCATTCTTTGATTAGATTTTTCATCATTTATATCTACATGTCTCTCATCAACAGTCCATAGATAAATATTTGAATAATCTTTATATTTTTCAGCAAATAATTCATAAAAAAACTTAGGCGTGCTTCCACCTGATAATCCAAGACTATAGTTTTCAGAATCATTAATTTCAGAGCTTATTAAATCCAGAAGTGTATTTGAACAATCAATATGACTGTTTCCCTTAAGTATGTCTAATGAGTACATCATTTCTTTTGTTACGTCTATTTTTTAAGTAGTATCAATGTTAGTGGAAAAAAGTATTCAAATAATTGGTGGTAAAAAATTAACAGGAACCATTGAAGTTTCTGGTGCAAAAAATGCTGTTTTAAAGCAAATGATCCTTCCCATACTTTCAGAAGGTGTGTATAAAATAGAAAATGTCCCAAATATTGCAGATGTTTATTACATGCAAGAAGTTTTGGATGTTCTTGGAATAACATCAAAACTTAATGATAAAACATTAGAGATTAATTCTCCATCAGATATTTCAGTGGAAGCCCCATATGAAGTTGTTCAAAAGATGAGAGCCTCAATTATCGTTTTAGGTCCTTTGTTAGCAAGAAAAGGTGAAGCAAAAATTGCTTTCCCTGGTGGTGATCAGCTTGGTCCAAGGCCTGTCAAAATGCATATTGAGGCACTAGAAAAAATGGGTGCTAAGTTTGAATTGGATCACGGTGTGCTTATTGGAAAAGCCGACGGACTAAAAGGTGTTGAAATTAATCTTCCCTACGCATCAGTTGGAGCAACAGAGAACACAATATTGGCAGCAGTATTAGCTGACGGAACAACAATTATTGAAAATGCTGCAAGAGAACCAGAAGTTGTTGATTTAGTAAAGATGCTTAAAAATATGGGTGCTCAAATCGAAGGTGAAGGAACAAGTGAGGTAACAATTCAAGGAGTAAATTCTCTTAAAAGTTCTAATCACAAAGTTATTGGAGACAGAGTTGTTGCAGGAACTTACTTGGCAGCATTTCTAGCTACCCAAGGGTCTGGAGTAATTGAAGGCATTGATCCAAATTGTCTCCCTATGGAGTTGAAGAAATTTAAAGAAATGGGTGCAGATTTAGTTATTAATGAAGGCTCTATAGAAATAAATAGTGTGAAAGGAATTTCTTCAATTGAGATTTCCACCCTTCCATTTCCTGGTGTCGCAACAGACTTACAACCTATCTTTGGAGCATGTTTGTTGAGAGCTGATGGCACATCAATCATTACTGAAAACGTATACGATCAAAGGTTTCAATGGATACCTGAGGTACAACGAATGGGTGCAGATATTCAATCTGGTTGGCAACATGCAATGATAAAAGGTGTAAAAAATTTATCAGGTGCACCTGTCCACTCAACTGATATAAGAACTGGAGCAAGTTTAATAATCGCTGCTTTGCAAGCTGATGGCGAGTCTACAATTACAGGAGTTGAACATATCGAGAGAGGCTATGAAAATATTGTTGATTTACTGAGTTCAGTTGGTAGTGAAATACAATATAATTAAATCATGGCAAATATAAATTTTCCAGAAGTTAAAGATCGTGATCCAAATGCTGAAGTTGATATGGAAGTGTTAAATGATACGATTGAATACATTCGTCCTGCTGTTCAGGCAGATGGGGGAGATATTAAGTTAGCATCTGTTGAAAATGGTGTTGTTAATATTGAAATGCTTGGAGCTTGTCAAGGTTGTCCTATGTCTATCGCTACTTTAAAAAGTGGTATAGAAAGAATTTTAAAAGATAAAGTGCCTGGAGTTATAGAAGTTATAGCTTCCTAATTACTCTGATTTACAATTCGAGTAGTGTAGAAATTAATTCCTATCAACAATCCTTTGTCAATTAGAGGTTCAACTACATATTGAATGTTATTTAATTTAACACTTCCACCTATTTGCTCAGGTGTGCTCACTTCATCATATAGACCGATTTTACTCAGTACAGATTCTCTACCATCTTTATCAAGGGTTTCGTCAGCCATTGCAATTAATATCAAGAAAAATAATTTAGTACGCTGGGAAGAAACTTCATCTACCGAAGCTGGCGAAAAGAATTCTACGCTGTCAACAATCTCATTCCTTATTGCTATATTGATGACAAAAGACGAGTTTGTATTTTCGTTTTCTCCAAATTGATAAAATAACGTATTTTGTTCAGTGGTAGTCCACCTCACTTTGTCAGGATTGATTGAGAAAAACAATAGTGTCTCTTCATCGTTTGAAATATCTGATACAAGTTTATTCCAGTTAGCCACATATTCAGTGGAACTTTTACCAAGACCACTTACTACACTAATTTCCACGTCTTTTGACTTGTTAGATGTTTCACTATCTGACTCACTAGAACAGTTTGCAAAAAACAAAACTAATATAAGAAAAAATACTTTTTTCATTTTTCTAAAATATTCTTTAAATTCATCAAATTTTTTTTCCATATTGATTTCAATACAAACCCTCCAAAAAACTCTGCAATCGTTCCACCTAGGTAGTAAGGAGCCTTTAAATCTTCAATCCATTCAAATTTTGTTGAGTCCTCGTTATTTTTACTTAAATAGAATGCACCTTTACCGGTAACAATTCCTTCATGTACCACTCCTATACTTTTCATTTCTTCCCACGAAGTTACGGTAATGATGTCATTTAAGGAAAAAGGACCTACTTTTGTCAAAACTTTCATTTTTGTGTCTATTCCAGCTTCGTTTTCAGAGAGAAAGTCAATTTTGGCTGCGTCTTGCATCCAATTGACGTGATTTTTCATAATTTTAACTTCATCCCAAACCACTTCAATAGGTTTGTGAATGATTGTTGAAACTTTAATTCTTTTACTCATTGCTTGTTAAACAATATTAGTTCATAAGTAAAATAAATATATATGAATAAAAATGATTATATATATTTAGATCACGCAGCAACAACTCCAATGCGTGATGTGGCTTTTGAAGCATACAGAAAAACAGAAATGGATGCTTTTGCAAACTCTTCTGGTGGTCATGCATTGTCGCGAAAAGCTAAAAACATACTCGAAGAATCAAGAGAATATATAGCTAGTTGTTTTGGTGCAGCACCTAATGAAATAACATTTACTAGTGGAGGGACTGAAGCAGATAATTGGATTATTAAAACACCTTTTATAGACAAAGAGACTACGGCTGAGCTTACAACGACACAGATCGAACATGAAGCTGTTCTAGCTTCTGCAGAAAACGTACAGAACAATGGTTATAATGTAAACTTTATTTCATGCGACAGTGAAGGTATAACAAACATTGATGAATTTAGGAATTCAATCAATTCAAATACACTAATTGCTTCAGTAATGTATGCAAATAATGAAACAGGAGTTATCCAACCCATTGAAGAGATGTCAAAAATAGTAAAGGACATCAATCCAAATGCATTATTTCATTCAGATGTAGTACAAGCTGTTGCTACCAAAAAATTAAACTTTCATAATCTTGGAATTGAAAGTGCTGCTATTTCAGGTCACAAAATTGGCGGACCCAAAGGTATTGGTGTTATGTTTTTAAAGACTGGATATAAAATTCCTAGCTTCTTACATGGTGGAAAACAAGAACTCGAAAGAAGAGCAGGTACAGTAAACGTTTCTGGTGTTGCTGGATTAGCTGCAGCTCTTAAAGAACAACAAAACAATTTAGAAAAAGATGTCGAATTAATTGAAAATGAAAAAACAATATTTGAAAATAACCTTAAAGAGAATATTGAATTAAGAGTAGTTGGAGAAAATGTAGAGAGATTGTGTCATATATCTAATATACAATTCAAAGATATAAATTCAGAAACATTAATGGTGGCTTTAGATTTAAACGGAATGGGAGTTTCAAGGGGCTCAGCATGTGCGAGTGGTGCACAGAAACCATCTCACGTACTAGAAGCTATGAAAGTTGATGAACAAGTTATTAATAATCATCTTAGATTCAGCTTTGGTTGGAATACACAAAAGGGTGATGGTGAAAAGTGTGCTGAAATTGTCGAAAAGACTATAAAGGAACTGTCATGAGGATTTTAGTTGCGATGAGTGGTGGAGTTGATTCATCTGTAGTAGCAGGGCTTTTAAAGTCACAAGGACATGAAGTAATTGGTGTAACTATGAAGCTTTGGGAGGGGCCTAATGGTGAAATGCCTGAAACAGGGTGTTGCACATCTGCAGATTCTGAAGACGCTCGAAAAGTAGCTGCTAAATTAGACATTCCGTATTATGTCTTAGATTATACGGCTTCTTTCTCAGAAAATGTTATCGACAACTTTGTTGACATGTATGCACAGGGCTTAACTCCAAATCCATGTGTGGAGTGTAATAGATCGGTTAAGTTCGATCATTTTATAGACCAAGCAAAAAAATTAAATTGTGAAAAAGTAGCTACAGGCCATTACGCAAAGATAGTAATGAACAATAATATGTATGAACTTCACAAAGCAGATTATTTGGATAAAGACCAATCTTATGTGTTGCATATGCTTGATTCTCAAAAATTAGAAAATATAGAGTTTCCGCTCGGAACTATTTCAAAACCAGAGGTTAGGCAAATAGCTGCATCTCTTGGCTTAAAAACTGCCTTTAAAAAAGACAGCCAAGATATATGTTTTGTTGGAAAAAAAGATTATAGAAATTTTGTAAGTAAACGAATAGATGTTTCATCAAAAGGGTTAATAGTCGACAAAAATGAAAATGAAATGGGTACTCATGGAGGTATACATGCTTATACCATCGGACAAAGAAAAGGAGTTCCAGGAGGCCAAGGTGAAGCAAAATATGTCACAAAAATAGATGTAGAAAACAATAAAATTTACATTGGAAGTAAGGATGAGCTTACAACCAAAAAATTTATCCTGGATGAAGTGACCTTTGTTAATGAAGTTGAGTATGAAAACTTATCGATTCAAACTCGTTATAACTCTGAAGATGTCCCGTGTGCAATTGAGAAAATAGATGAATCTACTTATCAAATTGTTTTAAAAACACCAACTATGGGTGTGGCTCCAGGACAATTTGGAGTAATTTATAATGGTACAAAACTTGTTGGGGGAGGAAGAATTACCTCTAAAGTCTTAGAAGACGTTTATGAATAGTAAGGACGTTAATAATTTAATTGAAAAGCTGACAGCTGCTGAACACGCATATTATGTATTAAATAAACCAATCATGTCAGATGGTGAATATGATAAGTTATTCAATGAATTAAAAAAAATCGAATTAGAAAACCCAGATTTAGTTTTCGAATACTCTCCAACGCAGCGGGTAACCGGTACTCCTGATAATGTTTTTGAGCAAATAACTCACAAGCAAAGAATGTACAGTTTAGACAATTCAGAAAGTATTCAAGATATTACAAAATGGATTGAAAAAATTGAGAAATTAACGGACAACAAAATATTTCCTTTGACAGTAGAACCAAAGATAGATGGCCTTGCAATATCTTTAATTTATAAAGATGGTTTGCTTGTAAAGGGACTTACTAGAGGAGATGGATTTGTGGGAGAAGATGTCACGCACAACATAAAAACTATCATGAATATTCCACTCAAATTAAAACAAAACATCGAGGGTGAAGTAGAAGTAAGGGGAGAGATATTTATGCCTACTGAAAGTTTTGAACAATTGAACAATCAAAAAATTAATGATCAAAAGAAGTTAAGTCATCTATCCCAGCTTAATAAAAAAGAAATGACAGCTGAGCAAGTAAAAGAACTTAGAGAATTAAGAAATGAAGGCACTTCTGAGTTTATAAATGCAAGAAATGCAGCTGCTGGTTCTTTAAGGCAAAAAGACTCAAATATTACAGCCAAAAGAGATTTAAGACTTCTTGCTTACCAATTAATTGAACACGATCGTCAAGCAATTGACAGTTACGCTGAACAAATAGCACTATTAAAAGATTTAGGATTTAGTACTAATGAAGTAACTGTTACCAAAGATATAAAAAATGTTGAGTCAGAACTGAAAAGAATTGAGGAAAATAGAAATAATTATAATTACCAAATAGACGGTGCTGTTTTAAAAGTAAATTCATCAATCACTCAAGACGAATTAGGTTTTACGTCAAAAGCTCCAAGATGGGCAATTGCTTTTAAGTTTTCAGCAGAAGAGCAGACAACTCAGTTGTTAGACATAAAATTACAAGTTGGAAGGACGGGAGCAATTACTCCCGTTGCTGTTCTTGAGCCAGTAAATGTTGGTGGTGCACTGGTATCATTCGCAACTTTACATAACCCCGATGAGATTAGAAGAAAAGACTTAAGAATAAATGACTATGTAATTGTTAGACGTGCAGGTGATGTTATTCCAGAAGTAGTATCTTCTATTCCTGAAAGAAGGGAGAGCTCTTCAAAAATATGGTCTTTACAGAAGAAATGCTTGTGTGAAGAATATTCAATTGAGTTTGTCAATGATGAGAAAGTTCCACGGTGTGCAGGTAAGGAAAAATGTAAAATTGCTAGTAAAGAGGCTTTGATATTCTTTGGATCTAAATCTGGCCTTGATATTGACGGTTTGGGAAGAGAGACTGTTGAAACTTTATTAAATGAAAATTTAATTACGAATTTCGAAGATTTATACAATTTAAATTATGATCAGTTAATAAATCTTCCTCAATGGAAAGAGAAGAAAACAATCAACTTACTAAATGCAATAAAAGAATCTATTGATGCTGAACCTTCCAGGCTATTAGCTGCACTTGGAATTAGATTTGTAGGAAAGCAAACAGCCAAACTATTGGTAAATTCTTTTGGTTCAATTGACAATGTTTTTAAAGCAAATGAGACTGATTTACAAAATATTCATGGTATTTCAGATAGTGTTGTAAATTCTTTATCTGAATGGTATTTAGAAAATACAAACAAAAGATTAATAGACAACTTAACAAAAATAGGTTTTAAAATAGACACCCTTGTAGAAACTTCTTCAGGACAGTTACAGGGAAAAACGTTTGTACTTACTGGTACATTAAGTCAATACACAAGGCAACAGGCCACAAAGTTTATTGAAGATCTAGGAGGAATCGTTACTTCATCTGTATCCAAAAATA
The DNA here is from genome assembly GCA_902580215.1 of uncultured Candidatus Actinomarina sp. Classification (GTDB taxonomy): domain Bacteria; phylum Actinomycetota; class Acidimicrobiia; order Actinomarinales; family Actinomarinaceae; genus Actinomarina. Next base: position 83,977 of record CACHJT010000005.1, on the reverse strand, counting down.
CTAATTATTTAGTGTATGGTGAAAAAGCAGGATCAAAATTAGATAAAGCCAAAAAATTGAATGTAGAAACTTTGACAGAGTCAGATTTTTCAAAATTAATTAGTAAGTAGTAAACTCCCACTCATATTCACCAAAATCAGGCAAGCCAGTAATTGTATCCCAGCTAATTCTTACAGTATGTTTACCTGGATTCCATGTCTCAAAAGTTTTATTTGGTCCAGGCCTCCATATATAAACACCAGTAGCTTCAACATACTGAATTTCTGATTGAGGAATAATATAGTTATCAACTATTAAAGTTAACTGATAACCAACAGGTAAGTCTATTTCTAATGAAGCTTGTTGGGGAACTTGATCGTATGGTAATGGATAGATATTTTCTAGTGAATTTGGCAAAACTAATTCTTCACTGTTGTCTTGTGAAAATGATATGCCCCAAGTAATTACTAAAGCTAACAAGCCAGTTAATAAAAGAATAATAAATCTGTAAGTCTGTTTGGTCATACATTAAAATAATATCTAAGAAATAAAAAGAGACCAAAGTGAAAATAGAAAATTTAGAAGAGCAGATAAACAATATTGATCCTAATAACCTGTCTGAAAACGATTTGTCAGTTATAGAGTTTACAATTCAAGAACTCGACAAAGGAAATATTAGAGTAGTTAATAATAAAGATAATGAGTGGTCACTTAATGAATGGGTAAGGGATGCCATTTTATTATTTTTTTCTATAAGAAATTTAAAAGAAATTAGTGCAAATGACCTAATTTATTATGACAAGTTAGAGCCTAAAAAGAATTACAAAGAACTAGGTATTAGAGTCGTCCCTCCTGGAGTCGTAAGGTATGGAGCTTTTTGTGAACCAGGGGTTGTTGTTATGCCTGGCTTTGTCAATATTGGAGCATACGTAGGTTCAGGAACTATGGTTGATACTTGGGCGACAGTAGGGTCTTGTGCTCAAATAGGAAAAAATGTTCATCTCTCAGGTGGAGTTGGTATTGGTGGGGTACTGGAACCTGCCGGAGCTATGCCGGTGGTTGTTGAAGATGGGGCATTTATTGGTTCACGATCAATTATTGTTGAAGGCGTCAGAATAAAAAAAGGAGCAGTAATAGGTGCAAATGTTACTCTTACCGCCTCTACACCAATTATTGATGTTACAGGTAAAGAGCCAGTTGAAGTTAAGGGTGTAGTCGATGAAAATTCTGTTGTCATTCCAGGAACAAGACCAAAAGAATTTCCAAGCGGTGTTTTTAATACTCCTTGTGCTTTAGTAATTGGAAAAAGAAAAGAATCTACTGATGAAAAAACTTCACTTACTGATGCATTGAGAACTTTTGGAGTTGAAGTTTGAACTTAGTTGATACTTTTTTAAAGCTCATTTCTATTGAATCTGAAACTGGCAAAGAAGAAAATATTCTTGATTTTATTGAAACATTTTTAGAAGGTAATAATTTTCAAGGTGAAATTAGAAGAAATAAGGGTGGAATAATAGCTGTCCCTAGCGAATCAAGCAAAAAAATTGCTCTTGTTGGTCACGTTGATACCGTTCCTGTTGTTCCTAATCAACAATATGAATTTGATAATGATGATTTAATTGGCGGAAGAGGATCTGTTGATATGAAAGGTGGAATTGCAGTCATGTTACATTCTTTAATCGAAAATTCTTCCCAAATAGTTGGTGTCTTTTATACAGCAGAGGAAAGTTCATACGAAGACAATGGATTAAATATCATTATGCCAGAGCTTTTAAGTGATTTTGATATTGACTTTGCAATAATTTTGGAACCAACTGATAATGAAATTCAATTAGGTTGCTTGGGTGCTTTAAATGCTACTTTAACAATAAGTGGCAAAGCTGCACATTCAGCAAGGCCTTGGGTTGGAGACAATCCAATTTACAAAGTTAAAGATGTAATTAAGTTAGTTGAAGAGAATGAAATTAACGAACTTGAAATAGACGGTTTAAATTTTAAACAAGTGATGTCAATTACTAAAATTTCCTCTGGCATTGCTAATAACGTTATTCCAGAAACATTAAAGTTAAATTTAAACTTCAGGTACTCACCCGAACTAAATGGATCTGAAGCAGGTAGTTACATTAACAACCTATTTTCTGATTATGTTGAAGTAGAAATATTAAACACTTCAGACGGAGCGATGCCAAATAAATCAGAAGAGAAAATTAGCGATTTTATAAAAAAGACAGAAGCAGTTGTTCAGCCAAAGCAAGCATGGACTGATATCGCAAGATTTTTTGAACACAAAATTCCTTGTGTAAATTTTGGACCAGGTGATCCACTTTTAGCACATGCAACGAATGAACATGTTAGTAAAAAACAGCTATTAGAATCATATGAATTACTTTCAGGCTATCTAGGAGTAAAAAGTGAGTAATGAGTTCAATATTAAAAATATAGCTAAGCTTGCCTCTATTAATTTATCTGAACAAGAACAAGACAGTTTGAGCAATGACTTAAGTATAATTTTGGAGCATGTAAATGCATTAAGTGATTTAAAGCTGAACTCTCAGCAACAAGAAATATTTATACACCCTTTAGAAAAAGAATTAGAACTACAAGAGGATGAAGTTGTAGAATCCTTAACTCATGATGAGGCAATTAGTAATGCTCCAGAGTCTAAAGATGGAAAGTTCGTAGTTCCCCCTTCGATGGAATAGTTATGGATGCTTCAAATTTATCCATTAGAGAAATAAACTCACTGTTTACAAAAAAAGAGTTAAAACCATCTGAATTGTATTCAAAAGTATTTGAAAATGCTGCAAACTCAGAAGCAGCACTACATGCTCATCTAACACTTTTTGAAGAAGAAAATATAAAAAAAGCGGCTGAATCTGACAAAAGATTCAGCAATGGTGAATCAGCTAGTTTATTAGATGGAATACCAATTGCAATTAAAGACAATATCAATATAAAAAATTATAAAACTACATGCTCTTCGAAAATGTTATCAAACTATACATCTCCCTATGACGCAACAGTAATTGAAAAACTTAAAGAGCAGAATACTTTGTTTACGGGTAAAACAAATCTCGATGAATTTGCGATGGGCTCATCAACTGAAAACTCTGCATTTGGTCTTACTAAAAATCCTTGGAATACAGATTATGTTCCTGGTGGGTCTTCTGGAGGTTCTGCCGCTTCTGTTGGTGCAAGATCATCAATTGCAGCACTTGGAAGTGATACTGGTGGATCAATAAGACAGCCAGCGTCTTTTTGTGGTTTAGTAGGTTTTAAGCCGACATATGGTACTGTATCGAGGTTTGGTTTGGTGGCTTTCGCATCATCTTTAGATCAAATTGGTCCAATTACAAAAACTGTAGATGACTCAAGAATCATTTTTTCTTCGATTTCTGGTGAAGATAGTCGAGACGCTACTTCAGTGATTAATAACCAATTAAATATTCCAAGTGACAACACTGCCACAATTGGAGTGATAAAAGAATTAATGGAAGACGGCATTTCTGATGAAGCTAAAAATGAAGTTAATAAAGTCGTTGAAATTCTTAAATCTAAAGGTTACAAAGTTAAAGAAATCTCAATACCAATAATCAAACTTTCTATCAGTATCTATTATTTAATCGCACCAGCTGAGTGCTCAGCTAACCTAGCACGATTTGATGGCGTTAGATATGGATTAAGAGTAGATGGAAACACTAGTTATGAAATGATGGAAAATACCAGAGCCGAAGGATTTGGTGCTGAAGTTAAAAGAAGAATTCTGTTGGGAACCTATGCACTATCAGCAGGATATTATGACGAATATTATGGAAAAGCTTTGCAGGCTAGAAAAGAAATGATAGATGAATTTGCTAAAACATTTAAAGATGTTGATTATTTGATTTCACCAACAACTCCCACACAGGCTTTCAAGTCTGGCGAGAAAACAAGTAATCCATTAGAAATGTACATGTCAGACCTATGCACAATTCCAGCTAATTTGGCTGGCCTTCCAGCAATAAGTATTCCTACTGGACTTAGTAAAGATGAACTACCCCTTGGAGTACAAATAATGAGTAAGCCATTATCCGATAATTCACTTCTAGATTTTTCAGAAATAATTGAAAATGAGGTTCAGTTTGATGGACAACCGAAAGGATGGTTGTAATGTCTTTAAAACCTACAATTGGTATTGAAACTCATATTGAGTTAAACACAAATACAAAAATGTTTTGTAGGTGCGCAGTTGTTGATACTGATGAACCAAACATAAGCTTATGTCCAACCTGTATAGGCTTACCAGGTGCTTTGCCTGTTCCAAACAAAAAAGCTATAGAATTTATTACTTTACTTGCTCTTAGCACTGGCTGTGAAATAACAAGTAAAGGCATGTTTCATCGTAAGAATTATTTTTACCCCGATTTACCAAAAAACTATCAAATCTCTCAATTTGATTTACCTGTTGGACTTAATGGAGAATTAGAAATAGTTATAGGTGAAGATAGGGATTTTATTCAAATTGAAAGAGTTCACATGGAAGAGGATACAGGTAAATCATCACACAGTGGATCAGGAAGAATTGAATCCGCAACCAGTACTGCACTGGATTTTAATCGTTCGGGTGTGCCTCTAGTTGAGATTGTTACTAAACCAGTAATTTCATCATCAAAACAAGCTGTTGCTTATATAGAGGAGCTAAGGCAGCTATCAATAGACTTAAATATATCAGAAGGTCGTCTAGAGAAGGGTAATTTAAGATTTGATGCAAACATATCAGTAGCACCTGAAGATAGTACTGAACTAGGAACAAAAGTAGAGATAAAAAACATGAACTCTCTGAGATCATTAGAAAGAGCAATAGATTACGAAATACAAAGACAAACTAAAGCGCTCGAAGATGGAGTTGAAATAGTTCAGGAAACTAGACATTGGGATGAAAATAAAGAAGTAACTAGCACAATGAGGTCAAAAGAAGGCAGTGCCGATTATAGATATTTTTCTGATCCTGACCTACCTAACATGTTTTTAAGTGATGAGTTTATTAAAGAAGTTGAAACACTAATGCCACTTCTTCCAAAAGCTCAAAGAGAGGAATTAATGACAACAGGCCTTTCTTTAAGCCAGTCAAATATATTAAGTAAAAGTGATGACTGGATTAAAAAATTGTATGTTGAAGTGTTTGACCAAACAAAAGACTCTATAGCTTCATACAATTGGATTACAGGGGAGCTTCAGGGGCAAATGAGAAAAGCAAATATTGAAGTTCTTCCAGAATGGTTCAATGACGACTATTTATCAGAAATTATTGAATTAATCAAAAGTAATAAAATATCTTTTACATCTGCAAAAATTATTTTGACTGAAATCTTAACTACAGAAACTACTCCAAGTAAGGTCGCTGAGCAGAAAAACCTATTTCAGGAAAACGACTCTGAAAAAATCTCAGAAATGATAAATCAGATTATCAAAGAGAATCAAGATATAGTCGACAGAATTAAATCAGGTGAAGATAAATTAGTTGGTTTTCTTGTTGGGCAACTTATGAAGCAGTCTAATGGCTCTGTTAATCCAGGAATGGCTAAAGAATTATTGCTCAAAGAGTTAGAAGGCTAACTTGGTGTACTATCGTAGCTGATAGTAAACCTAATAACCCAGCCCCTAAATCATCATATAGAACACCGAGTTTTCCTGGGTAATCCTCTAACTGTGAAACAAATTTTGGTTGTTTTAAAATATCACTTGCTCTAAACACTAGAAATCCCGCAATTAGAGGTAGTATTTTTGAGGGTGAAGCTAAAGACACTAAACTCATTCCAACAATTTCATCTAAAGTGATCCAACTCGGGTCTTCATCAGCATAATGATCTTCTACCGAATAGAAATAAATTAAAAGTAATGATACAAATACAATTGATAGTTCAAGTACGTTTAGATTCAAGAAATAAATCAGAATAGTGAAAATAAAAGGTGCTAAAGTACCACCACCTTTTTTATTACCAAAAATGTTTTGCCAGACTAGCCCAACACCAAATCCTGATGCCAAAAATCTTTTCACAATTGAATAATAGTATTTTTTATAGCTTCAATGATAAAAAGGACTATTATTTGTTATTAATAATGGAAAAGTCAAAACTTATTTGGATGAATGGTGAGTTTGTTAACTGGGAAGATGCAACAGTTAGTGTTATGTCCCATACCTTGCATTATGGTACCGGTGTTTTTGAGGGAATTAGAGCTAGGGAATGTCCAAAAGGTACTTCAATTTTTAGACTAAAAGACCATGTAGATAGATTATATAATTCTGCAAAAGCATACAACATTAATATCCCATACGACAAAGAAGTAATTACTCAAGCAATTAAAGATTCTGTACACCTTAATAATTTAACGTCCGCATACATAAGACCTCTAGTATTTTTTGGTGAGGGCGAGATGGGACTTTTACCAAGCGACGTTCCTGTATATGTCTCTATTTCTGCGTGGAGTTGGGGAGCTTACCTTGGAGACGAAGCTGGAAACAACGGTGTTAAGGTCTGTATCTCAAAATGGAAAAGAATCAGTCCAGAAAGTTTTATACCTACAGCAAAAGGAGTAGGTGGCTATATGAATTCAACACTTGCAAAAATTGATGCTGTAAACAATGGATATGATGATGCAATCATGTTTGGTGATGGCGATGTTGTAGCAGAAGGTAGTGGGCAGAATTTATTTTTAATTAAGAATAATAAAATAACCACACCTCCTATTGAAACAGGCGCATTAGGTGGGATTACTAGAAAAACAGTAATCGAAATAGCTAACAATTTAAATTTTGAAGTAACTGAGCAAAATATTTCTAAAAAGGACTTACTAAGTGCTGATGAGCTTTTCTTTACTGGAACAGCTACAGAGGTAATTGGTGTTGTATCTGTTGACAATAGCAATATAGGAAACGGTTCACCTGGAGATGTTACAAACGCAATTAGAAATAAATATCTCGAAATTGTAAATGGAAATGACGCTAATTCTGATAATTATTTAACATTAGTTAAGTGAGCCAGCAACCAAATATAGAAGAAACAAATTACAAATTACAGACGCTATCTGACCTGCCTGTTCCAAGATCACAAGGAAAAAAAGACTCAAATAGTTCCCTAAAACATCCATACGAAGAAGCATTCTCAATACCAAGTCCTGATAGTGGTTACGCCTTAAAATTAATAAAAAAATATGAACATTTTTGGAGCTCTCATCATAAGAAAAAGTTAATTACAAAAATTATTTCAAATTTAGTAATTTATCAGGCATCACTGGCTGGAAGAGGTCCTACTAAAAGTGACATAGAAAAAGTCTTAAAAGTTTTGGAGATAAGTGAAACTTCTCTTGGTTTACTAACTAAAGATAATCTTTTAATAGCTGGTAAAGAAACAATAAAAGGTTTACATTTATCTGAATTATTTTCAACTATTGACGCTGATAATTTATAAAACTTTTACACTTGAATAATGAAGATTGTAAGAGCTAAGTTTGAAGGCGAAATCTTTTATGGTGAACTTACCGACGAAGGTATTATTCGTTATGAAGGTTCACCTCTTGTTGTTTGGGAGCCTACTGAAGAAAAGTATAGTATTGATGAAATTCAGTTATTAGCACCAGTTTTACCAAGTAAAGTTACAGCTGTTGCAAAAAATTATGAAAAACATGCAGTTGAGTTAGGAGTTCATGATTATACGGCACCAAAAAATCCAGTATTTTTTAATAAACCTTCAACATCTGTAATTGGTACTGGTGAGTCAATAATATATCCACCAATTGGTCAACATGTTGATCATGAGGCTGAATTAGCAGTAGTAATTGGAAAACTCAGTAAAAACCTTACTAAGGATAATTGGATGGATAGTGTTCTAGGATTTACTATTGCTAACGATTTATCAGAAAGAGTTTTACAGGGACAAGATGGAACATTTAACGGTAATTTTACAAGAGCAAAAAGTTTTGATACCTTTTGTCCTTTAGGTCCCGTAATACAAACTAATTTTGAGCAGAATCCAGAGTTGGGAATTAAATGCTTTGTTAATGATGAGCTAAAACAAGATGGAAATACAAAAGATATGATTTTTAGTGTTGGTGAAATTTTGGAGTTTGTTTCATCAATAATGACTCTTTTGCCAGGAGATGTAGTTCTTACAGGTACTCCTGAAGGAGTCTCTAAAGTTCAGCCAGGTGATGAAATAAAAATAGAAATAGAGACTATTGGCACACTGATAAATCCAGTTAAATAATATGAAATTAAGAATTGCCCCTTCACCAACTGGCAGCCTTCATATAGGAAACGCTAGGACTGCGTTATTCAACTGGCTATATGCTAAAGCAAGTGGAGGCACTTTTGTTGTAAGGATTGATGACACTGACATAGAGCGTAGCACTGAAGAGTTCCAAAAAGACATTCTAGAAAACCTAAGATGGTTAGGACTTGATTGGGATGAGGGCGTTGAAGTTGGTGGAGAGCATGGGGATTATAAACAATCTTCACGGTTTGACAGATATAGAGAAGTTGCAAATGAACTCTTAGAAAAAGACCTTGCTTATAAAGATGATGGTGCAATTAGATTCAAAGTCCCAAGTGATAGGACAATAGAGTTCAAAGATTTTGTACGAGGAGACATGTCATTTGAAACTTCAGATGTAGAAGATTTTGTCATTTTAAGATCTGACAATACTCCGACATATCACCTTGCCTCTACAGTAGATGATATAGATTATGGAATAACAATAATTGCGAGGGGAGAGGATATACTTTCTTCAACTCCCAAGCACATATTGATTATGGAAGCCTTAGATGCAGTGATACCAAATTTTTGTCATCTACCTTTATTATTTGGTCCTGACGGTAAAAAACTTAGTAAAAGACATGGTGATACATCAGTTGAAGCATTTCGTCAAAAGGGAATATTAAATGATGCAATGTTCAACTATCTTTGTCTACTTGGCTGGTCACCAGGTGATGATATTGAGCTTTTTGATAGTGATTTTGCAATTAGTAAATTTGATTTAAATAAAGTACTACCAAATTCAGCTACTTTTGATGAAAAAAAACTCCTTTGGTTAAATGGACAGTATATAAGATCAACTTCACCAAATAAATTTGAAGAGGATTCACTGCAAAATATTGAGAATCAACTTAGTAGAGAATTATTTAATGAAGAAAAAGATCGATTGTTAAAAATATTTCCCTCTGTACAAGAAAGAATTGAAACGATGAACGATCTTTTTGTCCAAGTTCAGTTTCTAATTGATGAGCCATTTATTGTAGACAAGGAAGATTGGGACTCTGTAAATTCTGAGGAGGCTCAAAAATACTTAGATGCTATTAGAAATAAGTTTATTGCATTAGATGACTTTAATATAAATATTATTGAAGATACGATGAGAGCGACTTTAGAAGAATTAGATATAAAAACTAAAGTAGGTTTTCAGTCAGCAAGAGTAGCTGTTACTGGTACAAAAATTAGTCCACCATTGTTTGAGTCAATATTCGCACTTGGTAAAGAGACAACTATTGCCAGATTGGCAGAAAGTATCGAAAAATTATAACAACTAATAATTAAAATACTTTATTCTTAATATTTATACGGCCCCGTCGTCCAGAGGCCTAGGACGCTGGGTTTTCAACCCAGAAACGCCGGTTCGAATCCGGTCGGGGCTGCTACCTTTCGGGGATGGTGTAATTGGCAACACAATGGGTTCTGGTCCCATCGTTGAGGGTTCAAGTCCTTCTCCCCGAGCAGAGGCCCCGTCGTCTAGAGGCCTAGGACGCTGCGCTCTCAAGGCAGAAACGCCGGTTCAAATCCGGTCGGGGCTGCTAAATTTTTAGCTTTTTAAACCACCTTGGTTGGTTAAGCAGAAATTTTTGATAGTCACTTTCATCATCAAGTTCAAAAGTAAATTCAGTGTTAAAAATTTGTTTATATTCGTACTTATTTTCCTTAAGGTATTTTGAATGTTTATCAAAACTTTTAACTCCAAATCTAAACTCATTAAAGCTAACAGTTCCAGCTATAAATGGAGTACCACTGTCTTTACTTTTTGCTATTAAAATTTCACTCCCTTCAATTTCTTGGCTTATTGTTTTTGCAAAATATTTTGTTATATATGGTAAATCTGAATGACATATCATCCAGCTTCGGTAATTTTTAAAATTATTAGAAAACTCTATAACTTCTTTATTCAAACCAACTGATTTTGTATTGAAAAAATCTATCTCTAATTGTTTTGCTAATATTTCTATTTCTGAATCATTTGAAATCAAAAATATATCGTTGTCTTTGCCTCTAAAACATTCTGCTAAATTTTTAATAAGTCCAATCTGTAAGGCAATTCTTTGGTTTTTATCTAATGTGCTAGCTAGTCTAGACATTGGTTCTTCAAGGTTTTTTATTGGGATACCTATAATATTTTTTCTATTCATATTCTTAAATTTGTTATACCATGCTATTAAAGTATTTAATCAATATGGATAGAAAAACAAAAATTATTGCAACAGTTGGCCCAAGCCTATCAAGTGAATCAAAAATTAAAAAGATTATAGATGCTGGAGCTAATGTCTTAAGAATAAACTTTTCACATGGCACACTTGAGGATCATGAAAATGTTATTTCGTGGGCAAGAAAATCTAATAAGCAAGTTGCAATTATGCAAGATATTCAAGGACCAAAAATACGAACTGGTATTTCATCTGAGAATACTTTTTTAGAAAAAAGTAAAAACGTAACTTTAACAAATATTGAAACTGAATCAAACAATGATATTGTATTTATCAATTATGAAAATTTATTGAGAGATGTAAATGTTGACGACAGAGTGTTTATAGATGATGGACAAATAGTACTTAAAGTAGTAGAAAAAGAAAATGATAAATTAGAAGCACTTATCTTAATCGGTGGAGAGCTTAGAGATAATCAGGGTGTAGCATTTCCAGATTCTAATCTGTCAGTCTCAGCTATAACAGAGAAAGATATAGAGCATCTTAAATTTGGATCAGAACATGATGTTGATTTTGTTGCAGTTTCGTTTGTTAGAAATGCAAGTGATATAAATCTTGTTAAAGAAATCATTCCAAAAGATGTAAAAGTAATAGCAAAAATAGAATTAAAAACTGCTTTAGACAACATTGATGAAATCTTAGATGTTGCGGATGGAGTCATGGTGGCTAGAGGAGATCTAGGAGTTCAGCTTCCACTAGAGCAAGTTCCCTTTGTGCAAAAGCAAATTTTAGATGCTGCTAATAAACGAGGAAAAATATCTATAACTGCAACTGAGATGCTTCAATCAATGAAAACTTCTTATAGACCTACTAGAGCTGAGGTTACTGATATTACCAATGCAATACTTGAGGGTTCAGATGCTGTAATGCTGTCAGCAGAAACATCTATCGGCGATAATCCAAATAGAGTAGTTGAAGTTATGTCTATAATTTGTAAAGAAACAGATTCTAGAAATGACACCTCTTCATTACTTTCAAAAGAAGATTCGAAGGAAGATTCAATAACTACTACTTTAGCTAGGGCTGCAGTTCAGGTGGCAAATGAAATAGATGCTAGTTCGATAATCGCTTTCACAGAAACAGGTAGAACACCTTTGCTAATTTCTAACTTTAGGCCAAAAGCAGAAATTATTACATTTTCAACTAAGAAAAAAACATTGAATCAAATGAATTTACTTTGGGGTGTAGACCAATATCCTATAGAACGAAAAGAAACATTTTCAGAGATGTTGAAAGCTGCAAATGACTTTCTAATTAGTGAAAAAAAATACAATAAAGGTGATAAAGTAGTGGTTGTTGCAGGAACACCTCCAAATATTGAGGCTGCAACAAATTTGATAAGAGTTCACGAAATTGGAGATTTGTAATGGGGCAAATTATTGAAGTTAAAAGCACAAAGTTAAATAAGACAATTATTTTTGATTTGAATAGGTCTGTTTCAGGTCAAGAGGGAATGACTTTCCATAATATTTCTGAAGCATCATTAATACCCGATGTAAGTGGCCAGCTAGCTTTAAAGTTATTTCAAGAGACTAATGATATAGATACAATTTTTATTCAATCTAACATCGTAACTGTTAACTTTAATAGAAATTTAGGATCTGATATATCTGAAGTAGAGGAGACTCTTAAAAACTTTTTTGTTTTTTATGGTGAAGAAGAATGAAAATAGGTGTAACGGGTGCATCAGGTTTTATTGGTAGGAAACTTTGTAAAGCTTTAAATGAATCTGATTTTGAAGTTTACAAATTTGTAAGAAGAGAACCTAAGAATGAAAATGAAATTTATTGGAAACCTTCTAAAAAAGAAATTGATCAAGAGAAATTCGAATCCCTTGATGCAGTCATACATCTAGCAGGTGAAAGTATTGCACCAAAAGATATTTTTGGATTCCTTCCTTTTGCTGGTGGAAGGTGGAGTAAAGAAAGAAAATCAAGAATATACTGGTCAAGAAAATGGGCATCTGAGACATTTATTCAGGCATATCAATCATCTGAAAATCATCCCAAAATTTTTATAACTGCTTCTGGAAATGATGTATATGGAGACCATGGAGATGAGGTAGTTACTGAGGAGACTTCTTATAATCGGGGTCAATATCTACAACTTGTTGTTGAAGAAGCATGGGAGGGACCTTTAGATGAAATTCGTAAGCTAGGTGTACGAGTAGTAATGTGTCGAGCGGGTATTGTCCTTGGAAAGGGGAATGTAGCAACTCAAATCTTTACATTGGTTTCCAAGTTAAATTTATCAGGACCTATTGGAAAGGGAGAACAATATTTTTCCTGGGTATCAGTTGATGATCTTGTCTCTGCTTATATTTTCTGTTTAAACAACTCAGATATTAGCGGACCAGTTAATTGCACCGCCCCAGAACCTCTTCAACAAAAAGAATTCGCAAGAATTATTGCCAAAACAATGAATAAAAAATATTTTGCTCCTCCATTACCTCCAATAATTATGCGTGTAGCTGTTGGCTGGGAACTTGGTGAGCAATTAGGATTAAATAGTATAAGAGCAATACCTAAAAAATTACTTGAAAAAGGATTTGTTTTTAAAAACACAACTTTAGATACTATGAAAGAGGATTTTATTAATGAGTAGCTACGAAGACAGGATGGCTGAAAAGTACAATTTTTTAAAAAAAGAAAATACCGATCAAAAACCTGAAGAAAGTATTTCAGAGGAAAAGCCATCGGATAATCCACAAAAAGATATTGAGGTTCCTGAAGAAGGAAGTCTTCTTGTTCCTCTTGATGCTTGGAATACAGTCTTAAATCAATTAGGAAATTTACATGAGGCAAGCCAACAAATGGCTGAAGCTCGTGAAAGGGCAGCTAAAGCAGAATCTGAAGCAGATTTTCTTAGAGAAAAACTTAAAAATACAAGACAGCAGTTAGAAGAAGTAAAAAACAAAAAGAGGTTTTTCTTTTTTTAATTTTAAGCTTTATCTGATACTCCACTAATAATGTAGTAAGAAATAGCTAAGAGAACTATTAAAGATCCCATTGCAACATTCCTTCCCAATCCCAAACTATTAACAATTACTCCCCAAAGTATTGGGCCTATAATTGTTGCAAATCTTCCAACTGTTGAATATAAACCATAAAACTCACCCAAATGTTTTTCAGGAGAAAGTCGAGTCATAAAGACTCTATCAACAGCAAAAATTCCTCCAATGTTAAATCCTCCAAGAACACCAGTGACGTATATTAACCAAAGTTGATTAAATTCAGTAGCAATAATTGCTAGAGATAAAGAAAGCATCCAGCAAAAAATACTAATCAATATAAGTCTTCTTGGACCAAATCTATCGGCAGCTTTTCCAAAAATATACCCACCTATGATTGAGACGACTATAGCTAAAGCAAGGATACTTTGACTGTCTGCTGGAGTAAGGCCGACTTCTTCAACTAGATAAACTGCTAACAATCCACTAATTAGAGTATTTATTGCATCGGCATAAAAAAACCTTCCAACTAAAAATCTTGTAAGCCCTGTGTAATGTCTTGAGTGTTTCCAGGAGTTAATAACAACATTTAAAGAATTCAAAATGCTAATTTTAACTTTTTCTTTAGATGTAATTTTTTCTTCAATAAATAAAAAGGCAGGTAGTGAAAATATTAAAAACAAAAAAGCAACAGATTTAAATATTTCTACATAGCTGTAGCCCATATTTTGTAATAAAGTAGCAACTCCAAAACCAATTAATGAACCTGTGTATCCGAAGGCTACTCCTAAACCAGATATTTTCCCCCTGTTTTCCTCATTGCTAACAGAAACAAGCAATGCGTCATAGACTACTGATCCTAAATTAAACCCAATTAATGAAAAAACGAATAATAGAACCGATACTTCAACTGAAAATGTGCCAAGTAAGAAAGTTGAAATAATACAAATAAGAGTCATAAAAAGTAAAATTTTCTTTTTACCTTGAGAACTATCAGATTTTCTACCAATCCATGGTCCTAAAATAGCAACTATAACCATTGCTGTTGAAGTAGCTAATCCTAATTGTTGGTCTGTCCAGCCTTTTTCACTTACTAGCCATACTGAAAAATACAAACCAGGAATGATAAATGCGTAAACTGTATTTGCTAAATCGAAAAGAAGCCAAGAAAAAAGACTTTTTTTTGTTATATTATTCATTCAAATTATCTATAGCTTCACTTAGTCGACTCAATCCATTATCAAGATCTTCATCGCTTAAAGCATATGATAACCTCATAAATCCTGGAGTTCCAAAAACTTCACCAGGAACAAACGCTATAAAATAATTCTCTAAGAGCCAATCACAAAATTCTTCTGAAGAATTCAATCCATTTTTTCCGGAACAATAGTGACTAACATCAACAAATAGGTAAAAAGCTCCAGTGCTATCTACAACATTAAGATTTGGAATGCTGTTAATTTTCTCGGTTGCAAAGAGCCTCCTTCTGTTGAAGGCTATTTTCATTTCGTTAGTTACATCAAGCCCATTAAGTAGTGCAGCTTCCGCAGCTAATTGAGACACATTAGAAACATTTGATGTAGCCTGTGACTGTATTTTTTTTCCAAGCCCTATTACGCTTTTGTTTCCAATTAACCAACCAACTCTCCATCCTGTCATTGAGTATGACTTTGAAACACCGTTTACAATAATTGTATTCTTTAATTCTGGATCGTATACAGCTGGTGATGGAGATGTTTCTCCTTCGTAAACTAGATGTTCATATAGTTCATCAGACAAAATCCATAAATCATTTTTGAATATCCATTCATAAATTTCTTCAGCTTCTTCTTTTGAATAAACTACTCCTGTAGGGTTTGATGGGGAACACCAAACCAACATTTTTGTATTCTTAGATTTACTTTTTTCCAATTGTTCAACTGTAACTTTAAAATTATTGCTCTTTTCAGTTTCAATAAAAACAGGAGTCCCTCCAGCAATTTTCACTGCTTCTGGATAAGTTGTCCAATAAGGCGCAGGTATGATAACTTCATCTCCAGGGTCTAATATAGATAAAAATGCAGTAAGTATTGACTGCTTTCCACCATTAGAAACAATTACATTATCTGAATTTATTTCAAATCCTGAGTAATCTTTAGTAGTTTTTGCAATTATTTGTCTAAGTGACTCAAGACCTGCTGCAGGAGAGTACTTATGATTTTTAGGATCAGCTGCCGCTTTTATAGCTGCATCTACTACATAATCTGGGGAAGGAAAGTCTGGTTCTCCAGCACCAAACCCGATAACTGGTTTGCCTTGTGACTTTAATTCTCTAGATTTGTTTGAAATAGCCATTGTTCCAGAAGGCTTTATTTTTTGATCTAATTTTGAAATATCCATATTTTGCTCATTGCTATTTTAATAAAGTTATCTAGTAAGTATGTTTCATAATTATTAAACTATTAAAAATGGAACAATTACTTTTTGGCGCACCTGTTGCAGAGCAACTTGATGAAATCAGTAAAAATGTCTTTCAAGAATACAGCAAAGATAATAAGAAACCTCACTTGACTGCAATTACAGTGGGAGATAACCCAGCTTCTTTATTATATGTTACGCGTAAACAAGAAAAAGCAACACACCTTGGAGTAGAATTCAATTGGTTAAAACTAGATACTGATACTTCTCAAGAAACTTTAGAGGAAGTTATATCTGAAGAGTCAAAAGCTACTGATGGCTTGATAATTCAGCTTCCCCTCCCAAGCCATCTTAATCCAGAAGAAGCAATTAACCGTATTCCACATGAGATTGATGTAGACGGATTAACATCTTACAATCTTGGAAGTTTGTTTTCAGATACATATAAGTTAATACCAGCAACTTCACTTGCAGTATTGGAATTATTAAATTTTTACAATATTCAAACGGAAGATAAGAACGTAGTTATTGCTGGAAGGTCAAGGCTGGTATCAGCGCCATTAGCTAAAATTTTGTCATCAAAAAGTTACAATGCTAATGTTTCAATCATTCACAGTAGGACTACAAATCAAAAATTATTTACAAAAGAAGCTGATATTTTTATTTCTGCAATAGGTTCAGCAAAAATGTACGACAGTACTTATTTCAAAAATGGAGCAACAATAATTGATATTGGAATATCTTCAGTTGATGGTAAAACATATGGAGATATTGACACACTTGAAATAGGTGAGGTAATTAGTTCACGAGCACCATTTCCAGGTGGGGTTGGTCCAATTACAGTGTCTGCTTTATTTTTTAATCTATCAAGATTAATTCAAACTAACTAGCAGCCCACTCCTCTTCGCTAATTCTCTTGTCCATATCTACTTTTCTAAGAAGCAATGCTCCAATTAAGAAAAAAGATGTAATGACTGGAAGCGAAAGCCTTGGGTTTCCAGTCGAGGCACTGACATATGCATAAATTAGTGGACCCCAGATAGCTGAAAATCTAGATAGGACTGAAAAGAATCCCATAAATTCTCCCTCAGCACCCTTTGGTAACATAGCTGCATAAACACTTCTACTGACAGACTGAAGTCCACCCATTCCCATAGCTGTAATAATGCCCATGATGATTACAGGGATTAGTTGCTTTTCTGGAACAATGTAACCAGCATTACCCACTAGGAAAAGTAAAAACATTGTGTAATATAACACATTTTTTTGACCAATTTTAGTAGCAAGATTTCCAGCTAGTTTTGCACCAAAGTAGGCAACAAACTGAACAACTAAGAATACGATGAGTACTTGGGTCTGGTCTAAAAGCAGAACTTCTGTAAAGAATGCTGCTGACATATTAATTAATGTTTGTAAGCCATCCCAGAAAAATATGTAGGCAACCAAAAAGTAAAGTAAAAAAGGAAATTTTCTAATTTTTTTCAAAGTCTTAAAATTCCTACTATAAGCTTCTGATATAGAACCTTTTCCAGAACCTGATCTTGTCTCGACTATGTTCATTCTTGAAAAACTAAATACTGAAAATACAAGCCACCACAGACCAGCTAATGAAATTGCTATCCTTGAAGCTAAAGCGGCATCTATCCCTAGTAGGTCTGGACCAAGGAGTATTATTGCGAATGATAAAATTAGCTGGGTTCCACCACCAAGATAACCAAGTGCATAACCTCTTGCAGAAACTGCATCAATAGTATCATCAGTTGTTATATCTTTCAGAACACTGTCGTAAAAAACATTCGAACCTGTAGCGCCAAATTGAGCTAAAAAGTAAATCACTAATGTCAATATGACATCACCTGATGTTGCAAAGTAAAATGAAGATGCAAAAACAGCACCTCCATAAGCAAATATCTTAAATAATTTCATTCTGCTACCAGACATATCAGCAACTGCACCAATTGTTGGCATTATGAGAAAAAATATGAATAATGCAGAACCAATAGCAAAGCCCCAGACTTCTGCTCCGGTATATACATTACCTCTGAAGACAAAGCCTTCTTCTGGTACAACAACACTTACAAAGTAAACAGGTAAGACAGCCCCAAGAGTAGTAGTTTCATATGCTGATTTGGCCCAGTCATACATTGACCAGCCAAAAATGGTTCTTTTGTTATTTTTTTCGTTCATATCCCCCCTTATATAAAACTTTAATCAAATAAATTGAATGATGAGGAATAGAAACTTAAATTTAATAAATTTACACACTATATTTAATATGTCTTTAATTTATTGAAAGTATTTATTTGTATTTTGCTTTTTAAACTGAGGTAGTTAAAAAAAAGGATAATGATATATGGGGTTTAAATGCGGTATAGTAGGTCTGCCGAATGTAGGAAAGTCAACACTATTTAATGCTTTAACACAGGCCGGTATTGAGTCTGCAAATTACCCTTTTTGTACAATTGAACCAAATATTGGCGTTGTACCTGTAAATGACATTCGGTTAGGTCAATTAGCCAAAATTGTAAATCCAAAAGAAATTATTCCTACTTCAATGGAATTCGTAGATATTGCTGGTCTTGTTGAAGGAGCTTCCAAGGGTGAAGGCTTAGGTAATCAGTTTTTAACTAATATTCGAGAAACTGATGCAATCGTGCATGTTGTTCGAGCTTTTGAAAACGAAGATATCGTTCATGTCTCAGGAAAGGTATCTCCAAAAGACGATATAGAAATTATTAATACAGAGTTAGTTCTTGCAGATTTAAGCACAGTTGAAAGTCTGTATCAGAAAGCTGTAAAAGGCTCGAAAGCAGGTCAAAAAGAAGGACTACCATTAAAAAATTTACTTGAAAAGATCCTACCCGTTCTTGAGGAAGGTAAGTCATTAAGAACAGTTTCGTTTAACGAAGAAGAACAAAAACTATTAAAAGGTTTTCAACTTCTAACAATTAAACCTGTTTTGTATGTTGCGAATGTTAATGAAGATGGATTTGAAAGTAATCCATTTTTAAATCAAATATATGATTTAGCTAATGAAGAAGGTTCAGAAGTTGTTGCAATATGCGCTGAGCTTGAAGCTGAAATTTCCGGATTAACAAACGATGAAAAAATTGAATTCCTCAAAGAACTTGGTCTTGAGGAGTCTGGCCTTGATAGGTTGACCAGGGCTGGATACAAATTATTAGGTTTACAAACTTATTTTACTGCTGGAGAAAAAGAGGTACGTGCTTGGACAATAAATGTTGGAGATAGTGCACCAAAAGCGGCTGGTAAAATACACACCGATTTTGAGAGAGGATTTATCAGAGCAGAAACAGTAACCTTTGATGACTATATTCAAAATAACGGAGAAAAAGGGTCAAAAGAAGCAGGCAAGCTTAGGTCTGAAGGTAAAGAATATATTGTTAAAGATGGTGACGTTATCCACTTTTTATTCAGCGTTTAGACTTAAAACGCATATTTAGTAGTTATTTATATAAAAATGCTTTACAAAGAAGTTCTTTAACTAAAATGAAAATATAGGATAATAAAACTCTTGAAAGTAATAATTGTAGGCGCACACGGTGAAGCAAAAGAGCTAATAAATAGAATTAGTTCTGGATGGTCAATATCTGTTATTGATTTAGATCAAGATAAATTAAGAAACTTTAGTACAAATAGGCAAATAGAAAAAATACAGGGAGATGCAACTTCATCTTTAGTTTTAAAAAAAGCAGGATTAGAAAGCACGACTGCCGTTATAACGCTTACATTAAATGATGAAGTAAATTTAGAAGTATTAAAAATTGCAAAACAAAATGATATTTTTAGATTATCTTCAGTTGTCAACGAAGCTTCAAATGCTGATAGTTACAAAAATCTTGGAGCAGAAGTAGTAGAGCCCAATATTCTTCTTGCTAGAAGGTTTGAACATATATTAGAACCAAGGAGAGTTGTTTCACAAGCTTTTGCTGGTGGAAGAGCTGAAGCAATAGAAATAGAAATTAGCTCTGACAGCCCAGTCAGAGGTAAGAAGTTAAAAGAAATTGGATCTGATTATTACATTGTTGGAGCTTTACTAAGAAAAGGAAAAGTAATCATTCCACATGGTGACACTGAAATCGAAACAGGTGATCTTGTAACGATTGTTTTGCAATCAGGTGCATTCTCGAATGTAATTAATTTATTTTCAGGATCGGAATCAAGATATCCTTTAGAATATGGAAAAAATATTCTCGTAGTTCTGGAAAATAAAGACAATTTAAAAAATTTATCTGAATCTGAATTTTACACTAGAAATACAAAAGCAACCTCTTTAATGGTTTTAACCAAAGAAGATTTGTTTGATAATAATCTTGAGTCAACTGACGAAACCTTTAAAGCTATTTTGAAGGATCAAGAGTTTGAAATGACTTTAAAAAATAAAATTTCTAATAAAGATATCGAAAACATGGTTAATGATGGTTCTATTGGAACTATTTTTTACCCTCTCGAAGAAGGAATATCAAAAGCAAAAATTAAATCATTAATAAACATTTCTAATAAAACTAAGACTCCTGTTCTTTTTTCAAAATCAACATACCCTTACAAAACGATTGGAATACTTGCCAATAATGATTTTGGTGAAAACACTTCAAATTCTATAGCATTTGATTTAGCTTCTTCTTTATCTGCTTCTTTGATAGCAGTCAACATAACACAACCAAAATTTTTGCAATCTGACGATGCTGCTCAGCTCACCGATTCCTTAGAAAAAATGCAGGACTTAGCTTTATCTTATGAAGTCCAGTTAGATTTTGAAAATCATGAGGGTAATGAAGCTAAAATCTTTACTGATTTATCTTCTAAGTTTGATCTTTCAATTATTGGAAATGGAACTAACCAATCATGGCAAAGTAAGAAAACAACAGAATTCATCTCTAATAATTCAAAATCTTCTGTTTTATACATACCAAGTTAATTTATGGAAGAGTTTGAAGCAGTATCCTTAGTCATTATTTCCTTAGGTGCATTTATCTTGCCACTTGTAGGTCAAAGAATTAAGATACCTGGAATTGTACTTGAGATAGCTTATGGAATTACAGTTGGACCAGTTTTAGGATGGGTTGATTCGTCAGAATTCATTTCGGGGCTTGCAATACTTGGCTTTTTACTATTGATGTTTTTATCAGGGTTTGAAATTGAGTTAGACACTTTCCGTGAAAAAGGTTTAAGAACTCTAGCGCTCCCAATGTCAATCTATCTCTTGACTGTGATAACTTCTTTTTATTTGATTTCTACTTTGGGATATCCAATTTTTCTTGCTTTAGTTTTGTGCACAACAAGTGTTGATATAGTGATAACTATTTTAAGAAGTGATGGAACGATTAAAACAAAATATGGACAGACTTTGTTTATGGTCGCTTTACTTGCAGATATATTAACTTTATTGGCAGCTACTGTGTATGCATCTTTTATAAATGCTGGAGGGTTATCTATCTCAAACCTTAATGTTGTGCTTTATTTTGTAGTAGTAATTATGTTATTAAGAATTATTAGAAGAGTTGCTTGGTGGAATCCTCAACTATTTTCAAGAATGTTTGACGGAAACGATCCGGATGAGTTGGGAATAAGAAGTTCTATAGCCCTTATGTTGGTGCTTGTTGGAGTTTCAGTATTTTTTGATATAGAGCCAATACTTGGTGCATTCTTAGCTGGAACGATTTTCGCTTTCACATTTTCGAATAGGGGAACTTTAGAAAGCAGCTTAAAAGGATTTTCTTATGGGTTTTTAATTCCTATCTTTTTTATAAACATTGGATTAAATTATGACATTAGTGTTTTTTCTGAAACACAATTTTTTGTCGAAGTAGGGTATCTATTCTTGATTGCGGTTGGAGTTAAGTTCATCCCTTCTCTTCTACTTGTTTTCTCAAAGATAAAATTTAGAGATATGCTTGCAGGAGGTTTTTTACTTTCTGCAAGATTTAGTCTTATTATTGCTATGGCAGAAATAGGGGTTCATCTAGATTTAATTTCAAAAGAATTAGAGCAACAAATAATTCTTTTAGCTGTAATTACAGCAACTTTCTCACCAATTTTATTTAGATTAGTAAGAACCCAAACAA
Source organism: uncultured Candidatus Actinomarina sp. (assembly GCA_902580215.1). Lineage (GTDB taxonomy): Bacteria > Actinomycetota > Acidimicrobiia > Actinomarinales > Actinomarinaceae > Actinomarina. The sequence continues at coordinate 62,061 of CACHJT010000005.1, read as the reverse complement.
AATAATTTATGAAGATTAAACCTGATTTGTATTTAAAAGGTGTCTTCATGGGTATCGCTGAAATTATACCTGGAGTATCTGGTGGAACAATAGCCTTCATAACGGGTATTTATGAAGAGTTAATAGACTCAATAAAATCAATTAATACAAAAACATTGAAGTTACTCTTGACCTTTAAATTTTCAGCATTTTGGAAAGAAATAAATGGAACTTTTTTAATTACATTAGTTTTTGGAATGTTGACCTCAATTTTGATTCTTTCAAGATTTATAGTTTATCTATTAGATGATCATCCTTTTAAAATTTGGGGATTCTTTTTCGGTTTAATAATTGCCTCTGGGATATTAATTTTTTATCAAATTAAAAGAGTAAACAGTGCTGTTTTTCTTTCATTTTTAATAGGACTTATGATTTCATCATTTATAGCTCTCCAGGCCCCATCTAATACTCCGAATACAAATTTTTATATATTTATGTCTGGCGCAATTGCAATTTCTGCAATGATTCTTCCAGGGATAAGTGGTTCGTTTATTCTTGTGTTTTTATCAAAATACGAATTTATATTGAAAGCTTTGAATAGTTTTGATACCGCAGTTATATCGATATTTTTAGCTGGATGCATAGTTGGTTTAGTTACATTTAGTAGAGTTTTCTCGTACCTTTTTAAAAAATATAATGATGTTGTAATAAGTGTTCTTATAGGATTTCTTGGTGGTTCATTATTTAAAATTTGGCCTTTTTATGAAGTTTTAGAGTATAACTCAGCTAATGAGGCTGTTTATACAACTCCAATTTTACCGACAGCCAGCCAAAGTAATGACTTGGTATTTTTTTTTACATTTGGAGTAATTGGATTCCTTGGTATGTGGGTAATAGAAAAGAAATTTATAGGTCTTAATAAAGAAAATTAAACTATTAAAATGATTATATGAGATTAGGTTTACCAGAACTTTTAATTATTTTGACAATATTGCTTTTACTTTTTGGTGCAAAAAGACTTCCTGGATTGGCTAAGTCATTGGGGAAATCTACAAAAGAATTTAAATCTGCACTTGAAGAAGAATAATTTAAAAAAAATCACATTAATCCTTTTTGCTATGTTCTTTATGGCATGTTCATCAAGTGTGGCAGAATCGTATTCAACTGGTGAAGAAGTTTATGAAGCTAGATGTTCCGCATGTCACGGTAAAGACTTTGAGGGTAGAGTAGGCCCTGCCTTAGATGCAGGAAGTCAATCAGCATCCATGCCGGATTCTTATTGGGTACAAACAATAACTAAAGGCAAAGGTTCAATGCCTGCTCAAAGGCTAACTGATAATGAAGTAACAATGGTTATCGAGTATATTCGATCTAATCACTAATTCTTTCATTCACCTTATTCAAATCTTTTAAAACATGTAGAGGTTTTTTTAAATCAAATAAATCCTGAATTCTCCATTTCCAATTGCCTTCTTGAGTTCCTGGTGAATTAAACCTTGATTCTTTATCAAGTTCGAGTAAATCTTGAACAGTTGTAATTGCTAATTGACATGGAGACTCCCAAACAAGCGATATGAAATTCCAAATATCAGAGTCATATTGCGATTTAATATCTTTTTTATAATCATAAAAAAACTGAAGCTGAATATCTTCAACCTCATTTAACCATTGTTTCACTGTAGGGCTATCGTGTGTGCCGGTGTAGGCTGCAATATTATAATCCCAATGTTTTGGATGAATTTCATCGTGTACTTGATTGTTAGGTACTCGTTGTTGTAATACTTTCATGCCTGGAATTGTATATTTTTTTAATATATCTGCTGTTTCTTCAAGCACTACACCTAAATCCTCAGCAAGCAATTTATTAAAATCAACGTTTTTAGATACGGTACTAAAAAAAGTTTCCCAAGGACCTTTCCTCCAGTGACCATTAAGAGCTGATTCACCATAAGGTATGGCCCAAAATTGAAAAAACCCAACAAAGTGATCAATTCTTAAATAATCATAATTTTGTAAATTGTAATTTAATTTATCAATCCAGTATTTGTATCCTCCATCTTTATGATTATCCCATTGGTATAAAGCTGTATTCCAGACTTGACCTTCTACTGTAAAATCATCTGGAACAGCACCTGATACAAAGCTCATATTATTAGAATCGTCCAAATCAAATAAATGTTTATCTAACCATACATCTGCAGAGTTATGGTTCACATATATTGGTATATCTCCAAGAATTCTTACATTGTTATTATTTGCGTAGGATTTAAGTTTTTGCCACTGTTTATTGAACTCAAATTGTAAAAATAAGTTTTTCATAAAATTATTTTTATATTCATCGAAGACCATATCAAATAGCTCCTCTGAAAAATTCTGATAATCACTAGACCACTCACTCCACGAACTTTCAAAAACCTCACTCAAGGTTATAAAGGTTATGTGTCTTTTTATTAAATCGTTTTCCAGAAAATTTTGATATTCGTTGTCGTTATAATTTACTCTCTCAGAGATAAGGTTAAAAATTTTATCTTTGTTTGTGTATACAGCTTTGTAATTTACTTCATTAGTTATAGGTAGTTTTATTTCGTTTAATTCACTTTCGTGAAATATATTGTTTTCTAAGTTATCTAAAGAAACAATATATGGGTTACCCAAAACAGATGACTTGCTAGAGTATGGTGAAAATTCAATATTATCTGTGATTCCCAAAGGAAGAACTTGCCATATTTTAGTGTCTGACTGGTTGAGGAGATCAATAAATTCATAGCTTTCTTTACCCAAATCTCCAATACCATATGAACTAGGTAAAGATGTTGGATGTAAAATTAATCCACTACTTTTATTTATATCCATATCACCTCAAATATAGAGTATATAATGTCTATTTGATAGTAAATTAATTTTTATGGTAGAAGAACACAGTCCCGAATTTGTAGATGCTGGTGAAAAGCAGAAGATAGATTTTTTTGATGGTGATGTTCATTTAGGGCATTACGATTTTAGATTCGATTTTAACGACAAAAAACACTTTTCTATTTCGAGAGACGGTACCGGGAGAGTAAGAGTTCACTCTCAAAAAAATATCTCAAAACTATGGATTTTATTGGAAGATGAAGATTTTAGGCCAATTGAACTCAGGAAATATGCAGAAACAGACAGATTTATTTTTTGGGGTACTCAGATACAGTTCAGATCACCTACAGCAAAGTTTAGCTTTGCAGCAAGCACTGATGAACAGCTTAATCTTTATCTAGGAACTAGTGGTATAGCAAATTTCATATCTCCTTCAGAAAAATGGGTTTACGATTCTGGCTCATACCAAAGACACACAATTCCTGACTGGGTATATGGGGGAGTAATGTATCAAGTTTTTCCTGACAGATTTGCTAATGGAGACAGTTCTCTAAATCCAAAAAATACTGTTGAATGGGGTTCAATTCCTACAAGATTAGATTTTCAAGGCGGAGACTTATATGGAGTAATCCAAAAGCTTGATCATATCCAGTCTCTTGGAGTAAATATAATTTACTTGAATCCAATCTTTTTGTCATCTAGCACACACAAGTACGATGCATGGGATCATTTCAAAGTAGACCCTACATTAGGTGGTGACGATGCTCTACGAGAATTAATTAAAGAATGTCATAAGAGAGGTATGAAAATAATCTTAGACTGTTCATTAAATCATGTTCACCCAAGACATTTTGCATTTCAAGACTTAGTTAAGAATGGAGAGAAGTCAGAGTATAAAGACTGGTTTACAGTATTCGATTATCCAGTAAGGTTTATCCACAGACCACACTTATATGCCAATACTTACAAAGTAGGTTGGGATGGAAATCAAGAAGAGTATAAACAATATTTAGATAAAACTTTCGAAGAAACTATGGTGCCAGTTGAAATAAGGGAAGATGATGGACCTATAGTTGAACCGTCATTTAAAGCTTGGTGGGGAGTACCTGATATGCCCAAAGTGAATTTTGATTCTGATGGTGCAAGACAATGGGCTCTTGATGTTACAAAGCATTGGATTGAGAATTTTGATATTGATGGGTGGAGAATGGATGTTGCAAAGGAACTAGATTTTTCATTCTGGAAAGATTTCAGAGATATCGCTTACTCTACCAAGAGAGATGTTCTGCTTATTTCTGAAATATTTGGAGATACTTCTCAGTGGCTTCAAGGAGATAGATTTGACGGAACAATGAATTACTCTTTTAGAGAAACTATGACCGATTACTTTGCAACCAAGAGAATCAACAATAAAGAATTTGCCGACTCTCTTGCTAATTTATATTCCATGTATTCTTTCGAGGCTCTTTCTTCATGCCAGAATTTATTGAGTTCCCATGATGTAAAAAGATTTTTGAACCGATGTGGTAACAATGAGGATGGCATACTCGGAGCAATATTTCTACAAGCTACATTTCCAGGCATAGCTGGTGTTTACTATGGAGACGAAGTTGGTCTAGGTGGTGCTGATGATCCTTTTAACAGAGAACCATTTCCTTGGCACGATGAAGAATCGTGGAATAAAACAATCCTTGAATTTACAAAAACTATGATGCAAATCAAAAATGTTAATCCAATTTTCAAATATGGAAGATTTGAATTATTAGATTACATGGAAGATGTTGTAATCTTCAGAAGAATTTTACAAGACGAGTCACTTATTTGTATTGTAAATAGAGATAGATCTACTAATGACATAGTTATCCCGTCTAATGCACATAGTATCGATGTAGTCTATGGAGATTGTGAAGCAAATCTTGAAGACGGTTCTGTCAAAATAACTAAAAATGCAGGAGATATAGGCATAATTCTTCACGAAAAATAAAATTTTGTGCATTTGTGCAATATTTTTTTTATTTAGCTAGAAAAATTTCTAATTAGACAATAAAGTTGTCATTGACATTCGTAAAGAGTGAATATACGTATATACGAAAGGGAGTATATGAAAACTAATAAATTACGATTTATCGTATTTTTATTGATGTTTTCTTTAGTGGCCGTGGCTTGTGGTGGAGATACTGCAGATGATGCAGCAGAAGCACCAGATACCACTGAAGCACCTAAAGAAACATTAGCTGCTCCTGCAACCACAGCACCACCACCAGAAGTAATCGTTGTGTGGGCTGAGGAAAAAGTTGCAAATGCTCTAGATCCTTTAGTTGGCGCTTATGAAGCTGCTGCTGGAGTTGATGTAGAAGTAGTTGTTTATGATTTCGGTGCAATAAGAACAGACGTTCAAACTGCTGGTCCAGCAGGTGAAGGTCCAGATGTTTTCTTAGGAGCACATGACTGGGTTGGAGAATTAGCAGCAAACGGTGTAGTTTCACCACTAGATTTAGGTTCTGTAGCATCTGATTTATTTGATGTCGGCGTTACAGCGTTTAGTTATGGTGGAGAAGTTTACGGATTTCCTTATGCAACAGAAGCTATTGCTATGTATTACAATGCAGACTTAGTCGATTCTGTCCCAACAACATGGGAAGAGGCAAAAGCTGCTTGTGATGCTGCAGGGACTGAACTTTGTGTTGGTGCACCAGGTGGTGGAGGAGGCGGAGACGCTTACCACAATCATCCATTTGTCGCATCAGCTGGAGGTTATGTTTTTGCTTCTGAAGGTGGATTCGATGCATCAGACGTTGGTTTAGATAACGCTGGAGCTTTGGCTTCTGCTGAATACCTAGATGGACTTGTAAAAAATGGAACAGTTGCATCCACAGACTATGGTGGCTCTATGACTGCATTCCAAGAAGGTCGTTCATTATTCTGGATGACTGGTCCATGGGCAAGAGGCGATGCTAGCGCAGTTAACTACGGTGTTGGATTAATACCTCAGTTTGATGGAAATGCAGCTACTCCATTTGTTGGTGTAAGAGGTGCAATGGTTTCATCATTTAGTGATAAGCAAGTTTTAGCTCAAAGCTTTATTCTTGACTTTTTTGCAACTGTTGAAGTTCAACAAGCAATGTATGAATCTGATCCAAGACTACCTGCTACAAAATCTTTATTTGCTGTAGTAGAAGCTGCGGATCCTGTAGCAGCTGTATTTGCGGCTAGTGCTGCAAATGGTATTCCTATGCCTAACATTCCAGAAATGGGAAGTGTATGGGGACCATTCGGTGACGCTTTGTTAATTATTAGAGACCAAAATTATGGTACAAATGAAGAAACAGGCGTAACAGTTAGCAATGCATCTGATGCTATGAAATTAGCAGCAGAACAAATTCGTAATGCAATTGCTGGCGGTTAATTTTTAATTAATCAATATTAAATTGGGGCTCTGTTGAGCCCCAATTTTTTTAATGATATATTTAAGTATGACTCTCTCAAAAATTTTTAAGTATACCTTATTAGCAATATTCAATGCATTAATTGTTTATGCTGTGCCTCTTGCTTTAACATTTGAATCTTGGTTCTTTTTATCGTTAATTTTAGTTATTGGCATTTTGGTAAATATTGTTTACTTTACTGATAGATTCCAACCTATGAAATGGATACTCCCAGGCATGATATTTATGTTATCTTTTGTAGTATTTCCTGCTGTTTACAATACATACGTTTCATTTACCAATTGGTCTACAGGACATATCCTTACCAAGACTCAGGCAATTGGTGTTTTGGAAGATAGAGTTTTTACACCAGATGATCAAAAAGGACTCGAATTCGAAATGTATATTCTCCAAGATATAGATTTAAATTTTTATTATGTCGCTAATTTAGATTCTGAAAACATTCTATTTGGAAAAGCAGTTTCAGATAATGAGATTTTTTCTACATCCTATGCAACCCATGAACCTTCACTTTTCATTGATGGTGAATTTTCTACACCAGACGGCTATTATCAACTTTCTGGAAAAGAGCAAATAGCCAATTCAACAACCTTACAAGAACTTTCACTAGTAATTGATAAAAACACTAGAGCACAACTATATAAAATTTCTGTATTTGGTGCCTCTACAGGTCGACTAACCTCCACTTCTCAGCTCTATACATATGATGAGATGAATGATGCCTTATTTAATAATGCAACCAATACGCTATGTCCAGTTGTAAAAGATAATTTTGAATGTGAAGGTAAAGAGATAGAACCAGGTTGGAGGGTTTATGTAGGAGGAGAGAACTACAGTAAACTTTTTTCTAGTCAGAGGATTAGGGGCCCTTTAGGTGTTGTTACTAAATGGACATTTCAATTTGCTTTATTATCTGTCATTTTTTCATTTGCAGTAGGACTTCTTTTAAGCATGATATTAAACAAGGATGGTTTAAAATTTCAAAGAATCTACCGAGCTGTTTTTATTCTTCCTTATGCAATACCAGCATTTGTCTCAGCTCTTGTATGGAAAGGATTATTAAATCCTGATTATGGTGTTATTAACTCGTGGCTAGGTCCTTTATATGAAATGTTGGATATAGAGCCTGTTAAATGGCTCAAGACTAAAGAAAGTGCCAGATCAGCTGTTCTTCTAGTTAATACATGGCTTGGTTTTCCTTATATGTTTTTAATTACCACAGGAGCATTGCAATCCATTCCTAAGGAACTTATTGAAGCTGCAAAGGTTGATGGTGCAACTGGAATTCAATCATTTTGGAGGATAACTTTTCCTTTGCTGATGGTCTCTATATCACCATTATTAATTGGTTCATTTGCATTCAATTTCAATAACTTTACTTTAATATTCCTTCTTTCGGGAGGAGGTCCTCCAATTATTGGAAGTGAGGTATCTGTTGGGTGGACCGATATTTTGATATCCTTTACTTATAAGCTGGCAATTTCTGGAGGTAGAGGAAATCTATTTGGTCTTGCATCAAGTGTTACAATAATTATTTTTGCACTCGTACTTATAATTTCAGCTATTTCATTTAGATATACAAAACGATTGGAAAGAATTTATGGAAACATCTAAATTTTACAATTGGGTTAAAGAATATGGCTGGAGACATTTAATAGCATTAATGTTTGTTACATTTGCTATTTATCCAATTTTATTTGTTGCAACAAATTCGATTGCAGATTTTGCAAACTTAACTAATTCGAAATTAATTCCAGATGGACTTACTTTAAAGCATTACAAATTGCTTTCTTCAGATCCATTAGTTCCTTATTTTAAGTGGCTTTACAATACCTATAAAGTTGCTTTAATTGCAGCATTCTTTAATGTTTTTCTTGGGACACTAGCTGCATATGCGTTTTCTAGACTACAGTTCAAGGGTCGAAGAGCAAGTTTATTAACATTAGTAATAGTTCAAATGTTTCCATCGTTTTTAGCATTTGTTGCAATATATCTTTTGTTCTTTCAAATCAGTGATATTGCACCATTTATGGGGCTTGGTACACATATTGGATTAATTCTTGTTTACCTTGGTGGATCAATAGGATTCAATTCCTGGTTAATTAAAGGTTTTATGGATACCATATCACCTTCACTTGATGAAGCTGCAAAAGTAGATGGTGCTACTGATTTCCAAATATTCAGAAGAATAATAGCACCGCTTTCTAGACCAATATTAGTTGTAATTTTTGTCATTACATTTATAGGAATTTATTCCGACTTCATACTTGCCGCTATATTCTTAAAAGATAAAAATTTATGGACAGTTGCAGTTGGAATAAATACAGTTTTTATAGATGATTTCAACGCTGACTGGGGAGTAATCGCTGCTTCATCAGTTATAGCGGCAACACCGATTGCAGTTCTATTTATCTTTTTCCAGAAGCAAATTACAGGGGGATTAACTGCAGGCTCTGTAAAAGGATAAATCCTATTATTTAATAGCTCATTTAGCTTTTTTTAATTAAAATTGAGTAACAGATTCATGGGAGGATATTTTGTCTAAGTTACACGATTATTTGAAATCACAGGAAAATTTAATTACAGCTTCTGTTGATGGTAAAACGCTTTTAGATTATATTGATAGAAATGCAGAAGAGTATCCAGATTATCCAGCATTAAATACTCCAGCTAATAGTGAATACTCAGCTTGGGATTCAATATCTTGGTCAGAATATAGAGATGTATCAAAAAATTTAGCGGCAGGATTAATGTCTCTCGGACTAGGTCCAGGCGACACAGCATTTATTATGTCTAACAATACTAAAGAACATAACATTTCTGATCTAGGAATAGTGTATTGTGGAGCCACTCCATCTACGTTATATAAACAATTAAAATCGTCCCAGATTGAATATGTAGCAAACCTCATGGAAGCCAAAGTTGCAGTAGTAGGTGATCTTGAATTATTTGCAGAAGTAAATGCAGCAAAAGAACAGTGTCCAAAATTAGAAGCGATTGTGCTCATAGATGGTTATGAAGATAATAAAGAACTTGATTATGTTCATAGCTACCACGAGTTAGTTGAAAAAGGAAAAGAACTAAATCAAGAAGATAGCTCAAAATTAGATTCAGCTATTGCTACTGTTACTCCAGATTCTCTAGCTTGTTTAATATTTACATCTGGAACAACAGGAAAACCTAAAGGCGTGATGATTTCTCACAAAAACGTCCTATGGACAATTGAAAGTTTATTTGGTCAAATGATTCCTGCAACCAAATTTCCAAGGATTGTCTCTTACCTACCAATGGCACATATTGCTGCAAGAGCTGGTGACCACTATCAAGCTATTTACAGAGTTGGTCAGATATTTCCAGTTCCTGTATTAGAAGACATGAGAGATGCGCTTCCAACAATTAAACCATCTGTATTTCTTGCAGTACCAAGAGTTTGGGAAAGGTTTAAAGGCGGATTACAGGCAAGAATTGAAGAAAATCCTAAAAAGGATTTAATAGACAAAGCAATTAAGAATGGCTTAGAGAAAGTAGATTATGAACAGAGAGGTGAAAAAGTTCCTCTTGGCATTAATTTAAAAGATAAAGTATTTGCAAAACTGGTCTTTTCTAAATTTAAAGAAGGACTTGGAATAATGAATACTGAATATTTTGTTACTGCTGCAGCACCTATGAATAAAGATGTTCATAGGTGGTTTCATGCAATAGGTATAGATATAACAGAGATATATGGAATGACAGAAGACACTGGACCTGCAACAATTGGTGTTCCCGGAAATGCTGCTGAGTCTTTTTCAAAAAAATTGAAAGTTGATGGACTTGAAGTTCCAAGCGTTCTCAATCCAATTGGAAAGGTTGGCATTCCAATACCTGGAACTGAAGTAAAAGTATTAGATGATGGCGAGCTTTGTATTAAAGGAAACCACGTAGCACAGGGTTACTACAAGTCTGAAGAACAAACTAAGGAGACTTTCGATGAAGATGGCTGGCTTCACACTGGCGATCTTGCAGAAATTGACGAAGATGGATTTGTAAAAATTATAGGTCGTAAAAAAGAAATTCTAATAACTTCAGCAGGAAAAAATATTGCACCTGTTGAGATTGAAGACCTTGTGAAACCACATCCTTTAATTGGTCAAGTTTGTGTAGTTGGAGATGGCAAAAAGTTCTTGTCAGCTCTTATTGTATTAGATGGTGACGGAGGTGCAGAGACATGGGCATCAGAAAATGGTATTGAGTACTCTCTTAAAGATATGGCTAAAAATGAAAAAGTGATACAAGCTGTTCAAGAACAAGTAGATGAAGCAAATTCTCAAGTTGCAAATGTACAAGGTATTAAGAAATTTGTAATTTTAGATAAAGAATGGACTGACTCAAGCGGTGAATTAACACCAACTTTGAAATTGAAGAGAAATGTTATTGCTGAGATGTATAATGATGAGATTGAATCAATGTACGAAGGAATCGAATAATGTCACAAGTATCTTTTGAAAATAGGACAGTAATAGTAACTGGTGCCGGTAACGGATTAGGTAAAGCATATGCTCTTGATTTAGGTTCACGAGGAGCAAAAGTTGTTGTAAACGACCTGGGTGGCGCAGTAGATGGATCAGGCTCTGGCAGCACTCCAGCAGATGAAGTTGTTAACGAAATAATTGCAAATGGAGGAGAAGCTGTTGCCAATTATGATTCTGTTGCAACCAAAGAAGGTGGAGAGTCTATTGTACAAACTGCGATTGATAATTTTGGCACTGTTGATGCAGTTGTTAATAATGCAGGTATCTTGAGGGATAAAAGTTTTGCAAACATGTCCGAAGAAGAATTATCTTTGATTATAGATGTACATTTGAAAGGTACTTTTTTTGTTTCACAGCCTGCTTTTAAAGTGATGAAGGAGAATGCATATGGCAGAATTGTTAACGTAGCTTCACCTTCTGGACTATTTGGTAATTTTGGTCAATCAAACTATGGTGCAGCAAAAATGGGCATAGTAGGTTTAACAAATGTATTAGCTATTGAAGGGGCAAAATATAATATCAAAGTAAATGTAATTGCTCCAACAGCATACACAAGAATGACCGAGGCACTCCTTCCTGAAGATGTTGGTAAATTGTTCAGTGCAGACTTAGTTACACCAATGGTTTCATATCTAGCATCAGAGGTTTGTGAACCTAGTCATGAAATCTTTGGAGTAGCTGCTGGTCGTTTTGCTCGTATTGGAATTATTACCCATAAAGGTTATGTAAATACAAGTGCATCTGCCGAAGACATAGCTGATAATATTGAAGAAATAAGAAATATTGAAAATGGCACATATCCTCTTAGTAACGAGGATGAGTTAATGATCATTCAGCAAGCCATACAGGGTAATCAATAAGATAAATTTGATGTATAATTCTCTATGGTAAAAACTGAAACTAAACATTCTGATGCAGAACAGCTGGTAAGAAGCAAATTAGATGAATTAATTCAATTCAGAAGTCAAACAGATGACATTAAAGAATTTTGGGGTAAACAATTCGATCTTGGACTTGCGTGGGTTCAGTTTCCAGAAGGTGCTGGGGGATTAGGGTTAAATCCAAAATATCAACTTATAATTACCGAAACTTTAAGAAATGAAGGAATTTCTCAACAAAACAGAGTTGCAAATATTCTTGGTATAGGCATGGGAGCACCAACTATTGTTGAGTATGGCACTCCAGAACAAATTCAAACATATTTAAGACCAATGTTCACTACTGAAGAAATATGGTGCCAACTATTTTCAGAGCCAGGTTCAGGCTCAGATTTAGCAAGCTTGTCAACTAAAGCGGTGGATGATGGCGACGGATTCATTGTAAATGGTCAAAAAGTTTGGACAACTCTAGGACACTTAGCTAAATGGGGATTAATTGTTACAAGGACAGACCCAGATGTTCCAAAGCATAGGGGATTAACATTTTTTATTGTTGATATGGAGTCCGATGGTGTAGATGTTAGACCACTTCGCCAAATAACGGGTGAAGCAGAATTTAATGAAGTTTATTTTACAGATGTGAAGATACCAAAAGAAAATATTTTAGGCAGCCTTGGAGATGGTTGGAGAGTTTCACTTGCAATATTAATGAATGAGAGAGTTGCTATAGGTGGAAATGTTCGTGAAAGAGGAAGTGGTGCACCTGGTCATTTAGTTCAACTTTGGAACGATAAAGAGCTTGATGATCCAGTTTCAAGGGATAAGTTAATAAAACTATGGATTGAGCAGGAAGCAGTAAGGTTAACTAATGTTAGAGCATTTGAAAATAGAGAAAAAGGCACACCTGGTCCAGAAGGCTCTACTAGTAAATTATATGAAGCCGAAATTAATAAAGCATCATATGAATTTGGTATGGAAATGCTTGGCAATGATGCTTTGCTATTCCCAAGAGGTTATGAGTTGACCCAACCAGAATTAAATTTTGAAAATGAGACTTTTGGCTTCACAGATACCCAGAGTTTGTTTCTCAGGTCTAGAGCTAATTCAATAGAAGGCGGTACATCTGAAATAATGAGAAATATTATTGCTGAAAGGGTTTTAGGACTTCCAAGTGAGCCAAAACAAGATAAAGATAAAGCTTGGAAAGATATTCCAAGGTCTTAATAAATTACGCTAAATAGCCCTTCATTACAACTTATCATTATTTGATTTTCTACTGATTCATTTCTTAGCGTTTTAGTACTACCAGCTTCAATATTCTCTTCATTTAAGTTCCACTTAGCTCCTGAGATAGTCAATTTATTTAAATTTGTTATTGGTACGACACTAAATTTTGTACCTTCATTCAGAAAAATTGACATATTATTTTTAAAAACAATAGTTTTATCCATATAAAGCCAAGTTACATTTGTAGCGAATTCATAATTTATTACTAATGAAAAGATAGAAAACAAGTGATCTATTTCACCCTCTTCTCCTCCTATTATGAAAATATTTTTATCTTCTGGCTCATTAATACTGTCCAAAGAAAGTTCAAAGTCTGTTTTATCTTTATTTGGCTCATAACTTATTAAATCTATATTCATGTTTTCTACTTTTTTTAATAAATCAGGTGTAATTGAATCAAAGTCTCCTAGAACTTTTGATGGAATTAAAGACCTATCAAACAAGTGAGCTGTACCATTATCAACTCCAATTATTTCATCAAAAGTAAGTTCTTTTAGTTCGTAGCTAGTTGAGCAATTGCCACTTAATGAGATGAGAACGTTATTCATATATCAATTATATATAACTACTTTAATTTATTAATTTCTCACATATCTCAAATTGGTTAAAATATATAAATATGAGTGAAGAATTTAATTTTAATATAGGCGATGAAGCAGTAAAAACTATTATTGATCTACGAGATCAAGAACCTGGAGATAAAGAATACGCATTATTCTTACAAATCGATGGAGTACATGGAAATCAATTTACTTACGATCTCAGTTTCCTAGATATAAATCAAGCTAGATCAGATGATAGGAGAATAGATTTTGGGGATTTACCTGTAATAATTGCTTCGAAAGATATTGATAAATTCGATGGTGCCAGCTTAGATATGTCCGAAGATCCAGATGCACCAGGATTAACTATGGACAATCCTAATACACCAAGCCCTGCAATGATTGGTAATCCTGCCGATCTTCCAGAATTAAAGGGAGAATTGGCTGAGAAAGTTCAAGCAGTATTAGAAAACCAAATTAATCCAGCTATTGCTTCGCACGGTGGTGCAGCACAATTAATTGGCGTTGAAGGAAATGATATTTATTTAAGACTTGGTGGAGGTTGCCAAGGCTGTGGTATGGCACAAGTAACACTTACCCAAGGTATCGAAGCCTCTTTGCGTGAAGCAGTTCCTGAAATAGGAAATATCATAGATGCTACTGATCATGCGGCTGGTGAGAATCCATACTTTGCCTCTCACTAGACACTTATAACAGTTTTACCTATATTTTTTCTTGTTAGAAAGTTTTCTAAGGCTATGGAAGTTTCTTCTATTTTGTAATTATTTTTTGGAACAATGTCTAATTGTCCATTTTCAACATAGGAAACCAATTCTTTAAAATCTTCTGCAGTTTCGTGTGGAGATGTGTTTGTCCATCGACCCCACCATACTCCAACAATTGACACACCTTTAACAAGTGTTAAATTAAGGGATATTTTAGGTATTTGTCCATTAGCGAAGCCAATAACTAGTAACCTACCATTAAAAGCTGTTGCTCTTAGTGCTTGTTCAGACACTTCACCACCAACAGGATCTATAACTATATCTACACCTTTGCCGTCGGTCATTTCTTTCACTGTTTCTTTTAAGTCAACCTGATCATATCGTACTATTTCATCACCACCCAAAGATTTGACATACTCTGCTTTATCTTCGGAACCAACAGCACATATAGTTCTTAAACCCATAACTTTTGCTAATTGAATTGAAGCAGTACCAATTCCTCCAGAAGCACCAAGCACTAAAAGACTTTCTCCACTTTGAGCATTTGCACGTCTTTTTAGGGCATAGTAAGAAGTACCATAGTTGATAGGCAAACTTGCTCCAGCTAAAGAACTAAAATTTTCGCTAACCGGAATTACCAAATTTTTATTAATAGCAACGAATTCAGCAAACCCTCCAATTGGAGGAATTCCAATTACTTTTGTTCCAACAGAGATTTCTACATTTTCACCTTTGTCTTCTATAATTCCACATACTTCATTACCTGGAATAAAAGGTGGATCAATTACAATTTGGTACTTTCCTTGTACTAACAGTGCATCTGGAAAATTAACTCCAGCAACTTCAACTTTAACTAATACTTCATCTTTACCAATAGTTGGTTTATCTACATCATTTATTTCTAATAAATTTGGCTCACCTAATTTTGTACATACGACTGCTTTCATTTTTCCCTCTCAATAATTCCCGACAACTTTTTTGCAAAATCTTTTTTTTCTTCGATATCTACTCTTCTTCTAATCTGCACTCTTTGTGCTTGTGGGGAGCCCGCACCATGGAGTGATTCTGTTAAATAAGCAACCGCATTTCTACCTAAGGTCATATTTTCAATCAATCTTAGAATTTTTACTCGATCTTCTGAGTTAATATCTTTTTTTCCTTTTAAATATTTTTTTAGATCTTCAGACATTGTTCCTTCATTAAAATCTATTCCTGATGGCATTGATCCAACTAATCCACCTGCAAGGTCTTGTGCAATTCTTCCAATCTCATATGTTTCCTTTGTTACATGCTGTTTACATACATTTGCCAAAAGATCATCATTAATGAAGTTTCCTGACTTAGTGCTTGAACCCTGAAGTGATGAAGCAATGCCAGTAGCATAAATTGTTTCATTGAGCTTATTCATTTCAACAAGCTTATCTTTAATATGTGATGCTTCTTCAACACCGTTGTACTCTGCAATAGTAGCTGCTGCACCTATAAGTACATCGCCAACGCCTGATTTGCATACATAGGATCTTCTATGATATGTTGTAAATCTCTCAACTAACATAGATGCAAATTCATACTCACCATTCATAAAAATGTATTCATTTGGTATGAATACATTATCAAAAATTACCATTGCTTCTTGCCCGGCAAAATATTTATTTCCAACATCGTATTCACCAGGCTCCATACTTCTTGTATCGCATGACTGTCTACCATAGATATACGTTATTCCCTCTGCATCAACTGGGATTGCACCCACTATTGCATAGTCTGTATCTTTATCAGATAGTCTCAAGGTAGGCATTACAACCATCCAGTGTGAATTTATACATCCAGTCTGATGTGCTTTTGCACCCTTAACATAAACACCATCTTCTGTTCTTTTAACAATTCGTAAATATACATCTTCATCTTCTTGTTCGTGTGGTAATTTTGATCTATCACCTTTAACGTCTGTCATTGCACCACCAATTACCAAATTGTATTTATGCATTTCAGTTAGAAAATTAATAAAATTTTTGTGATATTCAGTATTGTGTTTTTCATCAATCTCAAAAGTCACAGAATGAAGTGCATTGAACGCATCCATGCCAACACATCTTTGAAAGCAGGTACCAGTTAGTTGACCAAGCTTTCTTTGCATTTTATTTTGTAAGAATAGATCCTCATTGCTTTCTGCAATGTGTAAAAATCTATTTATTTTTTCGCCAGTATATGGAGACGTTGCTGATGCTAATTCTGGTTCTCTAACAGCTAGCTCATATGTTTCAGCCATTGCTTCAACGCTTGGTCTAATAATTGGATGATCTAAAGGTTCCTTTATGAGCTCACCCATAAGGTAAATTTTTAAATTTCTATTTTTAATTGAATCCAAATAACTGTTTTTGTCAGTAATTTTATTCATATTTAATTATACGTTTAGATTTTATGCCAAGTCTTTTAAATACTTGTTAATTTATATGACTTCAAATAATCCAGCAGCACCCATTCCACCACCAACACACATTGTGACAACTACATATTTTGCACCTCTTCGCTTACCTTCCATAAGAGCATGCATTGTCATTCTTGCGCCGGTCATTCCGTACGGATGTCCTATAGATATTGAGCCGCCATTTACATTGTAAATTTCATTATCTATACCTAAATAATCTCTGCAATACAAAGCTTGTACAGCAAAAGCTTCGTTTAGTTCCCATAAGCCTATGTCATCAACACTTAAGTTATATTTATCGAGCAATTTAGGAACAGCATATATTGGCCCAATTCCCATTTCTTCTGGTGCTAAACCTGCAACTGCCATTCCTCTGTAATAGCCAAGGGGAGTAAGGCCTTTGTTTTCAGCAACCTTTGATTCCATTACAACTACAGATGCAGATCCATCAGATAACTGAGACGCATTTCCTGCAGTTATAAACTTTCCTTCACCATACACTGGGACTAATGATGACAGACCTTCTAAATTTGTTTCTGGTCTGTTGCCTTCATCTTTTTCTAAGATAGCTTCTTGCTCAGAAATTTCACCGGATTCTTTGTCTTTAACTAACTTAGTAGTAGTAGTAGAAATGATTTCATCTTTGTAAAGGCCTGCTTCTTGTGCAGCTGCTGTTCTTTGCTGACTTTGAAGGGAGTACTCGTCTTGACTTTCTCTTGTTACATTATATTTTTCAGCAACATGATCAGCAGTCTCAATCATCGGCATGTATGCATGTTGTGCGTGAGCAGTAACATTAGGATCAATATCTACCCTAAAATCTGCAGTCTGTACGAGTGAAATAGACTCAACTCCTCCAGCTACAACAACATCCATATTGTCTGTTACAACCTGTTTTGATGCAGTCGCAATTGCCATCATTCCGGATGAACATTGCCTGTCGATTGTCATGCCTGGAACATTATCAGGAAGTCCAGCTGCAATTCCAGCTAATCTTCCTATATTGATAGCTTGTGAACCTTGTTGCTGAGCACATCCTAAAACAACATCTTCAACCTCTTTTGGGTCAATTCCAGCTCTTTCCACAGCTTCTTTTATAGAATAAGACGCCAGGGTTGGGGCCGCGGTATTGTTAAACGCTCCTCTATAAGCTTTACCTATTGGTGTTCTAGCTGCTGATACAATTACTGCTTCTCTCATTTATTTACTCCTATTTTTTATTCACTTACTACATACATCGCTAAAGCTTCAACTATTGCAGCTGGCTTATCTTTGCCCTCTATTTCAATAGTACAAGTTGTTTTTAATAGCCATCTACCGTTTCTCTTGTACTGTACATCAGTTAAAACATTTCTAGCTCGAATTTTACTATTTACAGGTACTGCTTCCATAAATCTAACTTTGTCTGCCCCATAGTTTATTGCCATCTGTAATCCTTCAGGCATATAACCGATGTCTGCTTGTAGATAGGTAAGAAGACTTAAAGTAAGGTATCCATGGGCTATTGTTGTACCCCATGGGGTTGCCTTGGCCATTTCGGGATCTACATGTATGAATTGGTGATCGTTTGTTGCTTCTGCAAATTGATTAATTCTTTCTTGTGTTACTTCAAACCAATCAGAAACACCTACTTCTTCACCAATATGACTTTCTAGTTCACTTGCTGGAATAACTTTCAAAATATCTCCTTAAGTAGATTCTTATTTGATGCTTTTTTTGCAAAACTTAATGTGCTTTGTCCAAATGCATCTACATCTTTCTTATCAACAATACCATAATAACCAAGTGAATACCTTACGTAGACCCCCTCCATTATCATTGCATGTTTCCAGAAAGATAGCCTTGTATAGAATTCAATATCATCCAAACTAAGGTTTGATTTAGATTCATAAATATCAATTATTTCTTGCCTACTTGGAAATCCATCGCTTAATGAGGGTGAATAAATAAATGGAGTATCAGTTTCATTTTTATTGGACCAAGAAGCAATGACAGTTCCTATATCAGCTAACGGATCTCCTAATGTACAGAGTTCCCAATCGACAATAGCTGCAACAGAGTTATTATTGATTCTTACATTATCCAATCTATAATCACCATGAACAATACTTACTTTTTGCTGTGTGGGGATGGTATCGAATAGTAATTGTGTCGCAACATCTAATTCAGGAATATCTCTTACTTTTTGTGCATTAAATTGTTTAGTCCATCTGTTTAACTGCCTCTCAACATAATCTTCATGTTTCCCTAAATCATTTAAATTGGAATTTTTCACATCAAAAGTGTGTAATTCAGCAAGTGTTGTAATGAATGAATTCGTAATTTCTTTTTTATCATTATTGGAATAATTATCTGCTACTAAATTATCTGCAATAGTTACACCATCAACATATTCCATAATGTAAAAGTCATCATCTGAAATATTTTTGTCAGTGCATAAAAGATTGGGCTTTGGAACTTTTATATTATTTTCACTCAATTCACTAATAATTCTGAATTCACGCTGCATGTTATGTGCAGACTCTAATTTATCTCCAAACGGAGGTCTTCTTAAAACGTAGCTATTTGAATCGTCAAAGATTTTAAAAGTAATGTTCGACCTGCCTACTTTAAATTTTTCAAATCTAAATTGGTAATCCAATTCAACATTGGAAGTTATAAAACTTCTTATTTTTTTATCAAAAAATTCCATTAACAAATATCTTATGATTTAATTCTCTTGGTCTCAAGTTAATTGATAGAATAAAGCAATGGATTTTAAATTTTCTCAAAAGTCATTAGATCTTCAAGAAAAGATGAATAAATTTTTTGAAGAACATATTTTTCCCAACGAAGAAGCCTACGAAAAAGCAATATTAGATTCAGGAGACCCTTTGCACATTCCTGAATTACTTGATGAATTAAAAGAAAAAGCCAGAAAAGAAAATTTATGGAATTTATTTTTACCCGACAGTGAATACGGTGCAGGACTAACAAATGTTGACTATGCACCATTAGCAGAAATAACTGGACAGGTTTGGTGGGCACCTGAGGTATTTAACTGTTCTGCTCCAGATACTGGAAACATGGAAATACTCGCAGAATTTGGAACACAAGAGCAAAAAGACCAATGGTTGACTCCTTTACTAAATGGTGATATCCGTTCTTGTTTTGCCATGACAGAACCTGATGTTGCTTCATCTGATGCGACAAATATTTCAAGTTCAATAGTTTCAGACGGGGATAACTATGTTATTAATGGAAGAAAGTGGTGGACTTCAAATGCAATTAATCCACGTGCCAAAATATGTATTTTTATGGGTATTACAAATCCTGAAAATCCTCCACACACAAGACAAAGTCAAGTTCTTGTCCCAATGGATACAGAAGGGATAACTATAGTCAGACCCATGCATGTTTATGGATATGATGATGGATACACTGGTCATCCAGAATTAAATTTTGAAAATGTAGTTGTACCAAAATCAAATATTATAGGTGGCGAAGGTATGGGCTTTAAAATTGCCCAAGCGAGACTAGGACCTGGAAGAATTCATCACTGTATGAGAACAATTGGAATGGCTGAAAGAGCTCTTCAACTTATGATAAAGAGAGCATTGTCTAGAGAAACTTTTGGTACAAAAATTTCCGATCATGGTGTAGTGCAAGATTGGATTGCAAGATCTAGGATTAAAATTGAAGAGGCTAGACTTCTTACTTTAAAAACAGCATGGTTGATTGATAACGTTGGTAAAGAGCAAGCCAAAATCGAAATATCTGCAATAAAAGTTGGAGTCATCGAAGCTGCCTCCTATGTAATTGATAAAGCTATACAAGCACATGGAGCTATGGGAGTTTCTCAAGATACTCCTTTAGCAAAAATGTCAGCTGGAGTTAGAACGTTAAGAATTGCTGACGGCCCAGACGAAGTACACCTAAGATCTATTGCAAGACGCGAAATAAACAAACACACATGAATGAAAAAATTGCGGTAATTGGTGGGGGACAAATGGGAAGCCAAATTGCAGCTTTAGCTGCTATGGCTGGTTACAAAACAAATATTTATGACGAAAATAAAGAAAATTTAGAATATAGATATAAATTTGTTGAAGAAAATATCAAAAATTTAATAGACAAAAAAATATACACCGAAGATAATTTAGTTTCTTACAAAGAAAATCTAGATCTCAATTATTCACTTGAAGATGTTATAGAGGGAAAAACATTTGTGATAGAAGCTGTAGTTGAAAGATTTGATGTTAAGCTTGAAATTTTTAATCAAATTTCTCAATCGATGAATCAAGAGGTTGTAATGGCAACTAATAGTTCTTTTATTCAAGCTTCTGAAATCTCAAAACATTGCGACCATCCCGAAAGGTTTATAAACATGCATTTTTTCTATCCACCAATAAGAATGGATTTAATTGAAATTTCATATCCATCCAACGTATCGAAAGAAGTTTTAGAACGTACCAAAACTGTTAGTGAAAATATGGGTAGATCAGTGGTTGTACTTAAAAAGGAAACCCCTGGGTTTATTGTAAACAGAATGCTGGCAGCCTTAGTAGATGAAGCTTATGAACTTTATGATGAAGGAATTGCAGATTTTGAAGATATAGATCTTGCTATTAAAAAAGGGCTAAATCATCCTTTAGGCCCATTTGAACTTTCTGATTATTCAGGATTAGATATACATTATTATGCTAAATTGAAAAAATTTGAAGAATCTGGTGATCCAAAAGATGAACCAAAAAAGTTTCTTAAAGAAAAAGTTATGAATGGTGATTTAGGAGTAAAATCTGGAAAAGGCTTCTACGAATACAAAGAAGACTAAATTATTCGAAATCCTCGTCTTTTAGATTAAACATTACTTCCTTGTTTGGCTTTATTACAAGCACAATTCTTTCTGTTTGTATGGGGAATGGGTAAGGTTTCTCCCAATATTTTTGTGATAATTTATCAATATTGTCTCTTGCATCTTGTCCAGTGATTTCTCCGACTACTTCACCTCTTATTTCAACAAATTTAAATGGGTTATCATGCTTCCAAATCATAACTGTGACTCTAGGATCTTTTAAAACATTTTTGTATTTGAATCTATGTATCTCTGTATTGATTAAGATATTTTCACCATCCGTATCAACCCACATCACATGTGTTTGAGGAACACCATCTTTAAACAGAGTTGTTAGCGCTGCATAATTTGGGCCAGATGCCATTTGAATTGTTTTATTGTCTAACCTCATCTGTTAAATTATAGTTTATGAAAGTTGTTTTGCAGAGAGTTAAAAGTGCTTACGTCAAAGTTGATTCAGATGTTATTTCAGAAATTGAAAATGGTTATTTACTTTTATGGGGGATTGAAGATGCAGATTCTGAAGTTGAAAGTGAAATACTTATAAATAAAATTTTAAATTTCAGAATTTTTTCTGACGAAAATTTAAAAATGAATAAATCAATAATAGATGTATCAGGAGAGATACTAATTGTTAGTCAGTTCACATTAGCTGGAAAATTTCTAAAAGGAAACAGGCCTTCCTTTGTAAATGCAAAATCTTCAGAAATAGCTGAAGAGATGATTTTAAAAATTGTTGAAGAATTTTCTAAATACGTACCTGTAAAAACAGGAAGCTTTGGGGCTATGATGGATGTAGGTTTAATCAATGATGGTCCAGCAACTTTTGTATTAACTGCTAGAAATGGACAATTAATTGATCAAGCAGACTGAAGTTTAGTTTTTTTTCCTATTTCCTTTTTATCAAGTTGTTTATCAAGATAATATTCTTCTCCAGCCCATAAATGCAATCCAAGTCCAAGCTTCATTGCACATCTTTTAAATGAATCTGATTCTGCATGTTTTGCATTACTGCCATCATTTTTTTGATCATGCTCTACATCGCCGATAGATGTTACTGTAACTAATTTACCATCAATTTCGACGGTTAATTTTCCAAAGCAACCAACAACAGATCCTGTAGTTTCTTGTCTAATTAACTCTACAACTTCCCAATCAAAAGGACCACAAACTTCTAAAAGACGTTGTGTAATTACAGGGTGTGGCACATAATTTCCGAATTTACCCTTAGGTGCCTTTTTAATCCAATCTTTTGGAAATTTTCTAGATAGTTCATACAATTGTTTCATTTTCTTCTCTCCATTTCTTTCAAACCTTTTGCCCATACCGGAGCAGCATCATTGCTTGTTTTAATAACTTGTAATTTAGGCTCTTCATCCCACACTTTTTCTATAAAAGTATCTCTTGCTAATTGTTTGTCCATACCTTTTTTTTCTGCAACCGCATCCAAGCCTCTTAATTTAGGAACAAAAGTATTTCCACAAAGCGCTACCAAATTTTCAATATCATCTTCTGAGAGTTTTTTGCTAGTAGCCCAATCAATTAATCTTTTTAAATCTATTGTTTTTGATTTATAACTTTTTGAGTAATTAAATACAGTATCAGATATTTTTATTGCACCTTTTTCCTGAACATCGAGAGCAATTTTATTATCAACAAATTTATTTATTTTATAAGTACTATCTTTTGCTTCTAACGAAACCCCTCTAGCAATAAACAATTCTTTTGGCTCTTCTATTGATTGCAATTCGGTATTTTCTAAAGTTTCTTCACCACTTTTAGCGATATCCCAGATCAAATCTTTCATTTATTCTCCTATAACTTATGCTGCTTCATCATATATTCTATGACAATCACATCGGTCATTATGGTCTAAACAAATAAAATTTGCTTTTATCCCAGATCTTTCAAGTAATTTAAGTATTTCTTTTTCTTTCATAATTTATAATTTAGAAATTCAGTGTGACAAAAAAAATAAAATATCAATCTTTCTAACAAAAACCCATATATGATGAGCTAGTGATAGTTGAAAATAATCTATTTGACTCACATATGTATAAAGAAGTCATCAGACAGTATGATGAAGTTTCTGATTTAATCAATCTTGATTCAAATATAAGAGAAAGGCTTAAATTACCTCAAAGATCTCTTGTAGTAACTTTTCCATTTAGAAGAGATGAATACGATGAAGTTGAGACAGTAATTGGATATAGAGTTCAACATGTATTATCAATGGGCCCAACTAAAGGTGGTATTCGATACGCGCCAGATGTAAATTTAGGTGAAGTTACAGCTCTAGCTATTCTCATGTCTTGGAAGTCTGCAATTGTGGGATTACCTTATGGTGGAGCAAAAGGTGGAGTAGCGATAGACCCCAATCCTCTTACTAGAGCCGAAAAGCAACGAGTTACCAGGAGGTATACAGCCGAATTATTACCAATTATTGGTGTTGATAAAGACATACCTGCTCCTGACCTTGGTACAGATGAGCAAACAATGGCATGGATTATGGACACATACAGTAATTTTGTTGGTTCACCTCAGCCTGGGATAGTCACTGGAAAACCGGTTTCTCTTGGTGGATCAATAACTAGAAGGGAATCGACTGGTAGGGGTGCAGTAGCTGTTGGTCAAGCTGCTATGGAAAAATTAGGTAAAAGCTATAAAGATTCAAGAGTTGTAATTCAAGGGTTTGGAAATGTTGGAAGGTATGCAGCTCTAGATTCATATGAAAGGGGTGCAAAAGTAGTTGCTGTAAATGATTTGGGAGGTGCAGTGATGAACAATGATGGTCTTAATATCCCTGAACTTTTTAAACATATAGCTAAAAATCCTTCAGTCAGTGGCTTTTCAGGTGGAGAAGAATATGATGGGGAAATTCTTGAAGTTGATTGTGATGTTTTGATACCTGCAGCTGTAGGAGGAGTAATTACTTCAAGTAATGCAGAAAAAATTAAAGCAAATGTAATAATTGAGGGTGCTAATTCACCCACAACTTTAAATGCCGATAAAATCTTAAGGGAAAATGGCGTAGTGATAATTCCAGATATCCTAGCAAATGCTGGTGGTATTACTGCAAGCTATTTCGAATGGGTACAAAACACACAAAATTATTTATGGAAAGAAACTGAACTACATGAGAAATTAATTGATGTAATGTTAACTGCATTTGAAGAAGTTTGGACCATTTCCCAAAAACAAAGTTGTGATTTAAGAACAGCTGCACTCATAAAAGGAATAAAGAGAGTAGCCGCAGCAAAACTAACTAGAGGCTTATTTCCGTAAAAGTTCTTCTATTTCCGCTTGGATATTATTTTTTTGATCCTCTAATTTTGATATCTGATTTTTAATCTGCTCTTTGTCTTTACTTCCAATTGGACTTTCTTTTGGTACTTCATTTTCGTTTTTAAACATATCTAGTACCTCAATTTCTTCTTCTAAATCTGAAATGGATTCATTTATCATTCTTAGCTCTTCAGTATCTGGAGGGTTATCATTAAATACTGGACAAATCGGTTTATAGTAACACCAGTCGCACAGTGTATTTTTTATTGCCGGAAAATCATCATTCTCATAAGCTTTTTTGATATTCTCCCAAATTTCAAGAATTTCTTTTTTTGATTCTATTAAGTCTTCTTCTTTAATTTTTAATGTATGAATAGTGGAGTTTTTGAGATATATTAATTTCAATTCTGCAGGCATTTCTCCAAGTTCTTCCTTTATCAATAAAGCGTATAATTTAAGTGCAAAAAATCTTGGCTCTTTATATTTAGCCATTGGAGCTTTACCACTTTTATAATCAACAATTATTAGTTCGCCTTTTTCATTTCTATCCATTCTGTCAAGAATTCCTCTTAAATTTAAATCTTCTATACTTCCTCTGACCCAACGCTCTCTCTCTAAGGGATCAAAACTCGTAGGATCCTCAATTGTGATATAGTTATTAAGCAGCTTTAGTCCATCAACACCCCATTCCCTCTCTTCTTCAACAGAAGAAAAAAGATTATGATGTTCATCTGTTCCTCTAACTTTCGTCCATGCTTCACGAAATAAATTATGAAGTTTTTCAATATTCCTATCTTCTTTAGGTAGGTCAAATAAGTCTTCGAGAGCTTGATGGACGGTTGTTCCTTTAGCCTGAACTTCATTTGTTGGCTCTTTTAATTTATCTACATTTGCAAATTTAAATTGCTTTGGACATGTTTTAAATTGAGATGCTCTTGATGGAGATAAATTTTTAATCATACATAAATTATATCTATATTATTTTGAATTTTTGTAAAATGTAATAGTGACCAAGTTTATAAAAATATTACAAATTATAGGAATCATCACTTTTGTAATGTATTTTGTGATTGGAATGCTTTACAACTCTTTTAGTTGGTTTAATTATCTCTTTAATTAACCCTGTAAAAATATAAAACTCACATTTGCTAGAGTAAAAAAATGGAAAAAAATATAAAAGTTGCAATATTGGGCGTTGGTAACTGTGCTAGTTCATTTGTTCAAGGAATCGTTCATTATAGTAATTCTGAAAATGAAGATGGTTTAATCTCTGATGTCATTGGGGGATACAAGGTCTCCAACATTGAAGTTGTTGCAGCATATGATATTAATACTACAAAAGTTGGTAAAGACCTTAGTGAAGCGATTTTTGCTGAACCAAATAACACAATTAAATTTTCTGACGTTCCAGAAACTGGTGTCATAGTCCAGCCAGGAGTTGTAAATGATGGAGTAGGTAAGTTTGTTAAAGATATTATTACAACTTCACCCGATTCTGAGAATTTTGAAGATTCACTTAGAGATTCAGGAGCTGAGATACTAATTAATCTTCTACCAGTAGGATCTGACGAGGCTGTTAAGTTCTATGCCCAATCTGCTATTAACGTAGGCATTGGATTTATTAACTGTATACCAGTTTTCATAGCTAGAGATAAAGAATGGTATCAAAAGTTTAAAGATGCTGGAGTTCCATTGATCGGTGATGATATTAAGAGTCAAGTTGGAGCAACAATTGTTCATAGGGTTTTAGCTCAATTATTTTCTGATAGAGGTGTAAATCTTGAAAATACCTATCAATTAAACGTTGGTGGAAATATGGACTTTCTAAATATGCTTGAAGAAGATCGTTTAGAAACTAAAAGAACAAGTAAAACTTCTTCAGTTACTTCTGTAGCTAATAAAGGTAAAGGAATTTCATCTGAAAATGTAAGAATTGGCCCATCTGATTACGTAAAGTGGCTTGAAGATAGAAAGAAAGCATTCATTAGACTTGAAGGTAAAGGATTTGGAGGTGCTCCTCTTAATTTAGAAGTTCAATTAGAAGTATGGGATTCACCAAACAGTGCAGGAGTTACTATCGACGCCGTCAGATATATGAAGTTTTTTAAAGAAAAAAATGATTTAGACTCTTTAGATTTAGTTTCTGCTTGGCTAATGAAAGCACCATTCAAACCAATAAAAGATGGAGATGTCCTAAATCAGCTTCATGAACTCACTCATGTTGAATCTGACTAAATTACAGATTCACTAAATATTTCTAGTACTTCTTCTACCTGTTCAAGTGGTGTAGTTAAAGGACCCATAAACCTAATTACGTTTCCAAACTCACCACATGAAACAAGGAGTAAACCATTTTCTTTACAGTTTGAGATAATTTGTTGAGTTTTTTCTTTATCAGGGTTTTTAGACTCTTTATCACTTACAATTTCAACACCAATCATTGGTCCGTAACCTCTTACATCTCCTATAAAATCAAAATCATTCATTAGGTTTGATAAAACTGCATTCATTGTTTTTGCTTGTTTGTTAGCATTTTTCAAAATATCCTCATTATCAAATGCATCTAATACACCTAATGCTGCAGCACAAGACACAGGCGAGGCTCCAAATGTACTTCCTATACCTGCCTCATGAATAGAATCCATTATCTCTGATTTACCTAATACTGCAGCTAGAGGAAAACCGCCAGCAATTCCCTTTGCTAATGTAACAATGTCTGGCTTTACCCCTACAGTCTCTGCACCAAACATATTTCCAGTACGTCCATAACCTGTCTGAACTTCATCAAAAATTAATAAGATATTATTTTTATCGCAGATATCTCTTAGTTGTGATAAAAAATTACTTGAGGCTGGAATATACCCACCCTCTCCAAGTTCAATTTCAATCACAATTGCTGCTGTGTTATTAGGATCAAGTTGATTGTTGAGTACATCTTTGACACTCATCAATGCATCTTCATCTGAAATATCTCTATAGCTATATGGATAAACAGCATGCTTTACAAATTCTGGAAATGGTCCAAAGCCTTCTTTATAAGGTTTGTCCTTTCCCGTTAAACCCATGGCAAGGTATGTTCTTCCATGGAATCCACCTTTGAAAGATAAAATTGCTTTTTTATTTGTATAATATCTTGCAATCTTAACTGCATTTTCCACAGCCTCGGCACCACTATTGACCATAAATGTTTTAGTTTCAGTATCTATGGGATACCTATTATTTAGTTCTTCGGATAGTTTTACTGCGTTTTCATGTGGTGCAAAAGCAAAACAAGAGTGTGAAAAATTATCAAGCTGATTTTTGACTCTATCAACAACTCTAGGATGGAGATGGCCAGTGTTTAGAACAGCATATCCTCCAACATAATCTAAAAATCGATTACCTTCAGAATCCCAAATTTCAGCATTTTTACCCTTAACAATAAAATTTTCTAAGGAGCTGTACCAGGCACTTGGAACATTAGATTGTATTTGATCATTCTGTATGTATACCATTACTAGTTCACTGTAACTGAATAATTATTAATACTCAATTTTGTAACTACTAAAATAAAAATATGGAATTTTATTTTCTAGAATTACCTTCATATATAAGTCTTTTTATTTGTGGCTTTGTTGGGTTAATATTTTTAATTATTCATTTTTCTAAATTTGAACTTTCTTTTAAAATTTCAAACAAATTAATCTTGCTTTCTTGTTCTTCTGTACTCTTGCAAGTTTTAGTGGTTGTTTACTATACACAAAACAATGAAATAGGCTCATTTAGCTTATTTTATAATATTGTTAATCTTTTCATTTTGACATTTCTTTACATTTACAGAAACGAAATGAAAGTTAATTATCATCTTTATTGGTCATTTGCATTACTCTTTTTGATGGGTATGGAAATCAGATCAATACAGACAATAGGGCTTGGACTTAACTAATGGCATATAAAATATTGAAAGATGACTTAACATTTGCAAATGTAAATTCTGATAATCCTAAAGTGTGTTTTTTACATGGATGGGGTACAAGTGGTAAAGATTTTAACAAGATTGAATCTCATTTTGATTTTATAACTATCGACATTCCAGGGTTTGGTAAGTCTGTACCATTTACAAAAAGTTTTTCACCAAAAAGCTATGCAGAGTACCTTTTTAAATTAATACCAGAATCAGTTGATGTTATTGTTGGGCATTCTTTTGGAGGAAGAATAGCAGCCCACCTCTCACAAATGCAAAATTACAGAAAAATAGTGATTATTGCATCACCACTTATCAGAAAAATTAAACCGAACAATGGTTTTACTATTTTTAAATTATATAAATTTATGAATAAATTAAATATTATTAGTGACCGAAGGCTTGATGAATTAAAAAATAAATATGGTTCTGAAGATTACAGAAATGCCAATAAAGTTTTAAAAGATACATTAGTTATGGCAGTAAATGATGATTTATCAGAAATACTTCCACAAATCTCTTCAAAAGTTGAACTTATCTATGGACAAGAAGATTTGGTTGTTCCTGTAAAAGTTGGTATTGACTCAAGCATGATAATCCCTGATTCTCAATTAACGATAATTCCTGACGAAGGTCACAATATGCTTAGAAGTAGCGCAGAAAAAATTATAGAAATTATAAAAAGATGAATTTAGTTTACATATTAGTTTTAGTTTTTCTTACTTTAAGCTCATGCTTGAACTCAATAAGATGGGGTAGAGTTGCTCAAAGAGAACACTATATTCCAGGATATGTCACAAAATTTTATTTTAGATGGGTTAGGTTAGTCCCTTTTAATAATCTTTATTTTTTTCTTGCTATCATCCTGGCTTTATTAAGTTTATGGTCACCTTACCCACCATTACTATTATCATTATTAACTCTAGTGACACCAATTGGATTAGATTTTAAGCACAGAACTAGCAAAGTAAACATTACCGAAAGACTTAAAAGATTAAATATAATTTATTGTATTTTTGTAGTTCTAATTTCTATTGTGTCATTATCTATGGACCTTGGTTATTTTCTTGCATTAGTTGTTAATTTATTTTCTTTTTATATTTATGACCAAGCTCTGAGATTTACAAAGAACTATGAAAAAAATACATCTGAAAAATTTATTGTTGATGCAGAACAAAAAATAAAAAATTTTGAAGGCCCAATAATTGCTATTACTGGGTCTTACTCAAAAACTACAACTAAAAATATATTAGCTCAGATCCTTTCTCAAAAAAATAAAACATTTGCTACACCAGAAAGTTTTAATAATCGACTTGGTATAGCAAAGGCAATCAATGAGAATCTAAAAAATAATGATGAAATTTCAATCATTGAAATGGGCACATATGGTTTTGGAGAAATCAGAGAAATGTGTTCATGGGTCAGACCTCACATATCAGTTATAACAGGCATAGCACCTGTTCATCTTGAAAGAATGAAAACTTTAGAGAACATACTCGATGCAAAGTCTGAGATAGTTGATTTGACTGGTTCTGTAGTTATCAATGGTGATGATTCACTTTTATTAAATCAAGCAAGGTTATGGACAGCTCAAAAGATGGTTATAGATTGTTCAACGACTTCTGAGAGAGCAGCTGTTTTTGTGGATTACAAAAATAATGTACATAGCGTTTATATTGGAGGAGAATTTATTGGAAATGTTGAAGGTCCTAAAATCCTTCAGTTGTCTATTTCTTTGTCAGTTGGAGTTATGGTTGCGCTTGAGCTTGATGTTAAGTCTTATCTCGATAATCTTGGTGAGTTAGAAAAAACCGATCATCGACAAACTATTCTTCAAGGAAGTATGGGACAAACAATTATCGATAATTCTTTTAATTCGAATCCTATCTCCTGTATCTCTTCACTTGAAACTTTAGAGGATCTTAGTACGGAAGGTAAAAAGTATCTTATAACTCCTGGAATGGTCGAGCTAGGTTCTGAACAGTTTAGTTATAATTATGAATTTGCACATTTTGCAAGTGAAATTATTGACGAAGCTCTTATTGTAGGTTTTACTAATAAAGGACCTTTAATGCTTGCATTTGAAGAAAATAATATTCCAGTAAAATATTTTAAAAATAGAGATTTAGCTGTTTCTTATCTAAACTCTGTTGTGAATGAAAATGATATTGTATTATTTGAAAACGATTTACCAGATCATCATCCCTAAAATATGACAGAATCAATTGCCGTAATATTTGGTGGTCCATCTGACGAGCATGATATATCTATATTGACCGGACTACAGTCCTCCAGGATTTTATCTAATAAGTATGATGTTAAAAATATTTATTGGTCAAAAGACAATAAATGGTATTTGGTTAATAATGCCTTAGAATCAATAGATTTTGTTGATAATGACGATATTTTCAAGAAAGAATTAACGATAAAATATGATTCTGAGTCAGGATTTTATTTAAAAAAGAAAAAAATTTCATTTGAAGTAGCAGTTAATGCTTGTCATGGAGGACCAGGGGAAGATGGAACACTTCAAAGTTTGTTAAGTTTACTAAATATTAACTATACAGGTCCCTCATTGACTACTTCACAGATAGGTATGGATAAGTACGTTTTCTTTACATTAATGAAAGAAATTGGAATACCTGTTTTAGATAAACACTTAGTTAGCAAAAATACTAAACCAAATTTTTCTGGACCTTATATTTTAAAACCTAGATTTGGAGGATCCTCTATCGGAGTAGAGGTTGTTGAAGACTACGAAACAGCTTTAAAACTCTCTAGAAATTCAAAAATTTACAGTCAAGGAGCAACAGTAGAAAAATTCCTTGAAAACTCTAACGATCTTCTTATTGGAATCAGGACATACCCAAACTTAGATTTCTCAGAAATTGAAAAACCAATTAGGACAAGTAGTTTTGAATTGTTTTCATACAACGATAAATATCTTGATAATGGAGGATTAGAAGGATCAAAAAGAGAATTACCTGCAACTATTAGTACAGAAATTGAATCTCAAATTAAAAAAATACTTACATTGTTCGTTGAACAAATTGAAATAAGAGGAATATCAAGAGTAGATTTTTTACTTCACAATGAAAATTTATATTTAAATGAAGTTAATACAATTCCTGGAAGCCATGCATTATATCTTTGGCAAAATATTGGTAAAAGTAAGTTCGAACTTTTAAATGACATGATAGAAGAGGCTAAAAATAGTGTTACCCATTGGAGCACAGAGGGATCAGACGGAATAGCTTTAAAAAGCGCTAAAGACATACAAAGCAAATTAGGTTAAAAATTTATGAATGGTATTTATTGGGACTGTGATGGCACTTTAATGGATACCGAAACATCATATGGTTTAGCGTGGAAAGAACATCTAAGTGAATTTGGACTTGAGATATCTGAAGAGGAAACTAGACAATGGGTGGGTATTGACGATAGATTAGTTCACAGCTTTTATGCAAAAAATGTTGATCTAGAAAATTTTGAGAAAACTATGGCATCTCTTGGAAAAATTATAGAAGGGACATTGAACGAAAAACTACTGTTTAAAGATGCAAAAATATTACTTGAAGAGACAAACAACAGGGGATGGACGTCAGCATGTGTCTCTGCAAGCCCTTATGAGTTATTAAAAAATAAATTAATAAAAGCAAATATTTTTGATTATTTCTCATATGTTATTGGTGGTGATCAAGTTGAAAGAAATAAACCATATCCGGATATATATAATAAAGCGATCAGCGAACTTCAAACTACTAAGAATATAGTTATTGAAGACAGTCCTCCTGGCATTTCATCTGGAAAGGGATCGGGTTCTTTTGTAGTTGCAATTGATAGAGGTATATTTTCAAAAGATGAATTAAATAAAGCTGACTTAATCGTTGATAATTTATCTATAGATGTCATAGAAACAGTTTTTAATAGCCTTTAAACATTGATGAAATTCAAAATAAATTACAAAACTGACTTAGGCGCAAAAATAGACTAAGACAAATTTAAAATTAATACAGGTATTTTACGTTTTGTTCTTTGTTGGTAATTGGAATATCCACCATTATTCATGTAATCCATTTTTAACCACCAGTCTTCACGCTCTTCATCAAATACTTCTTTTGCGACTGCAGTGTATTTCTTTCTTCCAATTTGAATTTCACATTTAGGGTTAGCTTTTAAATTATGATACCAGCCTGGATTAGTAGGACTTCCACCTTTAGATGCTACTAGACAAATCTCATTACCTTCTTTCATGAACACAAGAACATTTTTTCTTAACAAATTAGTCTTGGCACCAGTTGAGAAAAGAATTAAACACGGCCTTCCCTGTAGAAATTTTCCTATTCTGCCATTTGAATAAATATAAATATAATTGTGAAAAAACAAGAATGTAAAAATTAAATATCTTCTCATATGTTTAACTTTATCTTTTTTCTCCATGAACTGAAACTTGTAGGGTAAAAATTAATGGGATCTGCAAGTCGTAATGCCGGGAATTCTACAGATGGAATATTTCTTTCTGTAATTTTTTTGTATTTTGGTACTGGTGCAAATGTAGATGCAAAATTTTTATTTCGTAAATATTCATCTGGATTGGTTATATGTACTTGGAGCTCCCTTTTGTTATTAATTTCTTTAAGGCAATCAAGTAAAAAATTAATTCTCTTTGTAGATAATTGCAATTTACTTAACAGCTCTATATCAAATATAAAAATTACTGGTAGTTCGTGATAATGACTCATTGCTGGATCATTGTCTCCGATAGATTCACCTGTAATCCATATAAAGGATGGTTTAGTACTGTTATTTTCTCTTATGTTTTTTGGACCGAAAACTTTTTCTTCATCTACTTTAAAATCATTACTTAATTTTTTAGAAATATTTGTTTGTGGCCATTCTTGAATAGGACAGTCATATTTTAATTCACAATTATTACATAACTGTGGTGCCCTTTTTTCAACTTGGAATTTGGAAAACCCATAAGGCTTTCCTGTTTGTGATCCCATGACCCAATGCCATCCTAACCTGTTTGCAAAACGAGACCCATCTAATAAATGTTGAAACATATAGTCTTCATATTGATTCCAGTCGTTCCCCACCCTTAAAGAATTATGAGATGCATACCACATTCTTGTTTGGTTAACCATATAACCTGTTTTTTCCAGTTCTTCTTCGATAGTAGATACACAATTCATATTTTTATAAATATTTGCATTCGATTGAGGTTTTTCTATTTTGTAATTTAGATATTTTCTTGATTTTTTACCAACTATTGCATATAAATGTCTTGAAAACTCTTGCCAGAGCAACTCATCTTGGAATTTAGTTCTATCTTTGTATTCAAATTTTTCAACTGCTTTCCATACATCAGAAAGACTAAGTAAACCATGTCGTATATAAGGGGATAAATAAGATGAACCTCTTGAATCTTTTGGGTAAACATTGTTTCTTTTTGTAGCATATTTATCAATGTTTAATTGATTTAATGCATTATCTGCATTTGACTGCCCACCAGACAAAAATGGATAAGTGAAATCATCACAACAAAGGTCACTAAAATGTTTTTGTATTATTTCTTCATTATCAAGTTGTAAATCTATTAAAGACATTAAATGCAATTAGTATTTATCTTGTCCGATTCGTATATTCACAACAGTTAAAACTTCTTCTCTATTTTCTATATCGAAATTTACTCTTTGCCCCTGCCTTAGAGTTCTAAAAATAGATCCCTTTAAGGATCCGGGTGCAAGAAAGACTTCTGATTTGTCTGTGTCTAGTAAGATAATTCCATTACCTGTATTTGGGTCATAGGATTTTACAACACCCTGAGCCATTAGACTTTTTCGCCTCTACTTCTTATTTCTTTAACAACAGATTCAATTCCGCGCTTGTCTATTACTTTATTGCCTTTTGTACTAACTTTAAGCTTTACCCACCGATTTTCACTTTCAAGCCAGTATTTTTTAGTTTGAATATTTGGTTTGAACCATCGATTGTTTCTTTTATGAGAAAAAGATACATGTTTACCTGATCTTGGCTCTCTTCCAGTTACTTGACATCTATTTGACATAATATTTTCCTCTAAATTACATTTATAACTATAACTAATTTATTAATTTGTAGGTACTTTCATTTTAAAACTTTTTAGGTAATGTTTGATTGTGGTTGAAAGAAGTTTAAGTTACTTAGATAATATAAAGTTAGATTCTTTAAAAGGATTTGGTGAGAAAAGATATTCAAATCTTAAAAAGAGTAATTTATCATCCATTACAGATTTAATTAGATTTTATCCAAGAAAACACATTGATAGATCAAAAATAAAAACAATAAATCAAATTGATCAATCAGATATTGAAAAAGAAGTAACAATGATTGGTACGATCAGTAATGTTTCAGTCTTTACAACTAAATC
The DNA here is from genome assembly GCA_902580215.1 of uncultured Candidatus Actinomarina sp. Lineage (GTDB taxonomy): Bacteria > Actinomycetota > Acidimicrobiia > Actinomarinales > Actinomarinaceae > Actinomarina. The sequence goes on along the minus strand of CACHJT010000005.1, from coordinate 26,938 downwards.
AAGATTAAGGATAACAACGCTTTCAATAAAAGACAGCACAGGCTTAGTAAAAGCAAAATGGTTTGGACCACAATATATAGAATCCAGATTTAAAGAGGGTGAAGATGTTGCTCTTTCTGGAAAGCCTGAAATTAAAAAAACTGGATCAATAGAATTTAAAAATCCCACAATTGAAAAATTTGCTGATATAGATGAACTGAGCGAGACGGGATCTTTAATTCCTATATATCCAAAAGTTGATGGTGTATCTAGTGGTGTAATAAGAAAAGCAATAAAAGACGCATTGTCAATTATTGATACACCTAAAGAAGAGTTTGAACCTGGAATTGAAGACATGCTTAGTAGTGAGGTTGTAGATAGAAATTCAATTTTTTCTAGAACTGAAAGTTTTAAATCAATTCATTTCCCTAAAACCATTGAAGAATTCCAAAAAGCAAGAGAAAGGCTTGCTCTTGATGAATTTATTTACTTACGCTCTATATTTGAAAATTTAAAATCTGAATTTAAAAATAAAAACAAAGGGCCAAAATATATTTTTGAAAATTCATTAATAGACACTTTTGTTGCAGACTTACCATTTCAACTCACAGAATCTCAAACAAAAGCCTATAAAGAGATTCTAGAAGATTTAAAAAATGATTATCCCATGAAAAGACTTCTTCAAGGCGATGTTGGCTCAGGAAAGACAGTTGTGGCTGCAATTTCTATATATGCTGTAATAAATTCAGGTTACCAAGTGGCACTAATGGCTCCAACTGAAGTATTGGCTGAACAACATTTAAATTCATTAAATGAATTTTTAAAAAATTCAGATGTAGAGATTAATTTTCTTACTTCCTCTGTCAAAGATAGAAGCGAAGTAATGAATAATATATCTGATGGTAAGCCTGGCTTATATATAGGTACTCATGCCTTAATTCAAGACAAAGTATTTTTTAGTAATTTAGGACTCGTAATTATTGACGAGCAACAGAGATTTGGTGTTGACCAAAGAAAAAAATTAATTTCAGATTCAGAAATAACTCCCGACCAACTTGTTATGACTGCAACGCCAATACCAAGAACCACTGCTCTATCTATATATGGTGACTTAGAGATATCCTCAATTAATGAATTACCTCCAGGCAGAAAGCCAATTATTTCACATTTATATAGTGGTTTAAAAAAAGACAATGAGAAAGTTTTTGAAAAGTGTTCTAAACATTTAGATGCTGATTCGCAAATATTTGTAGTCTGTCCCTACATAGAAGAGAGTGAGTCTTCTGATATACAGGCAGCAGAAAAAGTTTTTTTGGAATATTCTAAAAAATTTACAGATTGTAATGTCGTTCTTTTACATGGAAAGATGCCCTATGAGGAAAAAGAAAATATAATGCGATCAATGCAGGAGGGCTCTATAGACATACTTGTCTCTACTGTAGTAATAGAGGTGGGTATAGACATTCCAAACGCCTCTCTTATGATTATTGAAAGTGCAGAAAGATTTGGTCTTAATCAATTGCACCAGCTCAGAGGAAGAGTAGGTAGAGGTGAAAAACAATCAGAGTGTATTTTTCACATTACGAATAAAAAATCTCTCAGCACTATCAGCGAAGAAGGTGTGAAAAGATTAGAGGCTATATCAACAATGAGTGATGGATTTAAATTATCAGAGATAGATTTAGAAATTCGCGGTGAAGGAAAGGTAACTGGTAAAAACCAATCAGGTAGGTCTGATTTAAAAATTGCTGATTTACGTTTTGATTATGGTCTACTTATTCAATCCAAAGAAATTTATGATGATATCAATAGTTTAAATTCTTCGAATAAAGTATTTGAAGAAGCAAAATTATTATTTCCGAATTATTTTCAAGCAGATGGTACTACATGAGAGTTTTGGCAGGTATTTACAAGTCTAAAAAGATTGAAACAATTAATAACGCTGATACAAGACCAATGATGAGTAAAGTTAGGGAAGCAATTTTTAACTCAATTCAGTTCATGGTTGAAGACAAAGATGTTCTTGATTTATATTCTGGTTCTGGAAGTTTAGGTATTGAAGCATTAAGTAGGGGAGCAAATTATGTTACCTTTGTTGAGATCTCTAAAGAATGCATTTTAATACTTAAGAAAAACGTAGAAAAAATGTCAAGTAACCTAAGTATCGTAAATTCGCCAGTAAATTCTTTTATTCAAAATTCTATTAATAAATATGATCTAATTTTTTATGATCCTCCTTTTGAACTTGATGCAAATCAAGTAGATGAAGAAGTTTTAATCATAGAGAATATTTTAAATGATAGTGGGCTTTTAATTATTCATAGACACAAAGCTTCTGAGGATGTAAAGTTTTCAAAAAATTATGAATTACACAGGGAAAAAAACTATGGGCAAAGTAAAATTCTTATATTGAGGAGAATATGAAAATTTTAATTCCTGGTTCATTTGACCCACCTACTAATGGTCATATTGATGTTATAAATAGATGTTCTGAAATATTTAGTGAGATTATTGTTGGAGTTGTTGTTAATCCCTCAAAGGAATCTTTATTTACACCAGAGGAAAGATCAGAAATGCTTGAAAAAATTTGTAATGAAAAAACGAATGTCAAAGTAAAAAGTTTTGAGGGTTTATTAGTTGATTTTGCCACATCAGAGTCGGTTGATGCTATTGTCAAAGGATTAAGAGCTATGACAGATTTTGACTATGAATTTCAAATGGCACAAGCTAACTCGACTTTAAAAGGATTTGAAACAATATTCATACCTTCTTCTCCTGAATATGGATACCTATCAAGTTCCATGGTGAAAGAAATTCATTCATACGGTGGAGACATTAAATCTTTGGTTCCAGATTATGTTTTAGAGAGAATGAACAATGCCTGAAGCAGAAATTAATTTTGAAGATATTGCAAAAGGAAATGTCAGAATTGACATAGTTGATAAATTAGAAAACCTAAGGGCAAGTCTCGAATCGAATTCCCTTACCGGAAGAGTCAATAAAAAGGAAATTATAAACAATATAGATGAAATAATTGACACAATTCCTGTAGAACTTCGAACTGCAAGATGGATTGTAAGAGAACAGGAGTCGTTTATTACCAAGGCTAAAGATGATTCAAAAGAGATTGTTGAAGAAGCTAGGCGTGAATCTGAAAAACTTATTCAAGAATCATATGTTTTACAAGAAGCAGTTATTGAAGCCAATGCAATAATCAAGCAAACTGAACTTGAAGCTCAATCTTATAGAGCAAATATTGAAGATTCAGTAGATCGTAAAATGGAAGAAATTCAAAGCAAAATTAATCAGTTAAAAGATTTTTTAGATCAAGAGAGAACGAAACTTAGACAACCGCGCGATATAGAAAAACCATAAAATGAAATTAAATACCAAGATTAAGTCAATTGACCTAATCTCTTCAAAAGATAAAATACAATTCGACAATGAAGGCACATTTCCAATAAACTTTGGTAATAATTTTATTGATGAAAATGAACAAATTAAATTCCAATCAGAAATTGAATTAATTGAAGATAGGCTTTCTTTTTCAATTGATGTTAATTTCAGATATCAAAGCAATTGCGGGAGATGTTTAACGGCTTCAAATAATGAAGATAGAAGTTCCTTTTCAACAACTTTGAATATAAAAGAAGATAACGACTATGAAATAAATTATGATGATGAATATTTTGACTTATCACCTTTTATTTCAGAAATAATTATCGAAAAAATGGACATAAATTTTGTATGTTCACAAAAATGTAAGGGGCTTTGCTCATTTTGTGGTATAAACAAAAATAATTTAAGCTGTAATCACAATGAAAAAAATTCAAAAGAAAGTCCATTTTCTTCTCTAAGTCAGCTAGATTTGTAGTTTGAAAGGAATATAACCATGGCAGTGCCAAAGAAAAAAATGTCTAAATCTAGAACTAGACGTAGAAAAGCTACTCATAAAGTTTCAAAACCGCATTTTGTAGTTGACCCAGAGACTGGTGTTGCAAAACAGTCACATAGGGTTAATCCTACAGATGGAACTTATAACGGTCGACAAGTCAAAGAACCTGAAGTAAGCTAAAAAAATTATGAATACTATTGCCGTAGATGCAATGGGTGGTGATTCAGCACCTGTAGAAATTGTTAAAGGTGCGATTAAAGCAAAGGAAAATGGCGTCAATGTCGTACTGTGTGGTGACGAAAATTTAATCAAACCTTATCTAGGATCAACAGAAATACCTGTCTACCATTTTCCTCAGGTAATTTCAATGGACGAGGATCCACTTAAAGCTGTACGGTCCAAAAAAGAAGCATCTATAAATGGATGTATGCAATTATTAAAAGAAAAAAAGGTTGAGGCAGTATTTTCTGCAGGATCTACCGGTGCAACCCTAATAAGTGCAATTACAATTTTGGGAAAGCAAAGAGGTGTAATTAGACCTGCAATTGCTTCAGTCTTGCCAACTATTGATAGAAGCGTGATATTACTTGATTCAGGTGCAAGTTTAGATGTTAAACCTAAAGTCCTTTATCAATTTGCCGTCATGGGATCAAAGCTTGCTGAAGCTCTTTTTGACATTGATTCACCGAAAATAGGACTTTTAAATAACGGCGAAGAAGAGTCAAAGGGTAGAGAGCTTGAAAAATCTGCCTTTAAACTTTTAAATTCAAGTTCTTTAAATTTCGTTGGAAATGTAGAAGGTAGAGATTTTGCAACTAATAAGGTTGATGTTTTTGTTACTGATGGATTTACAGGTAATGTTGTATTAAAAACTTTAGAAGGAACTGCAAAACTTCAGCAAAGCCTAATATCTGCCTCTCTAAAACAAAATCTATTTAAACCTTTTTTACCATCAGTCAAGAAAGCTTTAAAACCTGTAAAGGATCAATTAAACCCTGATAAAACAAATGCTTCTTACTTATTAGGCGTCGATGGTTTAGTAACAATTGGCCATGGTTCATCTAAGCAGGAAGCAATTATGAATGGTATTCAATATACAAATGAATCCATCAACAAAGATTTTATTGGTAAGTTTTCTGATGCCATCAAAGAGTTATGAGTAATTTAAAAGATTTAGAAAAGAATATTGGATACAAATTTAAAAATATAACTTTTTTAAAGATTGCTTTAACCCATAAATCATATTTAGATGAGTATCCGGACTTACAATCAAATCAAAGGTATGAATTTTTTGGTGATGCAATACTAGATTTTGATCTAACTGAATATTTATTTGAAAATTATCCAGAATTGGACGAAGGAAGTCTTACCAAAATTAGATCGAGCGCTGTTAATCAGTTTTATCTTGTTGAACTTGGAAAAAAAATAAACATAGGTAAGTATCTTTATTTAGGCTCAGCAGAAGATTCAACTGGAGGAAGACATAAAGATTCAATTATTGAAGATGCTCTGGAAGCTTTAATTGCTGCTTTATATTTTGATGGTGGTCTAAAAGCTGTAAATGATTTTGTTTCAAAATTTATTTATCCAAGCATAAAGGGTCTATCTCAAAATCCTGGACAAAAAGATTACAAAACAAGATTACAAGAATACTTTGCTAAAAAGGGGTTAAAAGTAATCTATCAAGATAGTTCACATGGTCCTGACCATAATAAAAATTTTTCATCTGAAGTTTTATTAAATGATGAGGTAATTGGTGCTGGAGATGGAAAATCTAAAAAAAGTGCTCAACAATCTGCTGCAAAAGATGCTTTAGCAAAGTTAGATGCCTGAATTACCAGAAGTTGAATCTATACGAAGGGTTTTAAAAAATTCTTTAATAAATCAGAAATTACAAAAATATAAAATATTTGATCAACGAATAAATAGATTTAACACTGTCAATCCTCGAAACTTAGGAGTTTTGCTTGAGATATATAGAAAAGGAAAGATTTTACAATTTAACTTTAAAAACAATTCTATTTTTTTTCATTTAGGAATGAGTGGAAGATTAGATCTAAATGGTTTAAAAAATAAACATACACACGGTATATTTTTTTTTGATGAAGACGTTTTGCTTTATGATGATATTCGAAAGTTTGGATATATAAAGATTCTTAAAAATGATCTAGCAAATAAACAATTTTCCATTCTAGGTCCAGACGCACTTTCATTGTCAAAACTAGATAAAATCTTTGTAATGAATAAAGCAAAAAAAAGTTCGACGAGTATTAAAAAATTCTTACTAAATCAAAAAAATATAAGCGGACTTGGAAATATTTATGTCAATGAAATTTTATTTCTTGCTGGCATTCATCCACATTCATTATCTTTTAAATTACAAGACACAAATTGGAACGATATATTTTCATATACAAAGAAAGTTTTAAAAAAGGCTATTAAAAATAATGGAACAACCTTAAGTGATATGACTTTTGTTTTACCACAAGGTGTATATGGTAACAACCAAAATAATTTGTATATTTATGCAAAAGATAAGTGTTTTTCATGTTCAAATAAAATTGATAATATATTTATAGATTCTAGAGCTACTTATGTGTGTAAAAAATGTCAGAAGATAATAAATTAACAGTTAATTTATATAGGGATGGTTCTATAGAGTCTTCTCATGTAGTAAATCTTTACTCAAACAAAAAACAATATGACGATTATTTTTTCCCTAGGTCTTCAGTCAAACCAATGCAAGTGATTCCTTTATTGCTGGAGGCAACAAATCAAAATATTGAATTTACTTCTGAAGAGATAGCATTGTTTGCAGCATCACATTCTGGTCAAGTTGAGCATATAGAACTATTAAGAGAAACAGCAAAAAAATTTAAAGTTGATTTAGATAACATAATTTGTGGGCCACAGCGACCTTTTCATGATGAAACTGCAGATAATTTGCTAGTAATAGGTGAGAAATTTACTAAGTTGCACAACAATTGTTCTGGCAAGCATTTATCAATGTTGATATTTTCTAAATTATTATCTGTTGATAGCAGTAATTACTATGATTTAATTCATAAAACCCAAGAAATCACAAAGCAGTACTTTATCGAAATATTTGAAAATGAAGATATTGGATTTGGTATTGATGGATGTGGTCTGCCAGCAATTAATTTAAATGTAACAAATTTTTTAAACTCTATAAAATTTATGCAAAAAACTCGAAGTGCTGAATCTTGGAATAAAGTATTTCAAGCTTATTTAGCTCATCCAGAAATAATAGGTGGCGAAAATAGAACGGATACAAATATAATAATAAATTCAGAACGAAAACTTTTAGCAAAATCAGGTGCAGAAGGAGTATTGTTTGTTACTGATAATAGCGAATCCTTTATATTTAACTGTACAGACGGTAGCAAAAGAGGAGTAGATTTGGCTGCGTCTTACTTTTTATATTCAAATGGCTGGATAAATAAAAAGCCTTTTGAATATCTTGATAATATATACACATCTAATAGGCAAAATACGCGTGCTGTAGAAATAGAAGTAGTTTAAAAAAAATTCAAAAATAAGAAATTTAATCCAATTATTACTAATATATAAGTAACAACAGGGTAATAAATGTATTTAAAATCATTAGATATTAATGGGTTCAAGTCTTTTGCAGAAAAGACAACTATTCAATTATCAGACGAAGTAAATGTTATTGTTGGACCTAATGGTTCTGGAAAGTCAAATGTAGTAGATGCAATATCTTGGGTATTGGGAACCCAAAGCCCCGCCACTCTTAGAACTAACAAGATGGAAGATGTGATATTTGCTGGTACTGAAAAATTATCAGAAAAAGGATTTGCTGAGGTCTATTTAAATTTCGAAGTTGATGAACAAAAATTTAACGGAAATAGTGAAATTTCCATAGGAAGAAAACTGTTTAGAGATGGTACTTCTGAATACTTTATGAATGGCTTAAATTGCAGATTGTTAGATATTCAAGAGTTTTTAAGTGACGTAGGTATAGGTAAACAGCAACATATCATAATTTCACAAGGTCAAATCGCTGAAATATTGAATTCAAAGCCTGAGGATCACAGATTAACAATTGAAGAAGCCTCAGGAATTTTACCTTTAAGGTCAAAAAAAGAAAAAGCGCTTAAGAGAATTGAATCTGGTGATAAAGAAATCAAAAGAGCCAAAGATGTTTTACGTGAGATTAGAAAACAACTAAAGCCTCTACAGGAACAAGCTGAGCAGGCAAGGCTTCATGAAGATGTAACAAATCAATTAAAAGATAGAAATATAAAACTACATACTTTGCTTTATAGAAAATTTCAAAATGAATATGAAGATTTAAAAATTAAAGAAAATGAACTTTCAAATTCAATTGATTCTATTGAGTTAAAAGTTGAAAATTTGAAAAAAGAAAAACTTAGAATAAATAATGAACTTGGCGATGGAGTTTCCATTGGCTCTACATTCAAAGAATATTCTTCAAAAATTAACAATGTTACTGAACAATTAAGATCAATTGCTCAAGTGGCAAATGAAAGAAAAGATAATTTAGAACGTGAAGATTTTAGGAATATAGAGCAAATAAATAAAATTTCAAAAAAAATAGATCAAAATTCAGATCAAATAAATATGCTTTCTAATCAGTTGGTGTCTAAACAATATTCTTTAAAGAATCTTCAATCAACTTATGATGATTTAAAAACTCAACTCGAATCTGTTATTAAGAAGTCTTCTGCATCAAAAGAAGTAAATGAAGCTTTGCTAGAAAATGAAATTAAGTCACTACAAAAGAACATATCTGAAACATCACAAGATTTAGGAGTACTAAATCTTGAGCTTAGTAAGTGGGAGAGCGATGTTAAAAATTCAGAAGACCTTTTACAGAAATTTAATAATGATATTAAAAGCACTGAATTTAATACTTATTCAAAAGATGAATATGTTACTTTTCATCAAAATATCTTGAATAGGGAATTTAACTCATCAAAAGAAAAAATAGATCAAATAACTTCTAAGAATGAATCTATGGAAAGAGAATTAAGTCAAAAAGAAGTATTGCTTTCTGGAATTAATCAAAATGAAGAGTTCAAAATTGATATAAATAATCAGAAGATTGATTTAGAAAAACAGATTGAAAATTTAGAAAATCAAATAACCTCAATCTCTAACCAATTAGTTACTTCTCAAGAAAGAATCAAAAATCTTACGGAACAAAATAATGAATTTATTAATGAAAAAGAAAAAATTTCATCTACTAAAAATGCAACTTCAAAATCAGATTTACAAAAACTTGTTTCTGAAATAAAAGACTTTATTACATTTACAAATAAAACTAGTAATTTATTAGCTCAAAAATCTGAAGAGTTTGATGATAAGTATGGAAATACTAATAAAAAAATTCAGAAAATCGATTCAGAAATTGAACAGTTAAATAAAAATTATTTTGATATAAAAGAGGAAAAAACCGCAGTAGTAATTAAACTATCTGAAAATCAAGTTTCTACATCATCTCATTTTTCTACATTAAAAAATATTTATGGTTTGAATGACGAAAGTCTTGTTAATGTCCAAACTGATGGATTGATTCAACATACTTTAGAAAATGAAATAAAAAATTATGAAACTCAATTAGAAAATATAGGTACAGTAAATTATTTAGCTAAAGAAGATTTTGAAACCTTAAATTCAAGACATGAAGAAATAACAGGAAACATAGAGGACTTAAATTTAGCCAAAAAAGAATTGAATTCACATATTAAAGAAATTGAAAATGAAATATCATTTAGAATTGAGTCTTCATTTAATTCAATTTCAGTACATTTTTCTGAAATATTTGAAACTTTGTTCCCTGGAGGAAAAGGATCTTTGTCATTCACAGATAAAGAAAACATTTTAGAAACTGGAATTGATATTTCGGTACAACCTAAAGGCAAAAAGGTTAAGAAATTAAGTTTATTATCTGGTGGGGAAAGATCTTTAGCTGCAATAGCATTCTTGTTCTCTATATTTAAGTCATTCCCAAGCCCTTTTTATATACTTGATGAAGTTGAAGCTGCACTCGATGATGCTAATTTACATAGAATGATTAACTTATTAAAGCATGTAAAGGGAGATGCTCAATATATTATTGTTACACACCAACAGCAGACTATGCATGCTGGTGATGTTTTATATGGGGTCACTATGGAGCCAGGCTCTGGATCAAGAGTGTTTACAAAAACTAAAGCAGATTTTGAAGAATTGATAAACAAATCATGAACGATCAAGAATTAGCTCAATTAGCTAGAGATACTGCAAAAAAAGCTTATGCACCATATTCAAATTTTAGAGTTGGAGCAGCACTTATTACAGATTCAGGAAATGTATATACAGGTTGCAATATAGAAAATGTATCCTATCCAGCAACTGTTTGTGGAGAGGATGTAGCTGTACTCAAAGCCATTTCAGAAGGTGAAACAAAAATTGATATATTAGCTGTAGCATGTATTGATGCAGATGAAGAAGCAATATTTCCTTGTGGTGTTTCCAGGCAGCGAATGTCAGAGTTTGGTGTTGAGGATGTAATTGTTGTTCACAAGGACAGTTTTGAAAAATATAAATTCGACGATGTGCTCCCGTACAATAATAAAATTCAGTTTAAAGATTAAATATTGTCGTTCAATTTAGGTATAACACTTAGCGTGTCACCGACTATGCCTAAATCTGCTAATTGAAAAATAGGAGCTTCCTCATCCTTATTAATAGCTATCACAAATTTTGAATCTTTCATACCAACTTGATGCTGAGTTGCTCCAGAAATTCCACATGCAATATATACATCTGGCTTTACAGTTTTTCCTGTTTGTCCTACTTGTTGTGAATAGGGCATCCAACCAGCGTCAACTATTGCTCTAGTACCACCAATAGCTGCATTCAATTTTGAAGCTAAAGTTTCAATTAATTCTAAATTCTCTTTGTCGACCATGCCTCTACCAGCTGATATGACAACTTTAGAATCTTCAAGCTGTGGACCAGATTTTTCTTCAATAAATATATCAAAAACTTCTAAATCGCTGCCGTCTAAGTCAATAGTTTCAAAATCGTCATTAAAATTTACCTCAACAGGATCAAATGCTTTTGGTCTTATTAGTAATAGTGCTTGACCTGAATTAATTTTTGTTTTGTATAAACTTTCTCCACCATTTATAGAATTCACGGTAGATACATTTCCTGATGCGACATCAAAATCAATAACATTTGATACTGGACTACTGTTTAAATCTACAGACAAAAATGAAATTAAATCCCTACACATGTATGTTGAAGATCCAAGAATTAAACTGATTTCCTCATTTTTAATTATTTCAGAAATTTTTGTTGCAGCTTTTGATAAATTTAATGAATTGTTTTGCCTTTTGAGATAGGTTTGTTTACAAAGATCAAGACCGATTGATGGATTTTCATCACTACCGACAGTTACAACTTGAACATCTAAATCTAAGGACTTTGCTTTGCCTAATATTTCCAAAGTTCCAGAACTTAGGTTGTTGTTTATAATTTCACCAATTATTAAAGTTTTCATATTACTTTTAACTCTTTCAATTTGTTTACAATTTCTTGATAGGCTTCACCTTCATCAACAATTTTCTCACCAGATTTAGAATTTTCGACTGTTTCAATATCTATGAATTCAAGATTCTGAGTTGTGTTAATGGTTAAGTCACTGATTGAAACCTGTTCTATTGGTTTGGACTTAGCTGCCATAATATCTTTAAAGTTTGGGTATCTTGGTTCAACCCCACCTGCAGTTACAGATATAACACATTTTTCAGGCATATTTAATTTTTCAGAGCCTTCTACAGTCTGTCTAGTTAAAGTAACGTTATCATTAATTTCAACTGCTTTTACATATGAAATACATTCTAAGTCAAGATATCTTGAAACTTGCTGTGGAACCGTGCCAGAATAACCATCTGTGGACTCAGTGCCAAATATTACAATATCTGCCGACAGAGACTTTGCTAATTCACTAAGAACATTTGCAGTCATTAATGAGTTCGCACCCTTTAAGGATTCGTCATCAACAAATACAGCTTTGTCTGCTCCCATTTGAAGTGCTTGTTGGAGACCTTTCTGTGTTCCAGATGGTCCCATTGAAATTATTGTGACTTCTGCATCAAATTTTTCTTTTAACTGGAGAGCAACTTCAATTCCATATCTGTCGGTATCATCTAAGACTTGTTCTTCAGGTCTTTCAATTGTTCCATTACTGTATGTAACTTCATTTGCTGGATCAGGAATTTGTTTAGCACAAACTGCAATTTTCATATCTATATATTAATTTATGTTTTTAATTATCTGAATTTAATTCAGATAAAAATTCCTTCATAAACCCTTGTAGTTTTTGTTTTGACTTATCAGCAATTTCAACAACTTCTTCATGGTTTAGTGGATCTTTACTTATTCCTGCTGCAAGATTTGTAACTAGAGAAAAGGCACTGATTTCCATACCAGCATGTTTGGCAACTATTGCTTCTGGAACAGTAGACATCCCAACTAAGTCAGCTCCAATATTTTTTGCATATTGAACTTCTGCGGGCGTTTCGTACGATGGTCCCGTGAACCATGCATAGATACCTGTCTTAAATTCAAAATGATTTTCTGATACCTTTTCGGCAAGTTTTAAGAAATTACTACTATAAACTTCAGACATATCTGGAAATCTTGGACCAAACGTATCAAGGTTCTTGCCAATTAATGGATTATCTCCGGTTAAATTTATATGGTCCGTGATTGAAATTATATCTCCCGGAACATAATTATCTGATATACCACCAGCTGCATTTGTTAGTACAAGGTTTTTTACACCAAGCAATGAAAAAGCTCTAATGGGAATTACGAGGTCTCGGATAGGGTATCCTTCATAATAATGTGCCCTTCCTGACAAAATTGCAGTTAATTTATTATTAATGGACACTAAAGACAATTTACCGGCATGTCCTTCAATTGATGGAGTTAAAAAATTAGGAATATCTGAGTAATCTACTTGGCTTAATGGTTCATAGTTATCCTCAAAGCCCCCCATCCCTGAACCTAAAACAATCATCGTATCTATGTTTTTATTATTGGTAAAAGTACTTATAAAGTCTTTAGCTTCGTTTATTTTTTCAATCATATGTTTACAGATTAATAATCTATATTTGATTTAAAAAGCTTTTACCAGGGAATATATTTTCTAAATTAAAAAATTCTGAAACAGTAGAGGCTATATTTGCAAAGCTTTCAACATCGCCAATATAATTTGCTTTACCGTTATTTTTATATGCAACAAACGGAACATATTCCCTTGAGTGATCAGTTTTTCCATCTGTTGGGTCTGTGCCGTGATCTCCAGTTAAAATAAGCAAGTCATTTTCGTTTAATAGTTCAATAACTTTTCCTATTCCTTTATCTATTATTTGTAAACCTTTGTAGTAACCATCAGGGTCTTCTCTGTGACCATACAACATATCTAGATCTACTAAATTAACAAAAGTAAATTCATTATCTCCGGATTCAACTTCTTTTAATAAATAGTCAATACCATTTTGATCGCCTTCAGTATGTACATAACTACTAAGAAATTCAACACCAAACAAATCAGAAATCTTTCCTATTCCATAAGTTTTGAAATTATTTTTTGATACATAGCTTAGAAGAGTTTCTCCAGGTGGGTTCATTCCATAATCTTTCCTATCATAAGTTCTTTCAAAAGCGTTAATTGGACCTTTAAATGGTCGAGCAATTACTCTACCTATGTTGTACTGATCGCAGTGTTTTCTAGAAATTTCACAAATTCTATAGAGCTCTTCAAGACCGCATACATCTTCATGCGCAGCTATTTGAAAAACTGAGTCACCAGATGTATATAAAATAAGTTCTTTGGTTTTCATGTGTTGTTCACCAAGGTCTTTAATAATTTCAGTACCTGAAGCATGAATATTTCCAATAAATTTAAAATCAATTTCATCTTCAATCTTGCTTATAAGTTCATGAGGAAATCCATCTGGAAATGTTTCAAATTCCTTTGTTGTTATTAAACCTGCAATTTCCCAATGTCCTGTGGTTGAGTCGTTTCCTATAGACACTTCAGAAAGCCTACCAACAGTTGCTGCATGCTCAGTGCCTAGTCCTAAAACATTAGTAATCTTTCCAAAACCTAATTTATCAAAAGTGGGTAAATCAACACCTTGAACATGTTTTGCTACATTACCAAGTGTATTTACACCTTTGTCTCCATATTGTTTTGCATCAGGTGCTTCACCAACACCTAAAGAATCTATTACAACAAGAAAACATCTTTTCATTAGGTTGTTCCGAAAAGCCTGTCTCCCATATCACCTAGTCCAGGAACTATATACCAATTCTCATTAAGTTTTTCATCTATTTTTGCAGTTACTAAGGTAATGTCACTGTGTTCCTTTTTCAATCTTTCAATACCTTCTGGAGCAGAAATAACTGTTAAAGCAATTATGCTTTTAGGATTGTGTTCTTTGACCTTGTCTATTGCAAATGAAAGAGAACCACCAGTAGCAAGCATAGGTTCTAGAATAAAAACATTTTTATTTTCTAAGTTTGGTAAATTCTCGTAATAATACTCAGGAGTAGCTGTCTCTTCATTTCTTTGAACTCCGATGTATCCAAATGAAGTACTAGGTAGTAGGTTCTTGACACCATCAACAAGACCTAAACCTGCTCTTAAAACTGCAATAGCAACATTCTCATTTTCAATTTCTAAACCATCAATACTGGTTAAAGGAGTCTCTATAGATTTTACTTTTGTTGATATGTTTTTTGTACCTTCAATAAAAAGCAAATATGACAATTTAGAGGAGTATTCTCTAAAATTTTCGAAATCTGTTTCCTTGTCTCGAATTATTGTTAAATAGTGATCTTTTAAAGGATGTGAAATTTCAATTACTTGCATCAAAATTAGGTTAGCAAAACATTAAATCTTTTCTAGTTATTTTTATGAAGAAGTTAATCTATTTTATGTACATTTTATGTCTCACTTCATGTAAGATAATGTATTGCAATTTAAATAAAGGAAATTAATGCCTGTAAGAATAAGACTTGCTCAAAGAGGTAAGAAAAAAAATAGAACATTCCGTGTGATTGTTGCTGACTCTCGTTCACCAAGAGATGGCAAATTTATAGAAGATTTAGGTTATTACGATCCACATCACAACCCATCGATGGTTGAAATTGATGTAGACAAAGCTGTTGCTTGGTTAGATAAAGGAGCACAACCTTCTGAAAGAGCACAAAAAATATTAGAAATTTCAGGTGCATGGGCACAATGGCGTTCGACTAAAGGAGAGGTTGTTTCCATACCACAAGCTCCTGAAGAAAAAATTAAAAGCAGTTCAAAAGCTAATAAAAAACAACAAGAAGAAAATTTAGACGAAGAAAATAACAATGAATCTTCTGAAGAATCTTCTGATAAGGAAGAAGAATAATGGCTTCAGGTACAATTGTTAAAAATGTTGTTGAGTACATCGTTAATCAGATTGTAGAAGATACCAAATCTGTAAAAGTTGATGTTGCAGACTCTGATGATGAAAATGTAACTATAGAGGTTAGAACTTCACCAGATGATATGGGAAGAGTCATTGGTAAAAGAGGAAGAGTCGCAAGAGCAATCAGAACTGTTGCACAAGCTGCAGCTGATGAAGAAGGCTTACAATCTTCTGTAGAATTTATTGACTAATCAAAACTATTTTATTGTAGGCAAGTTAGGTAAACCACATTCCTTAAAAGGCTTTCAATATATAAATATTGAATATTTTTTTCGCAATTTCGATTTAAAAGAAATTACGTTACAAATTGAAGGTGTAAATTTTGTTGTCGAGGAATTTAAAAAACATTTAAAAAATAGAAATTTAATAAAATTCAAATCTTATGACACGATCGAATCAATTAGTAAATTAAGAAATATGGATGTAAAAATTAATAGAGACTTACTTGATACATTTCTTAATGAAAATAAATTACCTTGGCCTGGTTTTTTCATAGGGCAAGAATTAAAAGGCAATAATTACAAGTTGTTAAGTTATGAAGTGTTAAATAATATATATTTTCTCAAAATTAGTGGTATAGAAATGAGTGTCCCTTACAACAGTAATTTTTTTATTTACGAAAACAATAACTTAACTTTACTGGACAGTAGCTTAACTATTTAGCCATTCAAACAATTTTATGCTTACATTATCTTCAAGCATGTTTTCAGGATGCCATTGCACTCCTATAGCATTCCAACCATTTGTGACCTCTACACCCTCAATAACACCATCAGATGATTTAGCAGTTATTTGCAAGTCATTACCAATTTTGTTTATTGCCTGATGATGAATTGAATTGACTTGTATTTCATTTTCTTGAATTATTTTATATAATTTTGTGTTACTTTCTATATTTACATCATGAACATGTGAACGTGCGTCATCAAATGGTTTATCGTGGTCAATTTGACTAAATCCACTATCTTTGAGATCTTGATAAAGTGTCCCACCTTTATAAACATTTAATAATTGATGTCCTCTACATATAGCAAGAGTTTTTATATTATGTTCTTCTGCAGATTTCAACATTGCCAATTCAGTGCTATCCCTATTATTTGAAATTCTTATTGTTTTTTCGAGTTTTTCTTCTCCATAGATATTTGGGTTAATATCCCCACCACCAGAAATTACTATTGCATCAAATTTTGATACGTCTATCAATTTTAAATTTTCTTGTGGCCCAAAGATAACAGCAGTATTTCCATAGTTGTTACATGCTTTAACAAAATCACTATTAATAACAACGCATGGAATATTACCAGGTGCCATGTCTACATTTTTAAGACCAGTGGATATTCCTATTAATTTACCCATAGATAAAAACACACTGTACTTCTACACATACATTTAACGGTAAACTAGCAACACCTACAGCTGATCGTGTTGACTTTTCACTAAAGTACTCTGAAAGTTTATCTGTAAATCCATTGAGGACTTTTGCGTGGTCTCCAAAACCTTCATTAGCATTTACAAAACCAATAACATTTACAGGTTGCAAGTTTTCAATGGACCCATGTTTTTTAATAGTTGCAATAGTAAGTTCAGCACACAACTCTGCTGCTTTATAGGCTTCATCTATTGAAATTTCAGTTGGTACCTTTCCTACATATTTTTTTTGTTCTGTAATAGGTACATGTCCAGATGTGTAAACATAGTTTCCAATTTTTTTATATGTTACATAATTTCCAATTGCTTCCGGAGCGATTGGAAGATTGTTATCCATTATTTAATAGATTTCCAATAAGATCTACAACTCTATTTGAGTAACCCCATTCGTTGTCGTACCAACATACAACTTTGACGTGATTTTCGTCTATTAATTGTGTC
The DNA here is from genome assembly GCA_902580215.1 of uncultured Candidatus Actinomarina sp. GTDB lineage: Bacteria > Actinomycetota > Acidimicrobiia > Actinomarinales > Actinomarinaceae > Actinomarina. The sequence goes on along the minus strand of CACHJT010000005.1, from coordinate 9,661 downwards.
GAAGATGCATCATAAATACTTGAATGTGGATTATTTAATATATCGGTAGATACAAGAGGAACTTCAGAGTACTCTAAAATACCTTTCAGTTCGTTATCTGCAGCTTCCTTAACAGCTTTATTTACATCATCTATAGAAACAGATTTTTCTAGTTCCACTACTAAATCAACTACACTTCCATCTGGCACAGGAACTCTCATTGCCATCCCATCTAATTTACCGTTTAATTCAGGTAAAACCATTCCAACTGCTTTAGCTGCGCCTGTTGAAGTAGGAATTATATTTTGGGTAGCACTTCTGCCTCTCCTAAAGTCACTATGAGTTGTTTCAGCCAGTGCTTGATCATTAGTGTATGCATGTACTGTGGTCATAAGACCAGATTTGATTCCAAAATTATCATCAAGTACTTTAGCTATCGGTGCTAAACAGTTTGTAGTACATGATGCATTAGAGACAATTTTATCATCTGGCTTTAAGTCATTGTCATTTACACCTAAAACTATTGTTGCGTCAATTTCATCTTTGGGTGGTACAGTAAGTAATACTTTTTTAGCACCAGCAGATATGTGTTTATTAAGGGATTCATTATCTCTAAAAATTCCAGTTGATTCAATTACAACATCCACATCTAATTCGCTCCATGGAAGCTCAGCGGGATCTTTTATTGAGGTAAGTTTGATAACTCTATCTCCAACTAAAAGATTGTCTCCATCAACTTGTACATCACTATCCAAAATGCCCATTACAGAATCATGTTTCAAAAGATATGCAAGATTTTCATAATTACCGAGGTCATTAATTGCAACAACATTTATATCAGAATTATTTTCAACAATTATTCTTAATATAGAACGTCCAATTCTTCCAAAACCATTTATTGCTACATTACCCATTTATAACACCTGACCAAGCTTTTTTACTGTATCGACAATTCTAGCTGCATAACCCCAACCATTATCAAACCAAATAATGAGTTTAATTTTTTTATTATTAATACCCATTGTTGCTAACCCGTCCACTAAACCCGAGAGTGTACTTCTTACAACATCAGAAGAAACAATTGGATCATATGTTAACCCAATAATGTTTTTTAAATCAGAATTGGAAGCATCCTCAATTATTTTATTGATATCTTCAATGCTTGTTTCGTTTTTGATATCAATTGTCAAATCAACTGTACTTCCGTCAGGAATTGGTACTGTCATAGAAGATGAAGCTATCTTTCCTTCTATGAATGGAAGAACATTTGATATTACCTCAGAAGACTTAGTAATACTTGGGATAATATTTTCACCAGCCGCTCTGTTAAGTCTAAAACCTTCTCCTGCTACATCTGCTAAACGGTTTGAATTTGAATATCCATGAACAGTCGTCAGAAATGCTCTTTCAACCCCAACTTTACTATCTAAAGCTTTAAGAATAGGTGCAACTGCATTTGCTGTATTGGAACCCAAGGAAAATACACTTGAGTTTAAATCTATAGCTTCATCGTTTGCACCTGGCACATATATTTGTATATCTTCAAAATTTTCGGGAGTTGAGGCAACGATAACTTTTTTACAACCTTTGGATAAATGTTTATCAACTTCTTCTTTAGTCTTTGGTCTTCCAGTTGCAAGAACTACGATGTCAGTGTTTAGTTCATCCCAATTTGCTTCGTCACCATTTTTCCAAGAATTAAATATGATTTCTTTACCATTAACAACAATACCAGTTTCAGATTCCTCAATTTCTGCGTCTATCTTTCCGTAAATTGAGTCGTACTTTAATAAATAAATTAAGTTAGCTTTATCAGCAGTGTCTGATATGGATACAATATTTATATCACTATCACCCAATGTCTGCCTAAATAGATCTCTACCTATTCTTCCAAAGCCAACTAAAGATACATTTGTCATTAACCCTCACAAGATTATTGATTAATTGTTGTTACAATCAACTAATAATATACCTTAAAACCATTATTTATGACTGAATTAACAAGAAAAATTAATGATTCCATATTTGGATCAGTTTCAACTGAAGAGCTGTTAGCTAATGCTTTTGAGAAGAAAACAAATTACTTTGGCGGCAATATTACATATAGTCCTAAAGTTTTTATTCCACTAACAACAATGTGTAGAGATAATTGTGGATATTGTACATTTGTAAAATCTCCAAAAGAGGGTGGAACTTATTTAAATCAAGAAGAGGTTATCTCAATAGCAGAAGCTGGTGATGAAGCTGGTTGCTATGAAGCTTTGTTTACTTTAGGAGATAAGCCAGAGCTCAAATGGGATTTTGCTTTAACCCAACTTAAAGAATTAGGCCATTCCTCAACTCATGATTATTTAATTAGTTCTATGAAGGTTGTAAATGAGAAATTTAATCTTTTTCCTCACGCCAACCCTGGTTTAATGAGCAAACAAGAGATAAAAGAGTTAAAAAAACACTCACCATCTGGTGGGGTTATGATTGAGTCATTTTCAAAAAATATATACGATAAGGGAAAAGCTCATTACAAAACAGATACTAAATATATTGATTTAAGGTTGGATACCCTTAACAATGCATTAGAAGAAAAATATCCAGTCACAACTGGATTACTTCTTGGTTTAACCTCAACAAAAGAAGAAATTGTAAATGATATATCAAATTTAATTGATTATCTAAAAAAGAACTCTGCAATTCAGGAAGTAATATTACAAAATTTCAGAGCAAAGAAAAATACATTAATGAAGAATAGTTCTGAAATAACAAATGATTTATTTTTAAGAATCATTGCCACAACTAGAATTTATGCCCCTTCACATATATCTCTTCAAGTTCCACCAAATCTTTCACCAGATATAACAATATTTTTAAAAAGCGGCATTAATGATTTAGGTGGAATATCTCCATTAACTATTGATTGGGTAAATCCAGATCATTTATGGCCAAATATAAATAAATTAAAATTAGATATTTCAAGTACAGGTCAAGTCCTAAAAAAGAGATTACCCGTTTATCCCGAATTTATAAAAAAAGAATGGTTAAATAGTAAAATTTTTGAAAAAGTTAATAATATTATTGATACAGATGGATATCCAAAAGAACACAATGAACAATAACATTTCTTTTCTTCGAATCAGACCATGCGATAACGACAACGAAATATATTTAAATTCAAGAAAAAAAGAGGGAACTTCTACATTCTTAATAAAAAGTGATGTACCAGTAAATACGGATAATTTACATAATAAGGAATTTCAAACAGTATCAAAGGATATCACTATAAATGCAGACGCATGGATGGTTACTGACGAAAACTGGAAGGAGTTTAAATCTGTACATCCAAAAAGATTGATTTACATTTTTAAAAATAATATTGAAATCGCATTAGAAGTTATCGACAGACTAAAGCCACACACTATTTTAATTTCTACTAAATCAGAACTACAATTCCTTAAATCTATTAACTCAAAAACAAGTTTTATAACATCGACATATGTTGAAACAATTGAGGAAGCAATTGAATTTGCTAATGCAGGAGTTTCAGATTTACTCCTCAGGGACTGGAGTTCCGAACAGATATTAGAACTTCAAAACCTAGAAGGTCTAAATTTCTATGAGCGAACTTTGCTTTCTCCCGTATTTTCTATTGATGAGGCAAGAGAAGAATTTGATAAAGAAAGATTTTTTAGATTCTTAAAAACTAGAAATGTCAGAGGCTTTAGAAGAGAAGAGACAAGTTGGTCTCCTGGTAGTGGGAAAAATATCCCAAATTTAAATAATTTTGTCTTTAACAATAAAAGTCAAATCAACCATTCTGAAATTGACTCATTATTGAAAAGGGTATTAGATGGATATCAAATTAATAATGATGATTTAAGAGTATTGTTTAATACCGCAGGAGAAAAAATAAATGATATAGCAAATGTTGCTAACGAGTTAAATTTTTTAAAAAACGGAAATAATGTTTCTTATGTAAAGAATAGAAATATTAATTATACGAATCAATGCTATTACAAATGTGGTTTCTGTGGATTTTCTAAAGGTCCTAATAGTTTAAATTTAAAAGAAAAACCATACACCATTGATATACAAGAAGTGGTTGAAAGAACTGTCGAAGCATATGATATGGGTGCATCAGAAGTTTGTTTACAAGGCGGCATTCATCCTGACTATACGGGAGAGTTTTATTTAAAAATGGTAGAAGATATAAAAGCTTCTGTTCCAGAAATGCACATTCACGGTTTCACTCCTTTAGAAATTTGGCAAGGTGCAGAGACTATTGGTTTGAGTGTTGAGGAGTATTTAAGGCTGTTAAAAAAAGCTGGACTAAACACACTTCCCGGAACTGCTGCTGAGATATTAGACGATAGAGTTAGAAAATATCTTTGCCCTGATAAAATAACTTCTTCGCAATGGGCATATGTAATGGAAGTAGCTCATAACTTAGGGATAAAATCTACAGCAACAATTATGTTTGGTCATATTGATGATATAGATTCATGGGTTAATCATTTTTCATTAATAAAAAATGTTCAAAGCAAAACAAATGGATTTACTGAAGTTGTACCTCTTCCTTTTGTACATATGGGTTCTCCTATTTACTTACAAGGTAAAAGTATGCCAGGACCTACTTGGGATGAAGTTGTTCTTATTCATTCATTAGCACGAATTTACTTTGTAAATTCAATAGACAACATTCAAGCAAGCTGGGTGAAATTGGGTCATGATGGAGCAGGCAAACTACTTCATGCTGGTGTTAATGATTTAGGTGGTACTTTGATCAATGAAAACATTAGCAGAGCTTCAGGAGCAGATCATGGGCAAGAAACAACTGAAGATCAATTTATTCAAATAATTGAGTCTGAAAATAAAAATCCAATTTTGAGAAATACTTTATATACAAAATTCAGCGATACAAAAAATTCTTTAGAAAAAAAATGAATTCTTACAATGTAATAACATTATTTCCAAATCTAATTGAAGAATGGAAAAATACCGGGATTATTAATCAAGCATTAAAAAATAATTTAGTAGCTATAAATTCAACAAACCTAAGAGATTATGGCATAGGAACATATAAACAAGTTGATGATGCTCCATATGGCGGTGGGCCAGGAATGGTTTTGATGCCAGAACCATTAGACAAAGCTATAACTTCCAGCAAGGCAGATATTAATGTTTTTCTAACCCCATCAGGACAACAGTTAAATGAAAATCTTATAAGTGAATTACTTGAATACAAGTCAATTAATTTAGTATGTGGTAGATATGAAGGTTATGATCAAAGAATTTTAGAAATTCATTCTGATTATGAAATATCAATTGGCCAATCTGTTGTTTCCGGGGGAGAAATCCCAGCTTTGTATTTATTAGAGGCATTGATTAGGAAAATCCCAGATGTGTTAGGAAATCCTGAATCATTAAAAAGTGAAACTTTTACAGATAATAAAATTGATTATCCTGTCTATACAAGACCTGAAATCTTTAAAAATAAGAAAGTACCAGAGGTACTTTTGTCCGGAAATCATCAAAAAATAGATGAATGGAAAAAGAATAATTTAAAAGACATATAAACTGAATTTAATTATATAATTCTCATCTGGAGCAACTATGGACTTAATAAAAAGCATTGAAAACGAATTCTTAAAGGAAGACTTACCTTCCTTTGGTCCTGGAGATACTGTAAAAGTTAACGTAAAAGTATCCGAAGGAAATAGAGAAAGAATTCAGACTTTTGAAGGTGTAATTATTGCTATCAATGGTGTAGGAGTAAATAAAACTATTACAGTTAGAAAACTTTCTTTTGGTGTTGGTGTCGAAAGAATTTTTCCTGTTCATGCGCCAATTGTTGACTCTATTGAAGTCATTAGAAAAGGTAAAGTAAGAAGGTCTAAACTTTATTATCTAAGAGATCGTGTTGGTAAATCAGCCAAAATAAAAGAAGATCGTAATTAAACTTTTATTATTATAAAGAAGTTAATTAAGTCATCACTAATAATTGTTCTAGCTATTGTTGCGGCTACATTAGTCAGAACTTTTCTTGTACAAATTTATTTCATTCCATCATCTTCTATGGAACCAACCTTACAAGTTAATGACAGAGTTTTAGTAGTAAAGAATACCTTTATAGAAACAGATATAACTACAGGTGATATTGTTGTTTTTTATGGTCCGCAAACACAGTTTGATGAAAATTATTATGACCAATTTATAGAGTCTTTACAGATTTGGAAACTAACAAATGATCAGACTTATTTAAATACTGCATTAATTAAAAGAGTTATTGGTACTGGTGGTGATGAAGTTGTTATTAATCAATCAGGTGAAGTATTTGTAAATAACAATAGATTTGTTGTGCTTAATATTGAAGAGGGTAGATACTTCAAAGACCAAACATATGTTGTCCCTGATGGAGAAATATTTGTTTTAGGAGATAACAGAATAAACAGCCAAGACTCTAGATACATCGGAACAATACCTTACAACAATATTGTTGGGAAAGCTTATTATGTGATTTTCCCATTTGAAAATTTTACAAATATAAATGATTGAAGATAAAGTTTGGTCAGAAGATCCAGCTAAATACATAATAGGAGCAGATGAAGTTGGCAGAGGTTCTTTTGCTGGTCCAATATGTGCTGCAGCGGTAAAGATTAATTATTCACATTTAGCACTATTAACTAACGTAAAAGATTCAAAAAAACTTAGTGCAAAAAAAAGAGAAGAAATATTTTCAATGGTCGAAGAAAATAACATTGAGTATTCATTTAATGAATCATCAAATACTTTTATTGATCAATTTGGAATCAAGAACGCTAATGAAAAAGTTTTAACTGACTCAATCTCAGATATTTACACTGGCAATGAAATAGTATATGTTGATCATTTTAAAATTAACGACTTTAAATCTATCTCTGTGGTTCGAGGAGAAGATAATTGTAGAGCAATAGCTTTAGCAAGTATTATCGCAAAAGTCCTTAGAGATAATTTAATGATCAAATTTTCAGAAAAATACCCTGAATATTCATTTGAAAAAAATAAAGGTTATGGAACAAAAGATCATAGAGAGGCTATTTCAAAATATGGTTTATCAAATATTCATAGAAAATCTTTTAGCTTAAAGCCCATATAACAACAATTGCCGTAAGTATGAAGGCAAAAATAATATTGATATAGTCAGTTTTATTTGCCTTATAAGGTCTATTTGGATCAAATCCCATAACTACATTCTAAATTAAAATATATTAAACTTGAAATATGGTTCTTGAATCAAAAATTGAAAACGATATTAAGTATCTATATTTTAATGATGAAGCTTCTCTTAATGCTATAAGTTCAGGAGATTGGAAATCATTAAAATCTGAAATTGAATCTTTTGAAAAAAGTGATCAGAAGTATTTAGTAATTAAACATATTAATGGTAATTATTCTGCTGGAGCACAACTGGGTGAAAATATTAACTCCTTAATGGAAGATGTATCAAATGCTGCAGAAACTTTATGGAATTGTAAAAAACCAGTAATCTCGCTTGTTAATGGTATTGCTGCTGGTGCGGGTTCTAATATGATGCTTTTAAGTGATTTTATAATTGCTACACCAGAGACAAGATTTATTGAAGTTTTTGTTAGGAGAGGCTTAGTTGTTGATTTTGGTGGTTCATGGGTTCTACCACGAATTATTGGAATTCAAAAAGCAAAATCTTTAATGATGACATCAAATGAAATTAATGGTACTGAGTTAAATAATCTCGGTGTTTTACATAAGTTATGTTCTTTGGAAGACATGGATAAAGAATTCGAATCATTAATAGAAAGTTTAAACAAACAAAGTTTCATATCTATATGCATGATTAAACAACAAATAAGAGAAGGTTTGGACAAAACATTCAGTAAATCGTTAGATTTAGAAACAGAAAACCAAAATAAAAGATTTCTTCATTCAGATGCAGCTGAAGGAATGTCAGCATTTTTAGATAAAAGACCACCAGTTTATAAAAATACATTAGATGAATAAAAAATATGTATAATTATGCATTTATATGCATTTTTATGCAATAATCATTACTTAAGAAAACGGAGGTTTACTAAGTGAAAACTAAGAAATCACTCCTTTTAATTTTTGTTCTCGCATTGGTTGCAGCTGCGTGTGGAGGCGCTGACGCTACACCTTGTGATGAGGTAGAAATTACAACAGGAGAAAACGGATTACCTGATCTAGGTGGATGTGAATTTACATTTGCTGTAGAAAATGCGTATCTTCCATTTAACTATATTGATGCCGCTGACGGTGTAGCAAAAGGTTGGGACTATGATGTCTTTAATCACATGGGTGAGTTGATGAACTTCACACCAGTTTATATACCTGCAGCATGGGATGGAATGATACAAGCAGTTGCTGACGGTCAATTCATGGTCGCAGGTGATGGAATTACTATCACAGCTGAAAGAGATGAAATCATCGACTTTTCAGATGGATATATTAATTTAGCACAAAGAGTACTTGTCGCAGTTGGAAATACTGAAATTACAAGTATTGATGATCTCAAAAATGGAGACTATACAGTAGCAACTCAAAAAGGTACTACAAACTATGAGTTTGCAGTTTCAGAACTTGGAGAAGATAAAGTCCAAGCTTTTGATGATTTTAACTTTGCAATCCAAGCTGTTATTTCTGGTGATGCAGATGCATCAATTATTGATGAAACAGCTGGTTTAGGTTATATGGGAGCCAACAAAGACCAAGTTAAATTGGTTGGTGGTGACTTAACTTCTGAGCAACTCGGTTTCGCATTTCCTAATGGAAGCCCATTAGTAGATGTAGTTAACAAAGGATTGGCAGCTATGAAGGAAAGTGGAAAACTTGCAGAAATCAATGCTAAGTTCTTCTCACCTGACTTTTCAGTAACCTATGATGATATTGCAGAATGTGATGAAAACATTCCAGAAGAATATCTTCCAGAGGACTGCGAAGTATAAGTAAAAGTTTACTTATATTTAAATTTGTAATAGGCACGGATATCCGTGCCTATTGCTTTACTATGGATATAAATGAAAATAAAAAATCTTCTTAAACCAGATAATTGGTGGATCCTTATTTTAAGTGGAGTAATAGCTTATATGCTATTCATGATCTATTCAGAACCTGAATACAACAAAGCTTTTAATTTTATACTGCCCGGGCTTACAATTACTTTTCTTTCAACATTTATATCATTCATAATTGCCTTATTTCTTGGTTTGATTTCTGGAATAGGAAGGATTTCCAAGAATAAATTTGCACGAACAATCTCAAGAACATACATCGAATTTATACGTGGAGTGCCCGTTCTTATACTTATTTTTACAATTGCTTTCGTAGTAGTTGTTAGAGCTGCCGAATTTTTCAACATTAATAATGGTAATGTTCCAATGTTGGTTAGAGCAATAATTGCACTTTCAGTATTTTATGGAGCATATATTGCTGAAGTGTTTAGAGCCGGAATTGAATCTGTACCTGTAGGTCAAAGAGAGGGTGGTGCATCGTTAGGCTTATCTGAAAGACAAGTAATGAGACATATAGTCTTGCCTCAAGCTTTTCGTAACATGCTTCCTGCACTCGGAAATGATTTTATTTCTATGATGAAAGACTCCTCACTGCTATCAGTTTTAGCAGTAGAAGATCTAACGTATAGAGGCAGGTTATATTCTGG
>CACHJT010000004.1 GCA_902580215.1 uncultured Candidatus Actinomarina sp. | reverse complement strand
AAGCATTTTAGACAAGTCAAGAACAATTACATTTACAAGTCATATGGGCAGACCTAACGGTAAAGATTTAAATTTATCTTTACGGCCTGTAGCTGAAAGCATGTCAGATTTTCTTGGTAAAGAGGTTCGATTTATTGAAGAAGTATTTGGTGAAAAAGTTGAAGAACAGATTGAAAAATCAGAATCTAAAATATTTCTTTTAGAAAATTTAAGGTTTGAAAAAGGGGAGATCGAAAATGATAAGAAATTCTCTAATCAAATTATAAAACCTTTTAATTCATATATATTTGATGCATTTGGTGCAGCCCACAGAGAACACGCATCAGTTGTTAGCTTTGGTGAAAACTTAGAATCGTTCCAAGGTCCTTTAATGGATAAAGAAATACATGAATTAGACAGATTGTTAAATAATAGTGAATCCGGTTACGCAGTCCTACTTGGTGGAGCAAAAATTTCAGACAAACTTAATCTGATTGAAAAGCTTCTGCCAAAAGTTGAATATCTTATGGTTGGTGGAGGAATGTGCTTTACTTTATTAAAAGCTTTAGGACATGAAATTGGAAGATCATTACTAGAAGAGTCATTTATTTCAAAAGCAGGGGAGCTTCTTAATTCAAGATTTGGAAAAAAAATAATATTACCAATAGACTTTGGTGTTACTGACTCAATAGATAGTTCAGTTAGAGAAAATGTAAAGTTAGATGATTTTAAAAACAATCATATAGGTGTTGATATTGGACCTCAAACCGTTTCCAATTTTAGAAAAATACTAAAAAAATCAAATAATATTTTTTGGAATGGACCTATGGGTATTTTTGAAAAAGAGGCATTTAGTTATGGAACTAAAGAAATAACTGAGATTATTTCTAATTCATCTGCATATACATGTATTGGTGGTGGGGATTCTGTAAGTGCAATTAATAAATTTTCTGATAAAAAAAACTTTAATCATATATCAACTGGTGGCGGAGCGTCTTTGGAATATCTTGAAGGAAAAAAATTACCAGGGGTAAACAAATACAAATCACTTATAATTTGATAATGAAAAAAATAATAATTGGAAACTGGAAATTAAATCTTGATCATTTACAAGGTATTCAATTACTACAGAAAATAAATTATTCATTAGATAAGGATATAGAAGAAAAAATAGACATAGTCTTATCACCATCGCACACTTCATTGAGATCTTTACAAACTGTAATTTCTACAGATAATCTTAAAATTAAAATTTCATCTCAAGATGTATCTACCTATAGTGATGGAGCATTTACTGGCGAAGTTTCAGCTATGCAGCTTAAAAAATTAAATATAGATTATTCAATTATTGGTCATTCTGAAAGAAGACTTCATTTTAATGAAACTGACAATGATGTGAACATTAAATTAACCAGATTATTAGAAAATGAAATATTTCCAATTTTATGTTTTGGTGAAAGTCTGGAACAAAGATCAGAAGGTTCATATTTAGAATTTATCAAAAATCAAATAAATGAAGGTTTGAAAGGTGTTAGAAAAGACAAGGTTAATAAGTTAGTACTAGCTTATGAACCTATCTGGGCAATTGGCACTGGTGAAGTTGCATCTATAGAAAATATTGTTGAAGTATTAGATTTTGTTAAGGACTTAGTTTCTGATAAGCCTTACTTTTCAGATGAAACTGTAAAATTAATTTATGGTGGAAGCGTCTCTCCAGATAATTCTTCTGAAATATTAAACACTAGTATTGTAGACGGTGCATTAGTTGGTGGAGCATCTCTAGATGCAGATAAATTCGTTGATATTATCAAAAGTGTTAATTTATGAATCTTGTATTTATACGACACGGTCAGAGCCTCTGGAATTTAGAAAATAAATTTACAGGATGGGTTGATATAGATTTGTCTGAAAGGGGTGAAGTTGAAGCAAAAACTGCTGGTGTTACCTTGATTGATAATAACTTTTATCCAGAAATCTGTTTTACCTCTTATTTAAAACGATCAATTAATACTGCTGCCCATATCGTTGAAAGTTATAAAAAAATGAATATTACTTTTGAAAATGTGAAAAAGTGGGAGCTTAATGAAAGACATTATGGAGCTCTACAAGGCTTAGATAAAATTGAAACAGCAAAGAAATATGGACAAGAACAAGTACAAATATGGAGAAGAAGTTTCGATACGTCACCTCCTATGGCAGAGCAAAATTCAGAACATGATCCAAAAACTCACGAATTATATAATGATATTGAATCAAAGCTACCACTAGGTGAATCTTTAAAAGATGTTGTTTTACGGGTTGTAAAGACGTATGAACAAATAATAGCAACAGCTAATGAAAAATCCGTTTTAGTTGTAGCCCACGGCAACAGCATAAGAGCTATGGTTAAATTGCTCGACAATTTATCTGACAAAGAAATAGTGGACGTTAACATTCCGACTGGAATTCCACTAGCATATAATATTTCAGATAATAATATTGAAAAAATTGGTTATTTAGGTGACGAAGAAGCAATTAACAATCTTGCTAAAGAAGTTGAAATGCAGTCAAAGATAACTGATAAGAAAGGTTAGTGTTAATAATATGGATACAATTACAGCAGTTTTAATCAGTGTGCATGTTCTTATATCTGTAGCTCTTATTGCCTTAGTTTTGTTGAATAGCGGTAAAGGCGGTGGTTTGTCAGATATGCTTGGTGGACCCGGTTCATCAGGAAATATAGGTCAAACTTTAGCTGAAAGAAATCTTGGAAGAATCACTGCATTAGTTGCACTATTATTTGCTGCAACGACTTTATCTTTATTCTGGTTTTTAGATTAGGTTTGCGCGGGTGGCGGAACTGGTAGACGCGCAGGATTAAGGATCCTGTGGGGTAAAACCCGTGGAGGTTCGAGTCCTCTTCCGCGCACAAACAATGAATAAAAGTACAATAGCAATTATTAATGATTCAGAAGTTACTGCTGGATCTCTCCCAAATAATATAATTTCAATTAACGCTTGGGATATTAATTGGGATGATCTTTCTTTAGACGATAATTACATAATTCTAGGTGGTCATATGGGTTCGTATGATGATCAAAAGTTCACTTACCTCCAAGAAGAAAAAGAATGGTTAAAATATGCAATAAATTCAAATGCAAAAATTTTAGGAATTTGTCTAGGTTCTCAATTAATTGCTGACGCAATGGGTGGAGCTGCGTTTTTATCAAAAAATATTGAGTTTGGCTTTAAAAATTTAGAATTCCTTATTGATGATTCCTTATTTGACGATTTTAAAAATACTAAAGTTTTTTCATGGCATAGGGACACTTTTAATATTCCCCCAGAAGCAACTCTGATTGCTAAAACAGAATATCCACAAATTTATAGTATAAAAAATTCTTTGGCACTTCAGTTTCACCCTGAGATTAAATTAGATCTTTTTGAAAATTGGTATGATAGTGATTTGTCTAAAGAAGAACTAGCAAATTATGACGTACATTCTGAATTAAATTATTTAAAAGACAACTCTCAACAACTCGAAAAAACGATGCATAACTTTTTTAACAAATGGATTGCGTTTAAGAATTGAGAACAGTCTCTACATAATTAAACAAAGTTTCATATCTTTTAAAAATATCATTTTGATTTAATATGTAGTTTTTCGTTTCCAGGTCCATTGGTGTATAAATACATAATTCCCAAAGTTTATTTATTCTATTTTCGCTATCTACCAAAAATTCTGGAATAGTTGTATTCAATCCTTGCTCAATAAGTTTTGCTGTCATTTTTTTAATATTTTTTTCTAAAATATCAAGTTCATTTACACCAGGTGGTAAACCCACATCATTATGATCATTTATCTTACAAATAGGGTATTCATTTTCTGTTATGATTTCTTTTACTTTGTATAAATTTTTACATTCGATCACTACAAGTTGTTCAGCATTAGATATGTCTTGATGCTCTAAAATTTCTACTTCAGAAACAACTTGGCCAAGTTCTTCCATATTTCTTCCAACCAAAAAACTTTTTGATTTAACAATTGAATCTCCAATAAGTAATAAATATCTTGGTTCAAAAACTCTTAACGCTGAAATTTCACCAGGGAAATAATTTATACCAGCAGCAAAAAATGGAAATTTAACTAACATTTACCTGTTAAATAGCATAAAATACTTTTGTAAATAATGAGAATTGAAGACGAAATAAAATTAACATTTGATGATGTTTTAATTAGACCTAAAAGAAGTACCTTAGTATCCAGATCTGAAGTACAGCTTGACAGAGACTTAAAGTTTAGACATACATCTTTAACGTGGTCCGGTGTACCTATAGTCTCCGCAAATATGGATACAACAGGAACTTTTGAAACTGCTATATCTTTACAAAAACATAAAATGATTACTGCAGTCCATAAGTTTTACACTGTTGAAGATTGGAAACAATCAATTGACAAATTAGATCCTAACTTTATTGCAGTCACAGTGGGCCAATCAGATGAAGACATGCAACTTGCAAAAGATATTTTTAAATTAAATGATAATATAAAATTCCTTTGCATAGACGTTGCTAATGGATATAGAGAAGATTTTATAAATGCTGTTAAAAGATATAGAGATACTTTTAAAGATAAAATAATAATTGCAGGCAACGTTGCTACAAGAGAAATGACAGAAGCTTTAATTCTTGCTGGAGCAGATATAGTAAAGATTGGTATAGGTCCAGGTTCAGTCTGCACAACTAGAAGTGTTGCTGGAGTGGGATATCCACAACTTTCATCTATCTCTGAATGCTCAGATGCCGCACACGGTCTAGGTGGTCACGTTATGGCTGATGGAGGGTGTAAATTTCCAGGAGATGTTTCAAAAGCTTTTGGCGCTGGAGCAGACTTTGTTATGTTAGGTGGAATGTTTGCTGGACATGAAGAATCTGGAGGTGAGTTGGTTGAGGATGATGATGGTATTAGATACAAAGATTTTTATGGAATGTCCTCTACAAAAGCTCAGCAAACTTATTATGGAGATTTAGCAGAACACAGAGCTCCAGAAGGAAAGAAAGTTAGATTAAAATATAAAGGACCACTTGATAACACAGTGCAAGCTATTCTTGGGGGAGTTCGATCAGCATGCTCTTATGTGGGTGCAAAAACTCTTAAGGACCTTCCAAAATGCACAACATTTATTAGAGTCACTCAAACTACCAATGAAGTTTTTACTACATTTGAAAACAATTGAAAGTAGAAATTTATACTAAAGATCAATGTATTTGGTGCGATAGAGCTAAGGGTTTATTAAACGCTCACTCAATTGATTTTGAAGAATTCGATCTATCCAATGATGCTGAAAGAGTTAAATTTTATAAAAATATTGGCGACAACGTAAAAACTGTACCCCAAGTCTTTATTGATGATATAAGAATTGGTGGATATCAGGATTTGAGAGCTTGGTTAAATGGCTAAACAAGACTCATCAAAAACCGTTTTTCTAGCTCTTTCTGTAAACTTTTTTATTGGCCTAATTAAGTCTTTTGTAGCATTTATAACCAACTCAAGCGCTATGTTTTCAGAAGCTGTACATTCATTTGTGGATTCTTTCAATCAATTTTTACTGTGGTTTGGTATTAAACAAACAAAAAAAAGTAATCCTAAACTTTATCCACTAGGAAGAGGACGAGAAGAGTACTTTTGGACATTAGTTGTTGCGGTATTGATATTTACAGTTGGTGGATTGGTTTCTTTAGAACACGGTATAGAAGCTCTAAGTCATCCAAAGGAGTTAGATAATCTTTATATATCAATATCAATTCTTTCAATCTCCATCGTATTAGAAACTTATGTATTAATTAAAGCTGTCCAAAAACTTAGAGGAAATAAAGAAAAAAAACCAATTTTAAAATTACTAAAAGAATCAAATGATGGCCCATTAATCGCAATTGTTGTCGAAGATTTTGCTGCTACATTAGGATTGATTTTTGCTCTAATTGGTACTTTATTAACTTACTTTACAAATAATTCAATTTATGATGCTATGAGCTCTATTTCGATAGGAATACTTTTAATGGTTTCAGGTATATTTTTAGGTTACGAAATGAAACATTTGATTACAGGCGAAACCGTAAACATAGATGCTTATAAAATTGTTGAAAATGCATTATCAATGGAAGAAGGAGTCAAAGACGTAAATAGCATCAAGATAGTATCTATAGGTACAGATAAATATCTTGGAATTGTAAAAGTAGATTATCTCGACTCATTTACAGATTTAGAAATTATAGAATTAAATAAAAAAATTGAAGAAAGTGTAAAAACAACTGATTCTAGGTTTTCACACTTATACTTAATTCCTGCTTAAATAAAAACATGGCAATAGAAAAACATCATCTTACTGATGAACAGATAGAAATAACTCAAAACTGTGGTACAGAACCACCTTTTTCAGGCGAGCTTTTAAATGAAAAGAGAAAAGGTACATATATTTGTGTTGTATGTAAAGATGTATTATTTAATTCAGATACAAAATATGACTCTAATTCTGGATGGCCAAGTTTTTTTGACTCTATAGCTGATAAGGTAACAAGAAAAAAAGACTTTTCTCACGGGATGATTCGTACAGAAATTAATTGTAAATCTTGCAACTCTCACCTCGGTCATGTGTTTAAAGATGGTCCATTGCCTACCGGGGAAAGATATTGTGTTAATTCTTTAAGTATGGAATTTAATTCTGATGAATGAAATATTTATAGATAACAACTGCAAAGTATGCTCAGCATATGGAGATTGGATAAATAAAAAAAATAATAATTTGAAATTAAATGATCAAAAAAATCTATCAGAAAAGGAAATAATGCTTGATACTTTAGTGTATAAAAAAGAAGAAAAGGTCTATTATTTTTCTGATGCAGTGATTATGTCAGTTGCATCTCTAGGCGGTTTTTATAAATCAATTTATATTTTAAAGTTATTTCCAAAACGCATAAGAGATTTTGTTTACAATATATTTGCTAAAAACAGACATTTAATTTGAAAATATTAACAAAGATCAAAAACAATAATCTTTTTAGATCATTTATTATTTTTTCTATATTTAGATTTTTTTACGGATTTTTTGTCTTATTTTTTTCATATTTCTTTACAACAGAATTTGAAGACGGAATCTATTTTACGGTTCTTTTCTTATTAATTAGTGTTATCTTTTCTAGGTTTATATTTAAAAAAATAAAAGTAAAATTTAATCTCTAAAATTACCGTAATTTAGAGGAATTTCAATTTTTGATTCTTTAACAAGTTGAATAACTTCTTGTAAATCATCTCTTTTTTTACCCGTAACTCTTATTTGCTGATTTTGGTATGAGCATTGTATTTTTTTATTATTTTCTCTAATTAATGCAATAATTTTTTTTGATGAATTTTGATCAATTCCTGATTTTAAATTAAAGAACCTTTTTACTTCTGAAGGTGTTGTTTCATCTTTAAATTCGCCCAAAAATTTAACTGATACATTTCTTTTAGCAAACTTTTCTTTCAATACCTGCTCTGCAGCTGCCATTCTTTCAGACGTACTACTCTTTAATGTTATTGTGTTTTCACTATATGAAATAAAAGTCCCAGTGTCTCTAAAATCGTACCTATTTGATATTTCTCTATGTGCTTGATCAACTGCGTTTACAACTTCTTGCTGGTTGTATTCAGAGGATATGTCAAATGTTGGCATAGTTAAATATTAACTATTTATAAATCTATTTGCTATAAATATACCCAATAACGCCATTGATATAGAAAGGAGTACTGAAGACAGTATATAAATTGTTGAATACAAATTTCCATTGTTTTGTAATGTTAAAACGTCAAAAGAAAATTGTGAAAATGTAGTATATCCTCCAAGTAAGCCAGTTAAAAGAAATAAATTAAAATATTCACTTCTTTGCTCTCCAATTGAAACCAGAATTCCAAACAGAAAAGAACCGAGTACATTCACAAGAAGAGTTCCTAATTGGCCAATTGTATATAGATTAATTATGGAATTTGTCCCATATCTTAATATTGAACCAACACCGCCCCCAAGAAATACAAAAAATAATTTACTGAACACTTGCTTGCCTTAAAGATTCAAAAACTACTATACCAACCGAATTTGCCAGATTTATACTTCGAGAATTTTCTTTCATAGGTATTGTAATTGTTTTATAATTTGAAATAATTACATCTGGCAATCCAATTGACTCAGGCCCAAACAACAAGAAATCAAACTGATTAAGATTTGTATCCCAATATGAATCTATACCTTTTGATGATAAACAGCATATACTTTTGTTATTATTTGTTTCTATAAATTCTTCCCATGAATTATAAGTTTTAGTATTTGATAAATCATGATAATCCAAACCAGCCCTTCTTATTTTATTTTCTTGAAGATCAAAACCAAAAGGTTTAATTAGGTTTAAAGAAATGCCAGAATTTGCTGCGAGCCTAATTATTGCACCGACATTTCCAGCTATTTCAGGTTGGTATAAGACTATTTCCACTATCTAATTATATTGTTTTAAACACTCTTGATGTAGGTATTATATTTATGTGAAACAAATAGTAAATTTATTTTTACCAAATATTAAAAGCATGCGTTCAGTTTTTTATGAAGTTGCAAATACTTCTATTTCTAGGGAGCGTTTTATTGACTTTACCAAATTAATTGGACTTCTTTTCTTAATGATAAATTCATTTTTATTGTTAAGATTACAAGATTCTGGGGGAGAGCTATTTGTATCAAATCTTTCTGCAAACTCCCAATCTCTAATGGTAGTTACCTGGTTTACTGTAGGTATGTCGCTCTTTTTCTTTACTATGGGTTTTAATAATTTGATTGCTTGGTACTCAAATGTTGGTAGAGATGGAAGCCAGTGGAATTATTTAGTTGATAGAATCAACACACTTTTAGGACCTGTGATTGTTTGGATATTTTCAAGCACAATAGTGTTAAATATTTTAAGTAGGTCAGAAAATTTTCCTAATTATTTAACAACATCTGAAGACGGAATTATGTCATCAATTGAATTTATTTTATGGCCTTTGTGGTTAGTTTCAATATATCTCGTATTGGTTCTTTTTGCGCCTTTTACAATTTACTTACATAAAAAATACCCATATGCAACTGTACTTACTTTAATTACTATGACAATTCTTATTGACAATATAAATTTTGCATTAAATCTATCTTATATAAAATTGTTTAATTATTTGTTTTTCTGGATAGCAATACATCAAATTGGATATTTTTTTGCCGATGGAAAAATTCAAAAAGTAAATCTAAACGTATTCAGGTATATAACAATTTTTACTTATGGTTATTTGTTTTACCAGATGTCAGTTTCTGAATCTTATTTATCTTTAGCAAGTTACAGACTTACTTCACTTAACAATGAAGACCCTCCAACGACCATATATCTTATAGCGTCTATTGGTTTGATTAGCCTATTTTTATCATTAAAAAATATAATTGAAAACATATTGAGTAATCAAAAGATATGGTTAGTAATTTCTCACATTCATTCAAATATTTATACGATGTACCTCTGGCATTTATTTGTATTTTTTAGTTTTTATCTATTTGGATTAAATTTGTACTACGCACCATTAATACTTTTAATTACAGCTTTTATTTTTGGAAACTATGAAAGGAGCATGTTTAAACTTTCTTCCAATTTAGTAAAGAGAGTAAACCCATTACAACCATGGCCATCACCTATTAAAGCAAGATTTTCAATAAATAATTTTGCTTTAGCTTGGTTTTCTGCACTTCTGGTTTTACTGGGAGTAATTCATTTAACATTAGGTGGTATTGGTCAAGATGGATTTTTTACTTTAAGAGAATTTTACTTTTTAAGAAGTAATACTTTTGAGGGTATAGGGAGAATATTTATTGGGTTACTTCTTTTAAATATTACAGTTCGAGGACTCAAATATAAAAAAAGAATTCTTGGAGGAGCAATCTTATTTATTATTTCATCATTATTTACTCGTAATATAATTAATGAAAACCTTACAAATTTCGAAATTTATTTTTCTTCAGGAACAATCGCTTTGTTTGTTTTGATTTTGATTCAAAATAGTAACTATAAATCAAATACAAGGGTCCAATAATTGTGAATCTTCCAAAAGGTGAAACTCGACAGGAGCTATTAAATAGGGCATTCTTATATGTTCTAATCATTGCTTTTTCTGTATTAATTTTTTTACGAGTTAAATCATTAATTTTTGATTTATTTGTAGCAGTTGTTTTAGCAGCACTTGCTGAACCAGTTGTATATAGGCTAACTAAAAAAATAAATAGACAGAGTGCTGCATTAGTGGCAGTTTCATTAATTCTTTTAGTTATTGGTGCTACTTTATTTTCCATAATACCAATAATGGTGCAAGAAATATATTTCTTGTCATCTCAAATGCCTACATATTTTGATAATTTTATTAATTATTTAAACGTTGAGGGTTTTGCAGTCTCAAGTCAGTCACTAGATTTAGAAAGTCAGTTCAATTCACTTATCAAAGATTATGGAAGTACTGTTGGATCAAGTGTAGTTTTTGCTGGTCAAGGATTGTTAAGAACTCTGGGTCATATATTTATAATCTTTTTCTTTACTTATTATTTGATTAGTGAGGGTGATGGTTGGAGAGTTAAGTTAAAAGAATCATTACCGAGTAACGTCTCTTCTTCAATTGATCAAGTGTGGAGAATTGGTGTTTCTAAAGCAGGAGGTTTCATTGTTGCAAAGGTAATTTTAGGTGTTTTAGCAAGTATTGTTTTATCTGTTTCATTTTTACTAATTGGCTTGCCATCACCAATTGCTTTAGGTGTAGCTGCAGGAATTCTGTCACAATTAATACCAGTTGTTGGAACTTTTTTAGGTGGCTTAGTTCCATTTATAGCATCAATTTCACTGGGAACCAATGCAATGATAGCAACAGTTGTTGTACTGCTTGCATATCAGATTATTGAAAATTACTTTATAAGTCCACGAGTTACTAAATCAACAATGGAAATTCATCCAGCGATAGCTGTATTTTCCACACTTTTTGGAGCTTACACTTTAGGAGGAGTAGGAGCTATATTAGCCCTTCCTGTAGCTGCAACAGTACAAGGTGTTATTGGTACGATATTAAAAAACAGAAAAGATACGTAGTGTTTAACTTTTCTTCATCAGCTATTAAAGCACTAGAAAGCTTGCTTGATCGTTTAGAGTCTGAAACCATAGATCCTATTGAAAAATCAATAAAGGATGCCAAAAAAAATTTTAAAGCTGGAAATTATTTAGCTATTTCTTCACTTTTATTATTGACTGGTTTAGCAATTGTCTTATCTCAAATATTTACAGGTCAATATTTCATTCAAGCTTTAATTTATTTTTCTATGGCGTTACTATGTATCTTGATATTTGCATTGATATCCTGGAGAATATTAAGATGAATGACTTTTCTAATGATTATGAAAACCTTAAAAATCAATTAAATGATGATAAAGGTAAATTAATAGGGTATTTGTTTGCAGGTCTTATAATTGGTCGTTTATATGAAAAATTTAATAGTACTAAAAAGAAAATTTTCAAAAAATTTAAATGAATAAAAAACTTCAAAAAATTATAGTAATTGTTGTATCTGTTGGCATGCTATTGACAACAGTTGCTTCTTTTCTTGCGTTTTTATAGATTTGAATATAGACAATCAACTTATAGTTATAAAAACGCCAAAAAATAATAATTTTTTAGCTGTGATTGATTTAGATAAAGAATTTACTACCAATGAAGGTAAATTTAAATTTTCTCAAATTAAATATATCCCATCAATAGTTGAAACATCTACCGGAGTTAATTTTAAAATTTATCAACCTTCCTATAAAGAATTTGTTCTTTTAATGAAAAGAGGTCCTCAAATTATTTATCCTAAAGATGTTGCTCAAATAGTATTAGAGTCAAATATTCATAATTCAAGTAAGGTTCTTGAAATTGGTTCTGGCTCAGGTGCTTTGACTTTATATTTATATACAATTTTAAAAAACACTGGCGTGTTATACAGTTTGGATTCATCAAAAATAAATCAAAGAAGAGCTGATAAAACTATTTCTAGATATATCTCTACACTGTCTGATGAAAATAATGATATAACATTTATTAATCAAGAATTAGTTAATTTTGAGTACACAACTCTTAATGAGAACTTAGATGCAATAATCACTGATGTTCCTGAACCATGGGAATTTTTCAATAATAACAAAATAAAAAACAGTGTTACCTGGGTATCATATTTACCTTCTATGACTCAAGTAATGAGAATGAATGATGCATTAAAGGAACAGCAATTTCAAGATATTGAGATAAAAGAAGTAATTCTTAGAGATTGGGTTGTTGATGAAAAGATTGTAAGACCTTCAAACAAACTTGTTTCACATACTGGATTTTTAATTTCTGCTAAATATATAAAATATTAAGGCTCAATCATTATACATTCCCCAGGACATTCTTCAGCTGATTCAACAACAGCTTCTTCTTGTCCTTTAGGAACAACAGCTAAACCTTCTGCGCCGCCAACATTTCCGTGTTCTTCTGAGAAAATTTTATCTCCTTCTTTGACATAAAATAATCCATCATCTAACCCAACAAAAACATCAGGGGCAATTTCCTCACACAATCCGTCACCTGTGCATAAGTCTTGATCTATCCAAACTTTCATAATGTATATATTACAATACACCAGACATATATAAATTTTTAACAATAATTTTATTTATTTAAATTTGTAAAATTAAATTATGTTTTCAAAGTTTCAAAAGTGATTTAATTAATGAAAAATGTATTAAGAAGAGCAATTGAATTATTAAATTTATTAAGTGACAATCAAAACCTCACTACGGAAAATATTAAAGATAGCATATCTGATTACAGAGATTTAAATCAACAAGCATTTAGAAGGTCATTTGAAAGAGATAAAAATTTATTACGCTCCTTTGGTTATTTGATACAGTATGAGAATGATAAATGGTCCTATGACAAGGGTTACTCATTATCAGGTTACTCAATTTATGAATCAATTATTAAGTCCGACAAGATTAGTAGTGAAAAATTAATTAACACTTATTTATATCTCAAAAAATATTTATCAAATAGTAATTATGACAGTGATAAAAGTGAAAAAATATCAAAAATCCTCCAATCTATTAACGAAAAAAGAAGAGTTGGGTTTGATTACCTTGATAAATATCGAAAAGTAAAACCTCAAGGATTAAAATATTCTGATAATAAATGGTATTTAGCCGGAGAAGAAAATGGACCACTTAAGACGTTCAATTTAGATCAAATACATAATTTAAAAATTGGTAATAAAGCTGACTTATTTCAAATAGAAAATAAAAATTTCCCTTTTTCCTGGGACAATGAGAAATACTCTATTGAAGCAACAATAAAATTAAAGAGAGATTTATATGACGTAAATAAAAATATATTTGCACACAATCAAACGCAATTAGAAATCAAAGATGAATTTTTACACTGCAATGTATCCACAAATGACAGCTATGGATTTATAAAATTTTTACTATTGCTAGATGATGAAATCGAAATTATCAAAATAAACTCTACAGTTAATTTAAAGGAATTATTAGATGCCAAAAAAAATTGATCTCCAGTTAGTTATGAGCGCGCTTTCTTTGATTCAAAATAAAGAAAAATGGAATATAAATAAACTTGTACAAAAATTAAATATAAGTGAAAAAGATTTATTTTATATATTGTCAGTAATCACTGATATTTATTCACAACAAGGTGAATTATTGATTGACTATGAATATGATGATAAAAATCAGGAACTATTGTTTTGTATTAATCCTTCTTTAAAAAATATAATTCAGATAAACGATGGAGAGTTATTTAATTTAGTCTTTTTATTAACTTCAAATTCAATTTTTAAAGAGTTGGTTAAAAATAACAGTGATATTGAAGAATTTTATAATGTAGTTAGTCCATATTTTAATTTAGAAATATTAGATGAGAGTAATGATGGTGTTTTTGAGAACTTAACATTTTTTGAGGAAAACATAATCTCATATATAAAACTCGGATCAACAGAAGAAACTTTCTATAGAATACAACCGATCTTATTGACAACAAATACTGATGGTATTGTTTTAGAAGCAATTGATTTAAACGAAGAAAAATCAAAGACGTTTTTAATTAATAGAATTGTTGATTCATTATCTATTGAAGACTTTAGAGAAAGTAAAAAATCTAATAATATGGAGGTTGTAATGAAGTTCACATATTTAAATGAAAAGGTTCTTACAGATATAAACAAAGATGATTATCAATTAAAAAACAAGCACGTAGAAGCAAAATTTTATTCAGAATTAAACGCTATAAATTTTGCCATCAAAAACTATGAGAATATTGATATTATCTATCCACAATTTATAACAAATGAATTAAAAAATAGAAACGATAAATTAAAAAAGAAATTAAAGATATGAGTTTAATTGAACTTACAATAATAATTTTTATATCACTAGGCATTCTAGATAAAGATAAAATAGGAAAATTTTTTCGTGTATTCAATAGTTCTAATTCTGATCAAGTTAGAAAAGTTATTGGCGATGAAACAATAGAGCAAAAATGGGTCTGGTTAGAAGAGGAATAAATTTGGATAATAAAAAATTTTTTGAACACTTTAAAGAATTAAATTTTAGAATATTAATTTCAATATTTATAGTTTCAATATTTTTCACAATTGTTTATATAAATTACGGCTCAATTTATGAAATACTAACTTCTCCATTATTGAATGCTGGATACTCAACGGATGATCTCGTTGCTTTTACAATATATGAAGGTTTCCAAGTTAAAGTTTTAAATACATTTTTTGTGTCAATAGCCTTATCCCTTCCAATAATTATTTTTATAATTGGATATTTTTTCAAACCTGCTTTTGAAAAACTAACGCATAAACTTTTTATATTGTATTTGATTGTTTTTATATCTTTATTTTATCTAGGTATTTTTTCAGCATACAAAACACTACCTATAGGTATAGATTTTTTATTATCATTTAATGAATCTAATTTCATTTTAAGAACACAAAATTATTTTCAACTGATTTCGAGGATCTCAATTTTATTTGGTATTTCATTTCAAACACCATTAGTAATTTATTTTTTAATTAAAAGAGGCATCATTAGTAGGAACATTTTTACAGATAATAGAAAGGAAATATTTGTAGCCGTATTAATTTTTTCTGCAATTATTACACCTACAGGCGATCCAGTAACGCTATTTATATTTACAATACCTTTATATATGCTCATTGAGTTGGTTTTGTATCTAAGTAAGAATAATTAAAAAACAATGTTTACTCCTGACAAATTTCAAATAGATGCAATTAATGATGTAAAAAAAGGGAGCAATGTTTTAGTTGTTGCACCTACAGGTTCAGGAAAAACATACATTGCCGAAAAATCAATTGATTATTACTTATCAAAACAAAAAAATATTTTCTACACAACACCCATAAAGGCACTTTCTAACCAGAAATACAATGATTTTAATAGGCAAGGAATAAGGACTGGACTGCTTACAGGAGATAGAAGTATAGATAAAGATGCAGAATTAGTTATAGCAACTACAGAAATATTAAGAAATATGATTTTTAGCAAGGACAGTAAGTTAAACGATACAGGTTTAATTATTTTAGATGAAGTGCATTATCTTGCTGACAAAGAAAGAGGAACAACGTGGGAGGAAATATTGATACACGCAAACAAAGATATAAAATTTCTTTGTCTTTCAGCAACCATTAACAATAAAAATGAATTTTTAGAATGGTTAGTTTCATTAAGGGGAACAACCTCATTAATTCACTCAAGTACAAGACCTATTCCTTTAGAAATATCTTTAGTTGCTAGTTCCAAGTCGAGTAGAGACTTAAAAATAATTAAATCAACAAAAGATAAAAAAAACAAAAATATATTTAAAATTGAGAAAAAAAATTCGCAATTTAACAAACCTAATTTAAGAGAACAAGCATTATATTTAAATTCTAGAAATTTATTACCAGTCATATTTTTTTACTTTTCAAGAGAAAGGGTTGAATCAAGCGCAAGACAATTATCGAATAATTTTAAATTAATTGAAAATAGAGATGAAATTAAGGACAAATATGATGAAGTATTTGCTGATCTAACAACCGAAGAGTTAGCACTCCTTAACCTTGATGAACATATGTGGATGTGGTCAAGAGGTGTAGGATATCATCATGCTGGTTTAGCACCAATAGTTAAAGAATTTGTAGAGTATTTATTTTTAAATAAATATATTAAATTTCTTTTTGCCACTGAAACATTAGCTTTAGGAATTAATATGCCTGCTAAAGCTATCTTTATTGATAGGTTGCATAAATATGATGGAATAAAAACCAGACCAATTACTCAGTCGGAATTTTTGCAACTGAGTGGCCGAGCGGGGAGAAGGGGTATAGATGATATGGGATATGCTTTCTTTTCATATGATAGAAGCATAAATAAAGACTGGTATAGTAATCTATTTACACTCAAATCCAGCAATTTAAATTCAGCATTTTCTGTTAGTTATTCATCTATATTGAGCTTGTTAAATATTTATAGTATGGAGGAATCAATCGAACTACTGGAAAAAAGTTTTTTTGCTTATCAAAATATGTTTAAAACTGAGAAGTTAGAAGAATTGTTTAAAGGAAAGCACAATGTTTTGAAAGACCTTGGATTTATTGACTCAATAAAAGGTAAAGTTTTAAAGGAAACTTATAGAGATAATCTAATTCCAGCAATTCATTTGTACCATACAATTAATGATCAGGATATTGAAATGAAACTAATGTATGTTTCATCTGGAATAAGTAATGAAAAACTAGAATTTACTCTTAAGGATGAATTTAATCATTTATTTAATAAATTTTATTCTTCTATAGAAAAAGTTAACAAAATTGAATACTCGCATGGTATTAAAAAACCTACACAAATTAATTTATCTTGGTTTAGTGTATTTTATGAATATATGAAATCTGGAAATATTGAATACGTAATAAATAAATTTAATTTGAATATTGGTGATTTTATAAAGGTAGCAAAAGAAGCATCTGAAATATCAAAAAAATTGTCAATTATTTATGAAGA
Source organism: uncultured Candidatus Actinomarina sp. (assembly GCA_902580215.1). Lineage (GTDB taxonomy): Bacteria > Actinomycetota > Acidimicrobiia > Actinomarinales > Actinomarinaceae > Actinomarina. The sequence continues at coordinate 90,285 of CACHJT010000004.1, read as the reverse complement.
CGATAGCTTTGAAGATATAAATAAAATCTTTGATAATAATTTGATACAAAAAACTATGTCATGAAAACATACATTGTAATTCATAACCTTAATTCAAGAGGAAAAAATCTTTCACAAGAATACATTGAAGATTTATTTAAAAGTAAGAACATTCCTTTTATATACTTTTCAACTTCATCAATTGATGAACTCAATAACGTTATAGTTGAGTATTCAGATACTAACAAATACCAATATTGTACTATCGGGGGTGATGGAAGTTTAAATTCATTGATTAATGCTTTGATGAATAATGGTATTAAAAATCCAGAAGTTGCTTGCCTACCTGCTGGCAGCGGATCTGATTTTATTAGAACATTTGCACTTCCACAAAATATTGAAGAAACTATAAATCACTTAACTACAGATTCTTATTATGAGGTCGATGTCGGAAGAGTGGAAGCCGAAAATAAATCTAGATATTTTATAAATGTTTTAAATATTGGATTTTTAGCTTCCTCAGTAGAAGTAAGTGAAAAGATGCCAAAAATATTACGAAGGTTCAGATATCCTATTAGCTTTTGGATTAAAATATTTTTTGCTAAAGCCAAAAAAATATCAATAAATTTAGGAAATTTCGAATTTAACAATAATGCTTTCAATATATGTGTATGCAATGCACAATACTTTGGTGGAGGCTGGAATATTTCACCAAAGTCTAGCTTGCAAGATGGTAAGTTCAATGTACAAATTTTTGCAGTATCAAAACTTAAAGCAATGAAGATATTTTTCTTAGCTCAAAAGGGTTTACACCTTAAGGAATCTGATGTAATTGTTAGAAAAGCCTCAAAAATTGAATTAAAAAGCGATGTACCAATAGAGATTGATGGTGATTACTTTGCAAGCAGTCCAGCCAATATATTTATTGAAAATTCTGCCATACGTTTTAAAATTTAGTAATATTTAAGGCAAGTTAGGAGTTATATGGCTAAAAAAGAAACTGAAGAATTAGAAGAACCTACGCTCGAAGACCTAGAAGAAGAAGATATTGAAGAGATTGAAACTCCACCAGAAGAAGAAGAAAAAGAGGAAGTAGAAACAGAATCTCTAGAAGCAAGGGTAGAAACTGAAAAAAAATCGGTAGATGATGTAGATGAAGCCGAAGGATCTTTTATGTCTGTTGATGCTGCAGAAAAAAGAAACGTAAAAAGCTCAGATTTAAAACTAGATGAAATTGCTGATGATAAAAAAGATGACGAGTTTACATGTTCTGTTTGTTTTCTAGTATTAAGAAATACTCAATTAGCAAAACCAAGATCAAAAGTATGCTCTGATTGTGCATAAGCATAATGATTTAGGTTTCACTTTTACTGTTGAGACTGATATAGAAATTCCTAATCAGTTGTCTGATTCATTTTTTCAAAGAATGTCAAATATTGACGAAAATTTAATTAATTATTATTCAAATATAGACTTGAGTGAATCTAAAAATTTTTTACTTTTATGTGAAAAGGAACCTATTGGTTATGCAAAATTGCATCAAGATAAGGAATATTCACTCCTCACGGAAATATTTGTAAAAGATGAATTTAGAGAACTTTCATTGGGTACTTTTCTACTAAATTGTATAAGAAATTATGTTGAAACAATTCAATCTTCATTAAGAACAATTACTCTTCCAAGTGATAGAGTTGCAAAGAATTTTTATGAAGCTAATGGAATAACAGCCAGAGTTTTATTAATGGAAGAAAAACGTGAGCATAATCGCTACAGACCTTGATGGAACTATATTCAAAGGTCAAACTTTAATTGATGGAGTTAAAGAAGGCTTACTGAAAATTATTAATGAAGGTATTGAAATATACTATACAACAAATAATAGCTCTCAAACTCCTAGTGAAATAAAAGATAAGCTTGAAAATTTACTCCAATTAGATATAGATATATCAAAAATTATTACACCATTAGTAATTTTTCAAAATCTGTACTCAGACGATAAATTAAATATTTTTATTTACGGATCAGAAAATTTAAAAAAATATATAAAAAATTTGAATATGAATGTTACAAGTCTTGAAAATGCAGAATTAGTCCTGATAGGTCGTAAAGAAGAAAACAATTTTTCAGAAATAAATGAGATTATTAAAAGTGTAAGTATAGGTAAAAATATATTGAGCCTAAATAAGGATCTTACATTTCCAACTGAGTTTGGTGAGAAGGCTGGGAATGGAGCAGTTGTAAAAATCATAGAAGATGAATTGTCAATTAGCATTCCTACTTTAGGCAAATCTGGTAATCACTACAGTTCATATTTTATTCAAAACAGAATTACTGTAAATTTTGTAATAGGAGATAGGGTTGACACAGATATTATTTTCGGAAAAAATTTGAATGCAAAAACATTTTTAGTGTCCTCAGGTATCAAAAATTATTTAGATGTCAATATTGCTGATATACAACTTAATAAATTTTCAGATGTCGTACCTTTTCTTACTGAATAATCTTAATAAAAGATAACCAAATATAAATCCACCCACATGTGCTTCCCAGGAAATATTTTGATCACCTAGTGCAATAAATATTTGAGAAATAAACCAAAAAATCATAAAAAATTTAGCTTTGATTGTAGTTGGAAACAAGAAACCAAATGGGACTAGAACTAATAACCTTGCATTAGGAAACATATAAACGTAAGCACCCATTAATCCAGAAACTATTCCAGATGCACCTACTATAGGAACTAAACTTTCTTGGTTAAGAAAAGTATGAGAAACAATACTTATTACACCTATTAATAAAAGAAAGAATAGATATTTTAATTTACCAAGTTTGTCTTCAACATTATTTCCAAAAATCCAAAAACTCCATAAATTTCCTAATATATGTAAAAAGTTTGCATGAAACAAATTTGCAAGAATGACACTTAAATATAAATTCTTGCTTGGAAAGATCACTTTGAATTGATCATAAAAGCAACTGTTATTATAAAATTGTGATTCTGATAATGGAGCAAAATTGACAAGTTCACATGGAATCGCTGAGTATTGATAAAAGAAATTTATTAACTCAATTTGGTTTTTTGGTTGTATCAATATAAAAACCAAAACGGTTGAAATCATAAATACTCTGGAAATAACAGGTGTATTTCTTGCAGGATTTATATCTGATATAGGTATCACTTTATGAACATTATAAGTCACCTATAATGTATTTATGGTTAAGTTGGCAATTGTTTCTTCAAAAAAATATCTTAAATCCAAACAAGCTGTTGATTTTCTAAAGTATTTAGATAATCAAAAAATAAGTTATGAGAAATTAATTCTTGAAGACAAGAGTTATGAAAATACATCCAAAGATACTTTTAATTTAATAATAAGTATAGGGGGTGATGGAACAGCTCTTAAAGCTATGAAACTAGGATGGACTAACTCTGTACCTGTTTTAAATCTTGGTTCTGGCAGAGTTGGTTACTTAGTAAATTCATTCGAAACCATTAATTTACAGGAATTAGTAAAAAGTGATTTTAACAACTTCAAGAAAAGAGTTCCTATTATTCAAAATAATGATGAACAAGAACCAGCATTTAATGAAATAGTTTTAATAAAGAACTCCCCAACACGTATGTTAGATATTCAAATAGAAACATATGATCAAGACGTAAAGTTGAGAGCTGATGGAATTATAATTTCTACTTCCATGGGTTCTACTGCATACAATTACTCTGCAGGAGGTCCTATAGTGCAAACCAGTATTGATTCATTAATAATTACTCCTATATCTCCATTTACAAAATTTCCAAGATCAATTGTTTTAGATAAACGTTCTGAAGTAAAAATTATTGTTCAGAAGAATCAAGATTTCTCTGTCCAGTTTGATGGAAATGAATTACAACAATGTAACGAACCCAACGATCTGTCCTTTACTTATAAATTATCAGCTAATGCACTGAAAGTTTTAGAAGAAAGCAATAAGCCTAAACTAGATCACTTTTTAAACCAAATACTTAGATAGTTCTTCACAATAAAAATAAACCTGTTATTATTTTGACGTGACCAAATACATATTTGTCACTGGCGGTGTAGTCTCTGGTCTTGGCAAAGGGATTACTTCTGCGTCTCTAGGAAACCTGCTCAAAGCTAGAGGTTTATCAATTGTCAATCAAAAATTAGATCCTTATATTAATGTTGATCCAGACACAATGAATCCGTTTCAGCATGGAGAAGTTTTTGTTACTGAAGATGGTGCTACAACAGATTTAGATTTAGGACATTACGAAAGATTTACTGGAGTTAATTTAAGAAAAGATGCAAATGTTACAACTGGAAGCATTTACAGAAAGGTAATTGATAGAGAGCGAAAAGGTGACTATCTTGGTGCAACTGTCCAAGTTATTCCTCATATTACAGATGAAATTAAAAGAAGAATTAAAGGCATATCCAATGAAGTAGATGTGCAAATTACTGAAATAGGAGGCACAGTCGGCGATATTGAGATACTACCTTTTCTAGAAGCAGCAAGACAAATTAGAAAAGAGTTTGGTCAAGAAAATGTAATGTTCGTTCATGTTACTCTCGTACCTTTTATTGGTCCAAGTACAGAACTTAAAACAAAACCAACACAACACTCAGTATCAATGCTAAGAAGCTATGGTATAAGTCCAGATTTAATAGTTTTGAGATCTGAGCAAGAGTTAACTGATGAAATAAAAAGTAAAGTTTCACTATTTTGTGACGTGAGTTTTGAAAATGTTATTAACGCACCGGATCTAGATGATATTTACGATGTTCCTATCAAAATGTATGAAGAGGGTTTAGATGCAGCTGTTAATAAACGTTTAGCATTAAATTCTGATTCCCCTGATTTATCAAGGTGGAATGAAATGCTTTCATTAAAAAACGGCGTTAACAAAAATGTTAAAATAGCAATTCTTGGAAAATATTTTGGCTTACCCGATAGCTATATGTCAGTCGTAGAGGCTTTAAAACACTCTTGTCTTCAAAATAAAGTAAATTTAGATTTAGTTTGGATAGATGCTGATAACTATGAAATTGAAGATCTTAAAAATTTAAATGGTGTAGTAGTTCCTGGAGGTTTTGGTTATAGAGGAATTGAAGGAAAAATAGGTGCAATCGAGTATCTAAGAAAAAATAAAATACCTTTTCTTGGAATTTGCTTAGGTTTACAGTGTGCTGTAATTGAGTTTGCGCGCAACGTATGTGGTATATCAGACGCAAATTCTACAGAGTTTTCTCAAACTACAAAAAATCCTGTTATAGATTTATTACCTAATCAAGATTTAGAAGCAGATGATGTCGGTGCATCTATGAGACTTGGGACTTATCCTTGTAAAATTCAACCAGACACTATGGCTAAAGATATATATAACAATGAAATAATCTATGAACGTCACAGGCATAGATACGAAGTAAATAATAAGTTCAGAAATGAATTGGAATCTAAAGGATTAGTATTTAGTGGATTATCACCTGATGAAGATTTAGTTGAAATGATTGAACTTAAAGATCATCCATACTTTGTAGCTTCACAATTTCATCCTGAATTTAAATCAAGGCCATGGGACCCAGCACCTATGTTCAATTCATTTATAGCTGCATCAAAAGAAATAAAATTTTTTGATGAAAATGTAAAAAATGAACATAAAGTCAAAGATTAATAAATCAATAAGTTCATTTTCAGAATATCTTTTATATCAAAAGGGACTATCTCAAAACACTGTTGATTCATACAAATCTGATTTAACAAAATTATCTAATTATTTACAAAACCAAGACTTGTCAAAAACAAATATAGATAATTTTTTTATAGATATGTCAGAATTTAATTATTCATCATCAACAAAGAAACGAATGCACTCCAGTATTAAAAATTTTTTAAAATACATAAATGAAAATGAAGACTATGAATCAATAGATATTTCAGATATAAAACTTAAATCTTCTAAAAAGCTTCCTGAAGTACTGTCTATTACTGATATTGAAAATATGATAAATTATTACAATCATGAAACTTATTTAGATTCTAGGAACAGAACTGTTGTTGATGTACTTTATTCTACTGGATGTAGAGTTTCTGAACTATGTGACATAAATATATCCGATATTGATTTAGATGAGAAATATTTAAAATTGAAAGGCAAAGGTTCTAAACAAAGAATCGTACCAATTGGATCTATGTTATACAAAAACCTTATGCAATATTTAAATGTTAGGGAAACATTTTTGCAAAACAGGGGAGAACCACTCTTTTTATCTAAATCAAAAAATAAATTAGATCGAACTGCTGTGTTCAGAATAATAAAAAAAACTGCTAAGAATATTTCTTTACAAACCGATGTTCATCCGCATACATTAAGACATAGTGCAGCTACTCATATGCTTGAAGGTGGATGTGACTTAAGGACAGTGCAAGAATTTTTAGGCCATAGCTCTGTTTCAACCACGCAGATATATACTAAAGTTACGAAAGAATTTTTAGAAGAGGCATTTACAGAAAGTCATCCAAGGTCATGAATGAACTATTTTTAAAAGCAAAAAGAGCTATAAGATTTTTATTTTACAAAGATATAAGTATTGTAGATCAAATTAGAATTTCAAAAATTCTCGATAATGAACAGTTAGAGCAACTTTTCTGGAAAATGTCAAAAGCAGATAGACATCATTCGTTGGAAGTTTTAGAAAGAACTATGAAATATTCAAATAATGAAGATTTATTAAAGCTGTCCTTATTGCATGACATAGGTAAATCAATATCTGAATATAACTGGTTATTTAGAATAATGGCTGAATTAAAACTTGTAACAAACAGAAAAGCATTTGATTATCTGAACCATGAAGACATAGGGTACGATCTATTAAAAGAAAATATAGATAATCCGGATATAAGTAAATATTATTTTGATAATTTACTTACAGAAAAAAATGAAATATTAGATAAGACTGATTTTTAATGGAATTAAGTTTCTTAGTAGACGCATTAAAATCTCTATTAATCAACTATACGTCAAATAATTCACAAATTGATGAAAGTTTAAATGACTTATTCAGCAGTCTAGAGTCAAAAAATCTTAATAATGAAATTGAAAACTACGCAGAGTTTATATTACTTGCTTCTTCACTATTTGAATTAAAAGCTAAAAGAATGCTACCTCAAGAAGAAGAAATTGAGTGGATGGATGAAGTGGAAATTCTTAAAGATAAAGACCTGGCATTTGCTAGGCTTTTGCAATTTAAAGCATTTTCTGAAATTGGTATTGCTATAGCTTCGAAAATAAAATATAACGAAAATGAAATCAAGTCATTTAAATATTATCAAACTAAAAATTTGTTTCCTAAACCAGATGTTGAGTACGAAATAAATAAAGATAAATTTAATGAAGTTGCTATTGAAGTATTTGACAGATTTAAAACAATTGAAGGTTTTAAACATATAGATAAAGATTTACCAGATTTACAGAAAGCAATTGATGATTTATTACTAGTTGTTGATAAAAGGTTAAATACATCTTTCGAAAGCATCTTAAATGAAGTAAATACTGAAAAAGAAGCTATAGCTTTTTTCCTCGCACTTTTAGAAGCTGTAAGATGGGGTTTTGTTAAAGCTAGCCAAAACGATGAGGGTATTAAAATAGAAAAAAATTATGAATTATAAAAAAGTTATAACCGCTATTTTGTTAGTTTCTGATGGTTCAGTTAATCATAAATATTTTTTAGAAAATTTTAATATCTCCAATGAAGATTTGGTTAATATTTTTGACGAAATTAACGATGAATTAAAAGAAAAAGATTATGGCTTTTATATTAAATATGATGATAAATCTTCTGACTTGGTAACTTTGAGTTCAATTTCTACTGAATTAGCTGAATTCAAACCACCTTCAGTTTTAAGAGGATTATCTACTCCAGCATTAGAGACATTATCTATTGTTGCATATGAGCAGCCAGTCACAAAACTCAAAGTAAGTGAGATAAGAGGGGTTGAGTCAGAGTCATCTCTTAAAACTTTAGAATCTCGAGGTCTTATTGAAAAATCAGGTTATCTAGATGTTCCAGGAAATCCTCATTTATATATAACAACTAATCTCTTCTTAGAAAAGATGGATATATCATCTATTGATGATCTTCCTGTATTAGGTGATTATTTCTCAAATCTAGAGGAAGAGTAGATCTCTTTGAGATTAAATAAATTTATCGCTTTAAATCTTCCTACATCTCGAAGAAAAGCAGATGAATTAATTCAATCTGGTGAAGTTATTGTTAATGGTAAAGTACCAGGGGTTGGGTATATAGTTAAACAAAATGATGTTGTATCTGTTAACAACAAAAAATTATCAAAAAACAATACTCATGAGTATTACAAATTTTACAAACCAAAAGGATATGTGTGTTCTCATAACAAACAAGGAAGTGCACCAACTATATATGATCTAATTGGAAAAAATTATCTTAAATTTGGTGGCAGGCTAGATAAAGACTCTGAAGGATTGATGTTATTAAGCACTGATGGTGATTGGTTAAATCAAATATTTCATTCAAAGAATAAGGTTCAGAAAAAATATAAAGTTACTTTGAGAAATAAAATAAATAAAAATAAAAAAATAAGAACAAAAATTACTTTTGAAGGCAAAACTTTAAAAATTCACAATATAAAAGCTATTAATTCTTATACGTATAACGTGACATTATTATCTGGTAAAAATCATGAAATACGTAAAATATTTAGATTTAACGATTTAGACATAAGAGAATTAAAACGAGAAAAAATTGGTAAATACACTTTAGGTAATATGTCTAAAGGTCAATTGTCTAAAATAGAATTATGAGTAAAACATTAATAACCTTAGATGGCCCATCTGGTGTAGGTAAAACTACAATAGGTAAACGTTTAGCTTCTGAATTAAACTTTGAATTTTTTTCATCAGGCCTTCTTTACAGAGTTATTGCATTACATAATGAAAAAACCAATTCTTTTAATCTAAATGAATTTGAAATAGTATCTAATGATCCAGTAGTTTGTAAAGTTGACGGAAATTTATACGAAGAAGAAAATCTATATACCCCACAAATTAATAGAAAAAGTTCTGAGATAGCTCAGTTGAGTGAAATTAGAATGCTTGTGTCTAATGTACTCAAATTTTTATTTGATAATTCAAATACTGGGTTAGTTGTTGAAGGAAGAGATATGGGTAGTGTAGTTTTCAAGAATGCTAATTTAAAAATTTATTTAGATGCAAGTGAAAGAACAAGAAGCGAGAGAAGAATAGCTCAATCTGGTAACAAAGAATCAGTTGAAGATATAAGAGCTAGGGATTCAAGAGATATTAATAGAAAAATTTCTCCACTTATTATTCCTGATGATGCAATAGTTATAAACAATGAAAATAAAAGTATAGATGATGTAATTGAAGTTATTAAAGAGAATTTAAAGCTTCAGTAGCAGTCCATTTCTTATCATTATTAATTCCATATTCTGACTTTGGATTAGTATCTGAAATATTCAAAATGTTCAAAAAATTTGAAATATTTTTAATATTAGATCTCAGTTGCTGAGGTAGTGGAAAATATTCATCTTCTTCTTTCAATCTAAATTGTTCTAGATTAATAGGGTTTATTTTATCTATAATTTCGTAAACAAGATGATCTGGTGCAGACGCCCCTGCCGTAATCGCAATATTACCGTTCAGATTTAGATTTTCAATATCGTTAACGTTGTCTACACGATAGGCTTCAACACCTTGATTGTTAACCATACTAACTAATGCTTTGGTGTTACTTGAATTTTCTGATCCCACTACAAGAACTGTATTAACTTCTGGAAGTATTTCTAATATCGCTTCTTGTCTATTGGTAGTTGCATAACATAAGTCACTCTTTCTAGGCATTTTTAAACCATTAAATCTTTCTTGAGAATATTTCATAATTGGCTCCCACTCTGATAAAGCTAAAGTAGTCTGTGCAAGTAGAGCAACATCATTTCCAATTTCTAATGCTTTAACATCCTCAATACTTTCAACTAAGTGCATGTTTTCAGGTGAAACACCAATTGCACCTTTTGCTTCATCATGATTTTTATGACCCACATAAATAATTTGTGTATTTTCTTTACTAAATTTTTTTGCTTCATGATGAACCTTTGTAACTAATGGACATACAGAATTTATAGTTAATGAAGATATATTAGTAAATTGGAGTTCAATTTCAGGTGCAGTTCCATGTGCAGACAACATAACAATTGCGCCTTCAGGAATTTCATTAGGGTCTTCTACAAAAACTACATTGTTTTTTTCAAACTCTTTTACTATCCATTTATTGTGTACTATTTCGTGATAACAATATATTGTTTCATCATAGATTTTTAATAACCAGTGCAAAGCCTTTATAGCCATTTCTACACCAGCACAGAAACCTCTAGGAGTAACTAAATATAGTTTGTTTACCATATAAATAGAATAGCTATATTTATAATATGACTAAAAATAAAATCCCAGAGGTTTTAATACTTGGATTACCTAATGCTGGTAAATCAACATTAGTAAATGCTTTATCTAAAAGAAAAACATCCATTATTGGTTCTACACCGAATACAACAAGAGATAAAATAACTACAACTTTAGAGTTTGAAGATGAAAAAAAGCTATTAATATCAGATTTACCTGGTTTTTTAGAAGACCCAGATGATATTAACCTTAAATTTCAAGACAATATTTTAAGATACATAAACAAAGCAGAACATGTTTTGTTTTTAATAGATGTACAATCAAAAAATTATTCTGGCTTGGATTCTATTTTTAAATTAATAAACAATAATAATCTTCAAAATAAAACTACAACAGTATTTAATAAGGCAGAAAACTTTGAAATTGAAAATTTAGACAAAAGAATGTACAAATATATATTCAATACTGAATTATTTATCTCTGCATATCACAAAAAAGGGTTAGACATATTAGAAAACCTTCTTAAAAAACTTTCGAAGAAAAGTTCAAATGAGAATGATAAGAAATCTTCAATAGTGATTGTTGGTCGTCCCAATGCTGGAAAATCAACTTTGTTTAATGCTCTTTTAAATAGTAACAGATCAACAGTTTCAAATGTACCAGGCACAACTAGGGATAAAATTAACGAAGATATAAATTTAAATACTGTGTCATATCAAATTACTGATACAGCTGGGATTCCAAGAAAAAAACAAAAAAATCAAATTGATATGTACTCATCGACCGTATCTATAAGATCTCTTGAAAATGCAACATTAGCATTAATTGTTATAGATAGTGAAGTTGGACTTTCCTTTGAAGACAAAAGAATATTAAAAGAAGCAATAGAGCAAAATGTAACTCCTTTAGTTGTTTTCAATAAATGGGATAAGTTAGATACTTATGAAAAGGAAGAAATAAATAATAATATTAAAAATGAGTTAAAGCAATACCAGTGGGTAAATGTATTACGTATTTCTGCTTTAAACAAAAAAAATATTACACAAATTAGTAAGAGCATTAAAGAGTTAGAAGATCAATTACATACAAGAATTGGCACTTCAGAGTTAAACATTAAATTTAGAGAATTGTGGCTAAAAAATCCACCACATCCTTTTAGAGGTAAAAGAGCAAAACTTAAATATGTGACTCAATATTCATCTTATCCTCCTGAATTTTCCTTCAATTTAAGTTCTAGAATTCCAAAAAACTACCAGATGTTTATAGAAAACAATATTAGACAAAATTTCAATATGAAAAATATATGTTTTAAAGTCAAGGTAAATGCATAGTTTTGGGTTTAAATTAATAGTTTTTGCTGCCGGCTTTTATATTGCAATAAGGATTTTTCAAGCTCTATATTTCCTAATAAGCTAAAAATATTATTCAATCAAATTATAAAATAATTTCAATTATGCATTGAATTAGCAGATAAATTTTCTAATATTAGTACATCCACATTTAAGTGGATTTTTTGTATACAAAAAGGAGAAAAATTGAGTAATTTCAAAGGATCCAAATCTTGGCGTCTTATATTACTTTTCTCAGTTTTTGCTTTAGTTGTTGTTGCCTGCGGAGGCGACACTGCAGAAGAAGAGGTTGCTGAAGAAGCACCTGAAACTACTGCAGCACCAGCAACTACAGCAGCTGCTGCTGAAGAGCCAGCTCCATCAGGACCTGATGGTGTTTATAAGATGGCAATTTTTTCAGATCCACAATCACAAAACTTTTGGAATTATCTTGATACCAACAATGACGTATGGACAGCTTATGTAATGTCTGGACAGTCAGTATCTCTTTATGGTATTTCTTATCCTAACTATCAGTTAGTGACAAGTAGTGCCTCAGAATTAGTTGAAACATCAACTGATAATGGAGATGGTACATGGTCATACACCGTTCCTTTAACAGAAGGATTTGAGTGGAGTGACGGTACAGCTGTTACGGCAAACGACTGGGCTTGGACATTTAAGACAGTTAAGGACTTAGCACTTATTGGTAGCTGGAACTCAGTATGGCCAGTAGGTAGCGATGAAGTTCAAGGTGTCGTAGACGTTGTTGCGGTTGATGATTATACAGTCAAAGTAACTTTCAACTATGATGCAGGATTGTCAGGATGGCAATATGGTGCGGCATTAGCACCAGCATTATCTGAAACTTACTGGGGACAGTATGCAACTGATAGAGAAACCTTATTAGCAGCACCAGCAGACAATGCTCCTGTTGCTAGTGGATTTGTTTATGACAAATTAGAACAAGGTGCTTTCTATACATGGGCATATGATCCTAATACAATGTACTATGGAGGTACTACTACCATCTATCCTGGTGGTACAGAATTTTCATGGGACAATGGAAAAGCTCCAGCTATTGACGTATCATTTGGTGATACTTCTGGAGAAAGCTTCTCATATGAGAACGGTCCATTTGTAGGTACTGTAGAATTTACACTTTATAGTGATCAAGATGCTGCTTATTTAGCATTCCAAAATGGTGAAGTAGATTTCGTATTGAACCCATTGGGTCTTAAGAGAAATCTATATGACCAACTATCCAGAGAACCTGGTGTTGAGCTAGTATCAAACTTCAGTAATGGTATGAGATACATGGCATTCAACATGAGAATATTCCCTGGTAGTGATAAAGCTTTTAGACAATCTGTAGGTTGTATTGTTGACAAAGAGTTCGTTATCAATAACGTACTTCAAGGTGTAGCAATCAATATGGATGGTCAAATGCCTGCTGCTTTAACAGCATGGGTAGCACCTGTTACTGGTGTTTTGGCTGACTGTGACGGTTTGTCTGCTGAAGAAAGATGGAATAAATCTGTCGAAATTCTTCAAGCTGGCGGTTGGACTGCTTCTGATTGGGGCTCACACCCAGGTGGTGCTGATAGAGCTATCGCTCCTACCGGACTTAAAGGTCCAGGTGGAGAAACACCTCCTAGTGACATGTTGCTATATGCACCAGGTCCAGGATATGACCCAATTAGATCAACTTTCTCACTATTTATTGCAGATTGGATGCAACAACTCGGATTTGATGTTGTAGCAAGACCAACTGGATTCAGTGTTATTGTTGATAAAGTCTTTACTCCAGAAAATTGTAAAGATTGGTACTTTTACATGTTAGGTTGGGGTCTAGGTTCATTCCCAGATCACCCAGAAGCATTCTTTGCTTCATATAACGATACATGTGAAGGTGGTTATAACACACCTGGTTATAACAATGCGGAATTTGATGCTTTAGCTGCTGAATTTAAAGCTGCTAAAAAAGTATCTGACGCACAAGCTATATCAAAGAAGATGGAAGCATTATTATTCGATGATATGCCATATTTAGTATTGGTTACAACACCAATTCTTGAGGTATATAGAGATAATGTCTCCTTCCCATTCACTGATGTGCTTAGTGGATTAACTGGAACAGGTTCTGGTTATCCAAGCAACGTTAAAGTTAATAAATAAAACGTTAATATTTACAGATGTGGGCGTAATGCCCACATCTGTTATATTTAGTTAAGATTATGGCAATATATATACTCAAAAGAACATATCAATTAATAATCGTGTTTCTACTTTTTTTAGTTCTTTCATATTTATTGTTTAATGCTATTCCAGGAAATGCATTTCAATCATTATTATTAAACCCTGATTTACCGAAAGAAGCTTACCAAAGAGTACTAGAAACTTATGGCTTAGATAAACCACTATTTGAGCGACTTCAATTATATATAATTAATTTTTTTAAAGGAGATTTTGGATACTCCTATAATTATTATCCAAAAACTCCAATCGATTTAATAGCCGAAAGACTACCAAGGACTCTTATGCTATTTGCTCTTGTGAATGTTGTTTCATTTTATACTGGGTTTATAGTAGGTAAAATTCTCGCTTGGAGGCGTGGCTCTAAAAGTGAAACTTGGATTACCATAACTTCGGTATTTTCTTATACAGTTTTTTACCCATGGTTTGCATTACTTATGCTTTATTTCTTTGGATACAAATTGGGATGGCTTCCGATTGGTAAGTTTATTTATCCCGAAAAATGGTACGACGCTCCTTTTGATAGCGATGTTGTATTTATTACTATGATTAAATTTACTGTTGTAGCCACATTTATACAATTTTTAGCTTTTATATTTACAAGAAATATTGAATCATTAACTAATAGAAAAACCGCAAGACTTGTTTCTTTCGTTTTGTTGCTGTTAGGATCTTACTTTTACTGGGGATCAGGTTCAGCGCTAGAACAGAGAACATACGCCGCTGATATTGCATATCATATGATTTTACCTGTTTTTACTGTGACGATAGTTGCTTTTGCTGGTACGGCATTATTAACCCGAACAACGATGATGGAAGTATTAAAAGATGACTATATATTAACAGCTCGAGCTAAAGGCTTGTCTCAAAAAAGAATTAGAGATCGTCATGCTGCAAGAACTGCATTGTTGCCGGTAGTTACTTCATTTATTTTTACAATTATTACAATTATAGACGGATCAGTTTTGACAGAAACTATTTTTTCATGGCCAGGAATGGGTCAATTAATCCTTCAAAGTGTAACACAAGAAGATATCCCTGTTGCAATGGCTACATTTTCATTTGTAGGAATATTAGCATTAGTTGCACACTTTTTAGCTGATATTTCATATGCATATTTAGATCCAAGAATAAGAATTAAGTCACAGGGTTAACTATGGAAAACAACGAATTTAAAAATAGATCACCAAAAGAAGTTTCTAAACAAATAAGAAAAGAAAATTTTAAAAGAAACTGGTTATTGTTTAAACAAAGCAAACTTGGTATGACAGGTCTCGTAATTATCGCTTTCTTTTTATTTCTCGCTATATTGCAACCAATATTATTTGCAACAGGAATATGGAGCAGGGGAGTCTATGACCCGGTTGTTGGGTATGATTCTCAAAAAGTAGATTTACTAGTTGTTGAATGTCCTAAGGAGTATCCAACAGAAAAATATGAAACAAATCAAGATTGCCCCGCTAAAGATGAAATCAATATCAGAGTACTTCTTTTACGTCCAGATGTGAAGGTTGGTGATACATACGAAGCATTTTTACAACCAGCTCCACCATCCTCAAAACATATACTAGGTACTGATTCTCTTGGAAGAGATGTTTTCTCTCAAATTATGGAGGGAAGCCAGGTTGCTTTTTTACTTGGATTACTCAGTGCAACCCTTGGAGTTGGCATCTCAACACTCCTTGGTACTATTGCAGCATATTTTGGTGGCAGAGTTGATGCATACCTCATGAGACAATCTGATTTAGTATTAATGTTGCCTAGCTTACCGCTATTGTTTATCATTTCTGCATTTGCAGAATTAAAAGTTTGGCATCTTGCTATAGTTCTTGGGGTAATTGGCGGTTTAGGCGGCTCCGTTATAACAATTAAATCACAAGCTTTGCAGGTAAAAGTTAAACCTTTTGTTGATTCTGCTCGCATAACCGGTGGATCAAAGTTAAAGATTATGTTTTCTCACGTTCTTCCAAACGTTGCTCCTTTAGCTTTGTTATTTATGGTTTTTAGTGTTACGGGTGCAATTGCTTCAGAATCTGTTCTCTCATTTCTGGGTTTATTAAATATCGATATGAGCTGGGGACTTATGATATATCTTTCGCAAACAGATGGCTATATTTTTTCCGGATTAAGGTATTGGTGGCTCATACTACCTGCAGGACTATCTGTTACATTGCTAGCTGGTGGTTTTTATTTAGTTGGAAGAGGGTTAGATGATGTATTTAACCCTAGATTGAGAAAAAGATAATATGCCTAAAGAAATTTTAAAAGTAGAAAATTTGAATATGCATTACGAAACTCTTACTGGTAATGTTGATGCTGTTAAAGATATATCTTTTACAGTACTTGAAGGTCAATCTTTTGGATTAGTAGGGGAATCTGGTTGTGGTAAAACTTCTGTAGCTATGTCACTACTTCAACTACAAGCTGATAATGCCAAAATAACTAGTGGAAGTATAAAACTTGATGGCGTTGAACTTGTTGGAATGTCAGAATCAGAGCTAAGAACTGTAAGGTGGGATGGTATAAGTATCGTATTTCAAGGTGCAATGAATGCTTGGAATCCAGTAATAAAAATTGGAGAGCAAATTAGAGAAGCTATTCGAGAACATTATCCTAAAAAATCAAAAAGTGAAAATACTAAAAAAATTTCAGAATTATTCAATATGGTAGGTTTAGACGAGTCAATTATGGACAGGTACCCACATGAACTATCTGGAGGAATGAAGCAACGTGCAATCATTGCTTTAGCATTATCTTGTGATCCAAAAGTAATTATTGCTGATGAACCTACAACTGCATTAGATGTTGTAATACAAGATCAAATATTAAATGAAATTAAAAAAGTACAAGATCTACTTGGTTTGAGTTTAATTTATATCTCTCATGATATTGCTGTTATAGCTGAAATGACTGATCAAATGGCAGTTATGTATGCAGGTAGAATTGTTGAGCTTGGCCCAACTGATGAAGTGTTTAAAAATCCAAAACATTCCTATACCAAAGCACTTTTAGAATCTACCCCATCAGTGGTTGGAGAAAAAGTAAAATTAAAATCACTTGAAGGTGAACCTCCAAGTTTGATTGATAAACAATCAGGCTGTGCATTTGCACCAAGATGTCCAAATAAAAACGAAACATGTAATCCAACTGTTGATATGGAGTTAATCGAAATATCTCCTGATTATTTTGTAGATGCATGTAATGCGAGTAATTCATAATGAAAAAGAATCTATTAACTGTTAACAATCTTGAAAAATATTTTGAAATTTCTGGAGGATTGTTTTCTAGAAATAAAAGTGTTGTTAAAGCTGTTGATGGTATTAGTTTTGATATACCTTTTGGTTCTAGCTTGGGACTTGTAGGACAAAGCGGGTGTGGTAAAACAACAACTGCAAGAGCATTATGCCTACTTGATCCCAAGACAAATGGTTCAATTGAATTTTATAATAAAGAAAATGATTCTATGGAAAGTATTGACAATCTAGAAGGTGATGAACTTAAGAAATTCAGAAGAAATATTCAAATGATTTTTCAAGATCCATATGAATCATTAAATCCAAGATGGACAATAAAAGATATTATTCTAGAACCACTTAATATACACAATATTGGTGATATCAGTGAAAGAGAAGAAGCTGTATTTGAAATTTTAAAGACTGTCGGATTAACACCTCCTGAAAATTATATGCCTAGATACCCACACGAACTATCAGGAGGCCAAAGACAAAGAGTTTCGATAGCAAGAACTTTAATTATGAAACCAAAGTTTGTTGTCTGTGACGAACCTACTTCAATGTTAGATGTTTCAATAAGAATTTCTATCATGGATCTAATGTTAAATCTCGCTAAAGATTTAGAAGTGTCTTATCTTTATATTACCCACGATCTAGCTGTTGCAAGATATATGTGCGATAGAATAGCAGTTATGTTTAACGGAAAGATAGTTGAAATAGCTGCAACAGAAGAATTATTAAGTAATCCTATACATCCTTATACAAAACGTCTTATATCCTCTATACCAATACCTGACCCTTCTTATAAAAGAGAAAGATACGAACTTGATTATACAGAATTAGATTTAATTATTAAAAATAATTCAAACAACGAACCTATGGTTGAGGTTAAAGAAAATCATTTTGTTGCTACACATGATGTAAAAGAGATTCTTTGAGTCCAAGAGATATATTTTTATTACCAAATTTAATAACATTATTAAGATTTTTCTTCTCTATGTATCTTTTTTATTATTACACACCAAGTAATTTTAATTCATTTACTTTAATTATAATCATTGCATTAATAGGGCTTTCAGATTCTTTAGATGGGATTGTCGCAAGAAGGTTTAATTTAGTATCAAAACTTGGAGTCATTCTTGATCCTTTAACTGATAGAATAGTGTTTATAATTTTATTGATATGGCTATCATCGTTTATTCCGTTAACTTTTATTTATGCAATATTAATTAGAGAATTTTTTGTTTTACTAGGTTCAATATACGTTTTAATTACAGGTTCAAAAATTAACGTTTCAAAAAAAGGTAAGTATGGAACAGTAGCTTTATTTGTTTTAATATGTTTATTTGTATTGAATACAACAATACTTGTACCATTTTTAAGTCAGTTAGCAGTTGTTGTTATTATTTTTTACTTTTATGTTGCAATTGAATATTTGTACAACTTAATATATAAGAATGGATAACGAAACAATACCTTTAGATTCTTCAAGCAGTTCTACTGAAGAGCCGTTATTTATACTTTCTTTACTGAACAACGAGTTAATGTCCTCTTCATGGAAATTAAGTAATAATGATTACAAAATTGGAAGATCATCAGAAAATAATATTATATTAGACGATATCACTGTATCAAGAAATCATGCTTTGCTCTCAGTTAGTAAAAAAAATGTAAAAATTACAGATAACAACTCCACTAATGGAATTTATATAAATAATGAAATAAAAAATGATTCCAAACTTAAATCTGGTGACAAGATACAAATAGGTAAATATTTATTACTTCTTACTGAGGTAATAAAGTGAATATTGGTGAAGCTGTTAAAACTTTGCAAATAAAATATCCATCTGCTTCAATATCAAGAATTAGATTTTTAGAAAAAGAGGGTTTAATTAATATTAAAAGATCTTCAGGAGGTACAAGAAAATTTACAAACAAAGATATTGAAAAAATTTCCAAAATTATAGATTTACAAGAAAACGAATTTTATAGTTTAAAAGCAATCAAAAATAATCCATCGTTGCTAAAAAGCACTAAAACAAAAACTATAAAAATTGATGACTACTCATTTAGGGATATGCTTAAACAATCAGGATTATCTGTTACACAGTTTGAAGATTTAGTAACTTTTGGATTCGAAGAGAGTAAAGAAAATTTTAACAATGAAGATTTAAATAGAATGAAAGCATGGTCCTACTTTTATTCTTTAGGTTTAGAGCCTAAAAATTTTTCTGTATTGAAATCTATAAATGAACGTTCAACAGATTTTATTGAGTTTATCAAAAGTTTGTTGCCAGATGGTAAAGATGATGAACATGCTTTAATAATTGAAAACTATACCAATCTTATCAGGGGTTATTTATTAAAAGATATCTCTTAATTTTCATTGTTTTAATATTTATAACTACAAATTCATATGCATATGAATTTGATGAAGAAGTTTTAACTACTGAGTTTTATTTATCATATGACTTAGACAAAAAAACTATATTATATAAAAAAAATATAAATGAGCCAATATCACCAGCATCTATTACTAAATTAATGACAGCATTAATTCTTTATGAAAATAATGAATTGAATGAGTTAATATCTATAAATTATCCTGATTCTTACAATTTTGATGGTAAAGTTGCGTATTTAACTGCAGGAGAAAAGGTATCTGTTGAGCAATTACTCGAATTTTTATTAGTTTATTCTGCAAATGATTCTGCATATGCAACAGCTATGCACATATCAAATTCTGTTGATGAATTTGTAAAGTTAATGAATACGAGAGCAAAAAAGTTAAATATGAATAACACTAACTTTCAAAATCCTGATGGACTTGATCAAGAAAATCATTATACAACAATTAACGACTTACTACTTCTGTCTGAATACATACTAAGGAATACAAAACTTATCGATATTACAAATAAATCAAATTTTTATTATGAACAAAATGGTGAAGTAAAAAAATATGAAAATACAAATTTAATATTAAAAAATGGGTTTAAAGGCTTAAAGACAGGGTGGACATCTAAAGCTGGTTTGACATTTATCGGCTACAACCAGGAAAATAATAGAAATATTTTAACAATTGTTAATAGATCAATTGTTGATGATAACAAAGAAAATCATTTTGAAGACACTTTATTTCTCTATAATGAATCATTAGCAAATTTTCAAGATTATTTATTGTTAAGTAAGTCTGAATCTGTATACAAGATTATTCATTCTTCGGGTTCAATACTCCATTCATATAATTACGATATTTTTAAATTTGGAAATATTAATACTGTAAAAAATGTATATCTTAAATCTATTGATAGATCAGAATTATTATTTGGAAATAATTTTGATGATGAGTCTATAAATATTAATTTAATTAAAACAGAAAATCGTGTTGATTACAATTTTTTAATGTCAAATGTAATATCTAAATTACTCTCTTCTAGCTAGAAAAAAATTCTATAAATATTAATCTTTTTTTATGAACAATAATGTAATTGTTGAAGTTTCAGGAATAAGACTAGAAGAAGATTCTGAAACACCTATCATGCTTCTTCATGAACCTGAAACTTCTAGATTTCTTCCTATTTGGATAGGAACTATTGAGGCTGTTTCGATTGCATACGCACAAGAAGGTTACGTCCATCCAAGGCCTCAGACACATGACTTGCTTGTAGATATTATTGAATCTTTAAATGCCTCTATCTCAGAAGTTTGCATTACAGACATTCAAGAAAAAACTTATTTTGCAGAAATTACATTAACCACAATTGAAGGTAGTGTTACTTTGTCCTCAAGGCCTAGTGACGCAATTGCATTAGCTATTAGATCAAATTCGAAGATTACTGTTAACCCTGACTTATTTAATCAAAATTCAATCATTTTAATTGAGGATGATAATCAGGAAATTAAAGAATTCATTGAGTTTATTGATGATATTTCACCTGATGATTTTGTCTAAATCCTTGAATAACTGATTTAATCTAGTAGATTAAAACTATGCAACAGGGTTACACAGGACCAGAAGTTTGTAAAATAACTGGTATATCATATAGGCAATTAGACCATTGGACATCGACAGGTCTTATTAATGCATCTATTAGAAATATTAAAGGCTCTGGTTTTCACAGACTATATTCTTTTAATGATATTGTCTTAGTAAAACTTGTTAATAAGTTGCGTGACGCAGGTATAAGTTTACAAAAAATTAGAGTAGCTTTAGAAAATGTTTCTAAATTACTTGGTAAAAAGAAAAACGTCACAGATGTATCTATATTTTCTGATGGAACCTCAATTTATGTATTAACTGAAAATGACCAAATGATCGATTTACTTAAAAAAGGTCAGGCAGTTTTTGGTATTTCACTAGGGCCAGTTCACACTGAAACGGAAGCAGAAATATTTTCTTTATTCCCAGAAAAAATTTCTGTACAAAATAGATGAGCTTTGCGCACTATTCTGAAGA
Source organism: uncultured Candidatus Actinomarina sp. (assembly GCA_902580215.1). GTDB lineage: Bacteria > Actinomycetota > Acidimicrobiia > Actinomarinales > Actinomarinaceae > Actinomarina. Next base: position 68,577 of record CACHJT010000004.1, on the reverse strand, counting down.
AATATTTTCTGAACATTTAGATTTATTTAACATCCAATGGATATATGAACCGACTAGCTTTCCTTTAAAGTGGGGTAGTGGTTCAATTAAAATGATGTTTACACCAGATTTCTATTTACCTGAACTTGATGTTTATGTCGAAATAACAACCATGAATCAGAATTTAATTACTAAAAAACAAAAGAAGTTAAAATTAGCTAAAAAATTATATCCAAACAAAAATTTTAAATTAATTAATGAATCTCAATTTTATAGCTTTCTTAATAGTGACAATGAAGTGCTAATTAAGAAAGCTATCGCTAGCTGAGTATTTCAGTAGGGAAGTAGGGTTTTCAATTCCTGCTGCTTTGGCTACATTCAATTCATTATCAATACTTGTATTACTCATTAATCTATTATCTGTGTTCAGCGATATATTAAATCCTAAATTATGCAATCTTGATATTGGATGATCTTGAGGATTTTTATACATATTCGTATGCAGATTAGAGGTAATGCATACTTCTAATGGTATATTATTTTGTAATATATGATCTGCAGTAGGTCCTAATTCATTATCATCACTAATATCTTCTATAAGTCTCACACCATGCCCAATTCTTTTTGCTCCGTTATCAAGGGCTTCTTGAATTGAGTGTACTCCGTCACCTTCACCTGCATGTATTGTTATATTAATTCCCTCATTTTTAACCTTTAAGAAACTATCTTTGTACATTGACGGTAAATAATTTAATTCAGGGCCTGCAATATCAAAACCAATAATTAATTCTTGGTATTCAATTGCCAATTCAGCAACAGCTTTAACGTTATCTGGATCATGACGCATACCACAGAGAATTAAGCCAGAAACTATGCCAAATTCTTTTTCAGCTTGTTTAAAACCCGAATTTATCGCTGTTAGGACATCTTTAGGGGATAAGTCATCATTTACTGAATAAAAGGGAGCATATCTTGATTCATAAAAATTAATATCATTTTGATACATGTCAACAGCTGCTTCATAAGCTATTTGCTCTAAATTACTGAAAGATTGCATCAATGCAATAGTATGAGTAAAGGCTTCTAAGTATTCTTCTAGAGAAGTTGAAGAGGATCTGTCAAAAAAATGTGCAACATCGTCGATTTCATTAATAGGTTTATAATTTATATTTTTTGCAAGTTCTTTAGCGGTAGAAGGCCTTAAACCACCATCTAAATGATCATGTAATACTTGCTTATACATTACGCAACATAATATATATTATAGGACATATGTCAGAAATTGTATATTTCATCAAGTACACTCTCCTTATGTGTTAATGGTAGCCAATGATCTGCATTAGGAATCTCTTTTATACGTATATCTGTACCGGAAGATTGTAATCTTTCTTTCATTTTTCTATTAAGTTTTACTGCTGCATCATTTTCACCAAATAAAAACGATACTCTCGTGTTTACATTATTGCGCCACTTACTAGCTAAAGATATATTTAGATCTATATTTGAATACCATGATATTGGCTGAACTAATCCTTTTTTAAAGTGTGTAGCTAATTCATCAATATTTATATCATGCACCTTAGTTGGTGAATTATATGAATTGAATAAATTATTTAATGATAAATCTAATAGTTCTCTATCTAAATTAGGTGTTACTCGGTATGCAGATCTAAAGAACAAATCTAGATTTTTAGATATTGCAATATTTGAAGAATAGGGTTCTTGAAAGCTAGTTATATAGTGATCCCCTTTTTTGAATATTAATTTTTTATATATTTCTGAAGGTGGAAACTCTGTACCACCTGATATGGATATCATTTTTTTGATATCAACGTATCCTCTTGAGACAATCGCCCACGCTACAATAGAACCCCAATCATGTCCTACAATAGTTAAATTTCTATTTAAATTTAGTACATCAATTAAGTATTCAATATCTTTGGATAAGAATTCGATATTAAAGTCGGTGTTTTTTGCATTTTCAAGCGATGATAATGGATAACCTCTCTGTTCAACAACTGTCACTCTATAGTTACTCAATAAATCATTCTTAATATTATTCCAAAAGAACATATTTGAAGGAAAGCCATGCAACAAAAGAACATCACTCCCCTCACCTTCAGATGTATAAGATAATTTAAAACCATCTAATTGAAGTTCTTTAATCATATTATTTTATTTTTCCTCAAGATAACAATAATTAAACATAATGCGAAAAATAACCACTGAAAAGAATAACTGAGATGAGGCGCATCATAAGGGTCAGTTAAATTAATACACTCTACCCCACTTCCACACGACTTAGTCAATGTAATATAAAAATTAGGTAAATTTGTTTGTGTTTCATTTTCTATAAATTCTTTATCAACTCTAAATAAGTATTCAGAATTAGGAATATCATCTTGACCTAACGTCTGCCTATCATATTTAATTAAACGACCAATAAATATAGTTTTTTCATTAAGAAAGGTTCTATCAATATTTTTATCTAATGGCACCCATCCATTTTTCACTAAAATATTACGTTTTGTAATATTGTGTCTATATAAAGTCACTAAATGATATCCATTTACTCCATTATGCACTCTTGATCGTAAATACCAAGACTTAACTATCTCTAGTTCATCTCCATCGATAATTTCGACGTTATTATATTCAAAAATGATCTCCTGATTGTTAGAGTAAAGGTCAGATAAAGTAACTGGTGCTGGGTTTTCAGTATTGACAATTTTTTGAATTATATCTTTATCTTGTAAATAGCTATTGAACTGCCAATAGGACAGACTTATAAATATAATTACAACTAAAAAACCAAAGTAAAATAAAAATTTATGTTGCAGATTACTTAATTTTTCCAAGATACATTCCCTCTTCTCTTATCACCTATAGAAAAAACATCATTATATAGTCCAGAAACACAAACACCACCAAAATACATGTCATATTCATCAGTTAAAGTAATATCGTGTTGATTTTTCAAAGACTCTGGTTCTGCACGCACGGATCCATCTCCATTTACATGAAACCGTGGCTTATCAATTGATTCTTGCCAGTTATTGTTTTTTGAATAATTAATAAGAACTTGTGCAATTGCTGAACTTATCCTATCAGCTCCTGGTGAACCTATAGTTGTTATACCATCTCTAGTTTCAATAATTAATGGACTCATATTTGAAATTAATCTATCTCTTTTAGTGTCCCCTAAGAAACCTTGAGGGTTTAATTCTATTTCTCCGAGTGAATTATTAAAATACATTCCTGTATTAGGACATAAAACTCCTGAACCATACCCACTAGAAAATGTAATTGAATAATGGTTGTTGGAGTCATCTGAGGTGTTTACTTGAATTGTAGATGGTGATTGAGTAACTTTTTTTATTTCATTACTGATATATTCTTTCCTATTACCAAAAAACTCATAATTATTTTCTCTGTCAATGTATACATTTTGAAGTAATTTCATCATATTTTCAGAATTTGAAGTTAAAGCATCTAAATATTTCAACACCATTAAGCCTCCAATAGAAGGACCTGAATGACCTGTAAGATTTAAATCATTATATTTAGTAGTAAATTTATTATTTTTAATAAGTTCATATTTACTAAAATCAGCAGTAGTTGCATGACCACCTTCTATTTGAACGGTTTTGAGTATAGACTTTGATACATCTCCAACATAAAAATCATTAAAACCCTCAATAGAAATATGTTCATAGGTATCACTCAATTTTTCAAGCTTTACTATCCCACTATCAAGGTCTTTGCTTACTTCTGACAACACGATTTTAGAATTTTCATGCCACATAAACATAGGCTCTAATGAATGTATGAAATAATCTTTGGTCGGTTGTGTTAAAGTGAATCCTTCTTTTGCTATATTAATTGGATATTCCATCAATGTATTTAGCGGTAATGAAGCAAAATTCCTGTATACATAATCTAAAATTTTGTAAATTCCAGGTATTGCAAAGGTATTACCTCCTTTACATGTTTCAACATACCCTCCATATGTCATAGAAATCCTATGTTCATCATGATCATTACCGTTAAACAATTCAGGAGCTACAAAGTATCCATCGATTGTATTAGTTGAATTAGTGTTTGAATCATAATATGACAACAAACCTGAAGCAGTTGGTGATACAACACCTAAATCAGTTACCATTGAAGTTAAGACACTTGTTATTAGTACATCTGCAGCATTTGGGTTCAAATCACTTATTGATTCTGCTGCATTTGAGCTATATTCAGAAGTGCTCGCTAAAGAAACTTTCATTTAAACATTGTAGTTTATAAGTTAGTTATGCAAAAATGTATATGTAAATGAAACAAGACATAAAAAAATTTCCAAATAACATATATCAGATAGATGTTTTCATGGAAGATAAACCTGGAAGGATGTCTTGTTACTATATCGACACAATAGATCCAATACTTATAGAAGTTGGGCCATCTAACTCATTCCCATATTTGATTAGCAGTTTAGAATCATTAGGAATAAATAACGTAAATAGATCTGCAATGACTCATTTACATTTAGACCATATAGGTGGTATAGGTCATTTAGTAGAAAAATATAAAAATCACTTTGTATATATACATGAACTTGGTTTGAAACATTTACCAAACCCTGAAAAACTGTGGAAAGCAGTTTCAAGCATTTATACAGAGGATTGGCTAAAAGAAAATTGGGGTCAGATAAAACCTACACCGGTAAAAAATATACACACCTTAAAAGATGAACAAAAGATAAGTCTTGGAAATCAAAGAAACTTACAAGCAATCTATGGTCCTGGACACGCAAAACACCACTATACATTTTATGATGAATTTTCCGGAACATTATTTATGGGCGACACACTTGGTTTAATATATCCACATGGTGATTTTGTACAACCTAATTTACCGCCACCTGACTTCAATAAAGAATTACTATTTGATACTTTAGACAAATTAAGTAAATTAGAAATAAAATATTTAGCACTTGCACATTTCGGTATACACGACAAACCATATTTACTAATTGAAAATGCTAAAGAAAGTATTGAAGTTTGGATAAAATTTGTTACTAATTTACCTAATCTTTCTGATGCTGAAGCAGCAAAAGTATTAACTGAATGGTTAGTTTCAAATTATAAAGTTTTAGGGATAGACGAAAATACAATAGAAAACTATATAAATAATTCACATTTTGAAATGCAAATACAAGGTATTAGAAATTATTTAACAAAATAGAAAAACCCCTAGTTTCCTAGGGGCTCTTCATTAAAAGTCGGCAGTGTCCTACTCTCCCAAGGGGTTGCCCCCCAAGTACCATCGGCGCTAATGGGCTTAACTTCCGTGTTCGGAATGGGAACGGGTGTATCCCCATTGCTATCACCACCGCAAATCTACTTCTTAAAAATTCTATAGCAAGCGCTCAAGCTCGGTATTCAGCTCAAGCCCTCGACTTATTAGTATCAGTCAGCTACATACATTACTGTACTTACACTTCTGACCTATCAACCTCATGTTCTATAAGGAGTCTTAATCGGTTAACCCGATGAGAAATCTTATCTTAGAAGGGGCTTCGCACTTAGATGCTTTCAGCGCTTATCCTTTCCGATCGTAGCTAACCAGCCGTGCTCTTGGCAGAACAACTGGCACACCAGCGGATCGTTCATCCCGGTCCTCTCGTACTAGGGACAACTTTCTTCAAATTTCTTACGTGCGCGACGGATAGGGACCGAACTGTCTCACGACGTTCTGAACCCAGCTCGCGTTCCTCTTTAATAGGCGAACAGCCTAACCCTTGGGACCTGCTCCAGCCCCAGGATGAGAAGAGCCGACATCGAGGTGCCAAACACCCCCGTCGATATGGACTCTTGGGGGGTATAAGCCTGTTATCCCCGGAGTACCTTTTAGCCGATGAGCCATGGCGCACCCACATGCAACCATGGGATCACTAGTTCCTACTTTCGTACCTGCTTCACTTGTGTGTGTCACAGTCAAGCCACCTTTTGCACTTACACTCAATGCGTGATTGCCGTCCACGCTGAGGTGACCTTAGAGCGCCTCCGTTACTTTTTTGGAGGCCACCGCCCCAGTGAAACTGCCTACCAGACAATGTCCCTGATCCGGATAACGGATCTAGGTTAGAAGGTCAATATGAAGAAAGTGGTATCTCAAGGATGACTCCACAATGACTAGCGCCATTGTTTCAAAGTCTCCCACTTATCCTGCATACTGCATACCAACATTCAATATCAAGTTGCAGTAAAGGTTCCGGGGTCTTTCCGTCCTGTCGCGCATAGTGAGCATCTTTACTCACATTGCAATTTCGCCGAGTCTCTGGTTGAGACAGTACTCAAATCGTTACACCATTCGTGCAGGTCGGAACTTACCCGACAAGGAATTTCGCTACCTTAGGACCGTTATAGTTACGGCCGCCGTTTACTGGGGCTTAATTTCAAAGCTTCGCCGAAGCTAACCTCTCCACTTAACCTTCCAGCACCGGGCAGGTGTCAGAGGATATACGTTGTATTAGAACTTTGCATCCTCCTGTGTTTTTGATAAACAGTCGCTTGAGTCTGATCACTGCGGCCCTTTCAAGCTTATAAAGTTAATTAATCACTTTACTTGGGCGTTCCTTCTCCCGAAGTTACGGAACTATTTTGCCGAGTTCCTTAACCAGAGTTCTCTCGCTCGCCTTAGTATTCTCTACTTGTCCACCTGTGTCGGTTTGGGGTACGGGCACTAATAAAACTAACTAGAAGTTTTTCTTGGAAGTATGGAATCAATGACTTCGCCTAAAAGCGGCTCGGCATCGTGTCTCAGGTTTATTGTTAACGGATTTGCCTATTAACAACCCTACTCACTTACCCCAGGACAACCATCGCCTGGGTTCATCTATCCTTCTCCGTTGCTCCATCGCTAATCTAGTAATATGTGGGTCGGTAGGCCCCGAAGGGCTTTCCTTAGCAACATATATTCGATTTGGGCGTGTTATTAGTGGTACAGAAATATCAATCTGTTATCCATCGACTACGTCTCTCGACCTCGCCTTAGGTCCCGACTAACCCTGGGCGGACGAACCTTCCCCAGGAACCCTTGGACATTCGGCGGAAGAGATTCTCACTCTTCCTTCGCTACTCATGCCTACATTCTCACTTGTATGGTCTCCACAACTAACTTACGTTGCTGCTTCGCTGTCCATACAACGCTCTCCTACCGATCTTACCTCCTGGATATAAATATCAAGATTAGTAAGATCTCATAGCTTCGGCAGTATGTTTAGCCCCGTTACATTTTCCGCGCGAGAACATTCGACCAGTGAGCTGTTACGCACTCTTTAAAGGAATGGCTGCTTCTAAGCCAACCTCCTGGCTGTCTGAACACTCTCACATCGTTTCACACTTAACATACATTTAGGGGCCTTAGCTGATGATCTGGGTTGTTTCCCTCTCGTCTATGGAGCTTATCCCCCATAGGCTCACTGCTATATTTATACACTTTGGCATTCGGAGTTTGACTGAGTTCAGTAAGCTTGTTGGCCCCCTAGCCCAATCAGTGCTCTACCTCCAAAGCGCAACATATAACGCTGTCCCTAAAGACATTTCGGAGAGAACCAGCTATCACCAAGTTTGATTGGCCTTTCACCCCTATCCACAGGTCATCCCCTGATTTTGCAACATCAGTGGGTTCGGGCCTTCACGAAATCTTACTTCCGCTTCACCCTGCCCATGGATAGATCACTTGGCTTCGGGTCTATCGCATGCGACTAGACGCTCTATTAAAACTCGCTTTCGCTGCGGCTACGGATTTACTCCTTAACCTTGCCACATACGGATAACTCGTAGGCTCATTCTTCAAAAGGCAGGCAGTCAGGATATAAAATCCCTCCTACTGCTTGTAAGCTATTGGTTTCAGGTACTATTTCACTCCCCTCGCCGGGGTACTTTTCACCTTTCCCTCACGGTACTTGTTCACTATCGGTCGCTGGTCGTACTTAGCCTTACGAGGTGGTCCTCGCAGATTCACAAGGAATATCCTCCTTGATACTCGGGGTGGCCTTAATAAGTAAATAGATTTTCGAATACGTGACTGTTACACTCTATGGTTTAACTTTCCAGATAATTTTTCTAATCTAAATATTTGTAACTTATTGAAAGATCTGATGCTCTTTCTAAAGGACCCCACAACACCAAAAAAACAACGACATCAGTCTTGACATTAATTTGGTTTAGGCTCTTCCCGTTTCGCTCGCCGCTACTCAGGGAGTCGCTTTTGCTTTCCTTTCCTCTAGGTACTGAGATGTTTCACTTCCCCTAGTTCCCTCTACCTACCCTATATATTCAGGTAGGAGTAATTTATTAAAATAAATTGGGTTTCCCCATTCGGACATCTACGGATCAAAGCTTGTTTGACAGCTTCCCGTAGCTTTTCGCAGTCTTCCACGTCCTTCATCGGCTTCCAGCGCCAAGGCATCCACCAATAGCCCTTAGTAGCTTGAACTATATGAATACTTTGCAATTGCGCTTGCTATACAATTTTCAAAAAGCCAATTTGACTTTTTCACAGCTGAGTAATGTATCAGTCTTGTAGACAACCGACGATTGACCTTAGAACTGAAGTTCTATGCTCCTTAGAAAGGAGGTGATCCAGCCGCACGTTCCCGTACGGCTACCTTGTTACGACTTAGTCCCAGTTACCGACCCTACCTTCGACAGCTTCCTCCCAAAAGGGTTGGACCACTGGCTTCGGGTATTGCCGACTTCCGTGACTTGACGGGCGGTGTGTACAAACCCCGAGAACGTATTCACCGCAACTTTGCTGATTTGCGATTACTAGCGACTCCAACTTCAAGGAGTCGAGTTGCAGACTCCTATCCGAACTGAGACAAGCTTTAAGAGATTTGCTCCACCTCGCGGTATTGCGACTCGTTGTACTTGCCATTGTAGCATGCGTGCAGCCCTGGACATAAGGGGCATGATGACTTGACGTCGTCCCCACCTTCCTCCGGTTTATCACCGGCAGTCTCCTATGAGTCCCCAACTAAATGCTGGCAACATAGGACAGGGGTTGCGCTCGTTGCGGGACTTAACCCAACATCTCACGACACGAGCTGACGACAGCCATGCACCACCTGTATAGGGCGCTAATGCACACTATATCTCTATAGCTAGACCCTATATGTCAAGTCCAGGTAAGGTTCTACGGGTATCATCGAATTAAGCCGCATGCTCCGCCGCTTGTGCGGGGTCCCGTCAATTCCTTTGAGTTTTAGTCTTGCGACCGTACTCCCCAGGCGGGATACTTAACGCGTTAGCTGCGACACAGAAACCGTCAATCCAGTTCCTACGTCTAGTATCCATCGTTTACAGCTAGGACTACCAGGGTATCTAATCCTGTTTGCTCCCCTAGCTTTCGCTCCTCAGCGTCGATAGCGGCCCAGTGAGCTGCCTTCGCAATTGGTGTTCCTCCGAATATCTACGCATTTCACCGCTACACTCGGAATTCCACTCACCTCTACCGTATCCTAGTCACAACAGTATCGATCGACATTTCAGGGTTGAGCCCTGAACTTTCACGACCGACTTGTTGAACCGCCTACGAGCTCTTTACGCCCAATAAATCCGGACAACGCTCGCCCCCTACGTATTACCGCGGCTGCTGGCACGTAGTTGGCCGGGGCTTCTTGTGGAGGTACCGTCATTTTCTTCCCTCCTGAAAGTGGTTTACAAACCTAGATCCGTCATCCCACACGCGGTGTCGCTGCGTCAAGCTTTCGCTCATTGCGCAATATTCCCTGCTGCAGCCTCCCGTAGGAGTCTGGGCCGTGTCTCAGTCCCAGTGTGGCTGATCGTCCTCTCAGACCAGCTATCCGTCGTAGCCTTGGTGAGCTTTTACCTCACCAACTAGCTGATAGAACGCGAGCTCATCTTAGTTCGGCTGACCTTTCCTTTTAATTTCATGCGAAATATAAAGAGTATCAGGTATTAATCCGAGTTTCCTCGGGCTATCCCTGTAACTAAGGTAGATTGCTCACGCGTTACTCACCCGTTCGCCGCTCAGTCATTTTCTGTAGTAAACTACTGAAAAGCTTCGCTCGACTTGCATGCATAAGGCGCACCGCCAGCGTTCGTCCTGAGCCAGGATCAAACTCTCCAACATAATCTTTGAATAATTTAAATCTGACCAAAGAATCAACATGGGTTTTACCCATTTCAACTTAAAAAAGCTGAATCAACTTAGTTAAAAGTTGACAAAAAAAGAGTGCTAGATATTTCTATCTGCACTACCGGCGTTCATACATTACTCAGTTGTCAAAAAGCCAATTTTTTTCGTAATATATACAGTAACAGAACCTTGTTTAAGTGTGTAAAAAAAATTAAATAAATGTAAAAAAAGTTCTCTTACCTAATTGAAGTGTTTTGTTCAATAATTTATCAGTTTCTATATCAAGTTCTGTAAATTTTTGATCATCTATCTTAAAACTACCTGCATTTATTAACCTGCGTGCTTCTGAATTTGATTTTGTGATGCCTAATTCAGTAAATATTTTTGGTAAGTGTAAAGTTTTTTCATCTGGAGCTTTGTATGAGTCTATTTCATCTGGTGTATTTTTATTTATTGTGACATTTTCAAAAGTATTCTGAGCAGTATCCGCTGATTTATCATCGTATAATTCAGTGACTATAAATTTTCCTAGTATTTTTTTTATTTCAAATGGGTTTTCTTTATCTTTATCAATTGAATTTTTTAGTTCATCAATTTCTGCTACTTCAAGATCAGTGAGCATTGTAAAGTACTCCCACATAATTTCATCGGGAATACTCATAATTTTTCCGTAAATATTTTCAGGAGTATCAGTTATTGAAATATAGTTATTTAAAGATTGTGACATCTTCTTTTTACCATCAGTACCAACTAAAAGAGGAAAAGTCATAGCGACTTGTGGATTCATAGAATAAAATTTTTGCACTTCTCTGCCGAGCATAAGATTCCAAAGTTGATCATGCCCTCCAATCTCTATATCTGCTTTTACCGCAACTGAATCATAACCTTGAAAAAGTGGGTAAAAGAATTCCATTAAAGATATTGGTGATTTGTTTTTATACCTAGATGAAAAATCTTCCCTCTCAAGCATCTGGGCTAAAGTGGTTGAAGAAGCTAGATTAACTAATTCAGAGGTTGTTAGTTTTGAAAGCCACTCATTGTTAGATACTATTTCGAGATTTTCTTTGTGTAATATGTTTTCAATAATTGGTAACACCCCTTCTGAATTCTTATTTATTTCATCTGATTCTAATTTTGATCTGGTTTCTGACTTTCCAGAAGGATCTCCTACCTGAGCTGTAAACTCACCTAAAATAAGAACAGCAGTATGTCCATAATCTTGAAATTTTCTTAACGCTCTTAGAATGGCATACCATCCTAGTGTTACATCAGGTGCTGTCGGGTCGACTCCTAGCTTGATACGTAAAGTTTTTTTTGAATTTAGTAGATTTTCAAAGTCTTCCTTTGGACTTATGGCACTCGCACGGTCCTGTAAATATTTCATTTTAATATCAGTGAATAACGCCAAAGATGTTTGTCGTTCTTTTTTGCATTTTTTCTTTGCTTCGCAACTGCTTTATCTAAAGGATGTATTCGAGGAGATAAATTTATAATTCCAGATAAAATATTTTCTCCATCAAGTTTTTGATCAATACCTAAACTTTTGGTAATGTTCCCTGGTCCATTTAATTTATCAAATTTCATTTTTGCTTTTCTTCTTTTTTCAATATGTTTTTTACCAAGAAGTATTAGTGAAGATCTTATAAGAACAGCTTCTGCTGAACCTTTTTTTCCACAAAGAAGAAATAGTCCTCTGTTTGAACCATAAGATTTTAATACTGCAACGTGTGGTGGACCTAGCGTGATTGAAGTTGGAACATTTTTATAAGTGTTTAACAGTGCCATTTTGTCTGTTGATTTACGACCATAAGCTTCAGTTTCAGTAATCATAATTTCAACAAATTTATCATTAATTGATGTAGAAATTCTCATCCCAAGCAAATCTACAGCAGCTTTAGGAGCTGACTGCGAAAGAGTTTTTAAAACCCTATTATTCAATCCATTAGGTTGCATTCTCATCCTTTTTGTTTAGTTTAATTTTAAATTTAGATTCAGCTTCCTTAACTATCATTTCTAAAATTTCAGTACTTTCTGTTTCTGTATAAGTTTTCTCATAACTTCTTGTTACTATTCTAATTCCTAAATTTCTTGTTTTCTCATTTGTAAAATTGTCAAAAATAGATATATTGTTTTCGTTGTCGCTAAGAATAGATTCGATGCAATTAATTAAATCAGAAGCTTGAAAATCATTAGAGACAGAAAAAGATAAATCAAATTTAATGAATGGATAAGCAGACAATGGCTTATAAGTGAAAGCTTTCAATTGGTCAAAATTAAAGTTCTCAGTGTTAATTTGTGCAATATAAAGTGAATCATGTAGTTCTAACTCAGATTGAATTTTGTACGAAAGTTTACCCATAAATCCTAAAATTTTATTATCAAGTTTTATTAAATATGAATAATTCTTATGAAACCCCGGTCGTGTAAGGTGTTCTAATTCAGAAGAGGGAAAAAGGTTTTTAATAACATTAGCTAGAGTATTTATGTTATTTGTTTTTGTTTTTCCTTTACGATCTTCCACTGCTTCATTTTCAGGTATGAGTAAACCAAGAGAGTATTCTTGATTTGGTATCATCTTAAATTTCTTATGTTTTGAATCATCGTATACATTATTAATTTCGTAATACCTATGTGACTTACCATTACTTTCAAGGTTAAATTTATATGTATTTATTAATGATGTAAGTAAATTTGTTCTTAAATTTTCTTGTGTTTGGTCTATGGGGTTTATCACGCTTACAGATTTTTTTTCAGGTGTGAATAATTCGTTTGACAATGAATCAGTGAATGAAAGTGTTTGAATTTCATAAAAGTTTGTAGATGATAATTTATCAGATAAATAAATACGTTTATCCCAGTAGTCCCCCGTTGAGTTTAAGTTGTTACCTATTGGAAGTGTTGATTCAAAATTGTTAAACCCATAATGTTTAGCAAGTTCTTCGATGAGATCTATTGGTCTTTCCAAATCGTATCTCCATGAAGGAGATTCGAATTTGATTTTTTTATCAGAAACTTCTGATTCAATTTGTAGTTTTATCAAAGTGTTTCTAATAAAATTATCATCTAGCTTTACTCCTAATATTTGTTCTATTTCATTTTTATCGAATGATATTGAATCATAAGAAATTCCATTTTTACTGCTATCTATTATGCTTGAATAATTTATTTCCTGATCGTTTTCAAAAAGATTAACGAATCTCTGTAGCCCCTGTTTTTGCAAATTAAAATCAATACCTCTTTCAAATCTGATTGATGCATCTGATATTAGATTTAATCTTCTCGACGTTTTCATAATCGATACTTTATCAAAATAAGCGCTCTCTATTAAAAGATTGGTAGTTGTATCAGTGACTTCGGTATCGTACCCTCCCATAACACCTGCAAGTGCAATTGGCTTATCATTATCTGTAATAATTAAATCTTCAGAGGTTAACTTTCTCTCTTGTTCATCTAATGTTTTCAGATTTTCCTTATCTTTTGCGAATCTGACAGAAATGGTTCCAAATAATTTATCTCTATCAAATGCATGCAAGGGCTGACCAATATCGTGAAGTACGTAATTGGTGTAATCTACAACATTATTAATAACGCGGACACCAATAGATGAAAGTCTGTACCTTATATTTAAATTTGAATCACTTAAAGTAAAATTTTCAATTTCAATTGATTGGTATGAATTACATGCTTTTATTTTGCCACTGTTAACTTTTATTACACTTTCAATGTTAGATTTAAGTGATTGTGAATTTTCTTTAAGTGTCAGGTTGAAATAATTAGATAGCTCTCTAGCGATTCCTAAATGTGACATACAGTCCCCCCTATTTGGAGTAACACCAATTTCCCATAAGGTATCAGTAGAGTTGTATATTTTTGAAAAATCAGAACCTAATTTTGTTTCATCTGAAAGTTTTAAAATTCCTGCATGATCATCCCATAAATCAAGTTCTGATGCTGAACATATCATGCCATTAGATTCAACACCACGTATATCTCGTTTATCAATTTTAAATCCATCTTTAATTTCACTTTTAGGTAACGCTACAGGTACAACTGCACCAACATCAAAGTTCCAAGCCCCACAGACTATTTCATATGTTTTTGAACCTACATCAACTTTAGTAACTCGAACTTTATCGGCATTGGGGTGTTCGTATATTTCTAATACTTTACCAACCGTTATATTTTTGTAGTTTGGAGTTTTATCTGTCCTAGACTCAATTTCAAATCCTAGTGATTCTAAAGCTTCAGATATATCATCTGTGCTGATAGCCTCAAGGTCTATCCAATCATTTAACCAAGATTTTAATATTTTCATTAAAATTGCTCCAAAAATCTTAAATCATTATCATAGAAGTTTTTAATGTGGTCAACTTGGTACTTAAGCATAGCTAGCCTTTCTATACCTACTCCCCAGGCAAATCCTTGATATTCATCTGAGTAACCTACATGATTTAATACATTTGGATCTACCATTCCACATCCTAATATTTCTAACCACTCACCATTCTTCCACTTGACTAGAACTTCAGCTGAGGGTTCAGTGAAAGGAAAAAAATGTGGTATAAATTTTGTTTCAATATCCTCACCAAAAAATTGCTTAACAAAGTACTCCAATGTGCCTTTAAGATCTGTAAATTTCAAGTTTTTATCAACTGCTAGACCTTCAAGTTGATGAAAAACAGGCGAATGAGTAGCATCAAGTTGGTCTGATCTAAAAACTCTACCTGGTGCAACTATATAAACAGGTGGGTCATTTTCTTCCATATGTCTAATCTGTACAGTGCTAGTTTGAGTTCTCAGTAAAGTTTCCAAATCATTATCTGTATAAAGAGTGTCAGATTCATAACGCGCAGGATGCCAGTCTGGGGTGTTTAATGCATCAAAGTTGTGCCAAGATGTTTCAACTTCTGGTCCATAAGCTACTTTATACCCTATGGAAGCAAAAATGTTTACAACCTCATCCATAACTTGTGAAAGAATATGTCTATGGGTTCCAGTATTAGTGATCCAATCTATTGTTATATCATCATTTTCTTCATCTTCTAATGAAGCATATTTATTGTTAATAAATTCTTCTTTAGCTTTTTTTATATTTGTAACGATTGATTTATTAACATTATTTAAAGTTTCACCATAAACTTTTTTGTCTTCATTAGAAAGATTAGATAAATTTTTTCTTTCAACTGAAAGTAACGAGTCTTTTCCCGTATATTCTTTTAAAATCTCATCAAACTCTGATTCATCAACAACTTCGTCTAATCGTAGTTTGAGAGATGCTAGTACTTTATCGAAATTTAGTTCAGGCATTTAAATTTTTCTTAGCAAGATCGACAAGTTTTTTAAAACCTTTAGGATCATTTACAGCTAAGTCTGCGAGTATTTTTCTGTCGACTTTAATACCTGCGTTGTTTAAACCATTAATAAATTTAGAATAAGCAAGATCATGTTGTCTTGAAGCTGCATTTATTCTTGAAATCCATAGTTTTCTATAATCAGATTTCTTATCTTTTCTGTGCGTAAAAGAATCAGCACCTGCGTGCATTACCTGTTCTTTTGCAGCTCTTAGTCTTTTACTTCTAGCTCCCGTATAACCTTTAGCTTTCTTTAATACTTTTTTCTTAGATTTTTTACTTTGAACTGAACTTTTAATTCGTACCATATTAACCTAACAACTTTCTGATTTTCTTACTATCACCACTAGATGTTTCCACATCTCGCTTTAGCCTTTTCCAAGTACCAGAACTTTTTGCTAATTTGTAGTGAGATCTGTGTGATCTACGTCTCATATATTTACCAGTTCCAGTAACTTTTACTCTTTTTTTCATACTTTTATGAGTTTTTTGTTTCATTTTTTTCCTCCTAAAGGTGCGAGCACCATTGATAAAGACTTTCCATCAGGACTTGAAGTAGACTCAACCATTGCTATATCACTTAGTTCTTCAATATAATTATCTAATACTTTCTGGCCAAACTCTGGATGTTCTGCTTCTCTTCCCCTGAATCTCATAGTGAATTTAACCTTATCCCCCGAATCAAGAAATTTTCGTGACTTATTTAACTTAATTTTGAAATCATTTGTATCGATTTTAGGTTTAAGTTGAATTTCCTTAACTGAAATTTTTACTTGTTTTTTCTTTGATTCTTTTGCTTTCTGAGCAAGTTCATATTTGTATTTTCCATAGTCCATTAGTCTTGCGACTGGCGGTTTACTCTCAGGCGATACTTCTACTAAATCTAGATCTAGTTGTTCAGCTACAATTAGTGCTTTTTTTAGTTCTAGTTCACCAATTTGAACACCATCTGGTGCAATAACAAGTAATTTCTTTGCACGAATTCCTTCGTTTATCTTTAATTCAGGTATATTTACTCCTTCCAATAAAAAAAACAGCACGAAGCTGTTTTACAACCTCACTATTGTTCACAGTGGGTGGAACATTGTTCGCTTGAGATAATTATAGCTAATTATTAATTTATTTATACAAAAAGATTATTTAAAGCTGAAGCAGCTTCAATCCCTTTATTTTTATCACCTTTAGTTCTGGCTATTGCTTGATCAATGTTTAATACATTTAACACACAGTTTGCAATATAAATATTATTTTTAATAGTTAGATTAATTAATCCATCAACCACACCTTTTGAGATATATTCATAGTGGTCTGTGTCACCTTTTATAATTACACCAATAGCGACAAATTTATCTATAGAGTCATTGAGTGAGAGATCGTTTATTTTATAGATTATTTCCCATGCGCCATCTACAAAATATGTATTCGTATCAAAACTTACATTAAGATTATTTTTAACACCATCAACTAAATCATTAGTTATATTTTCGTAATAATTTGCTGCAACTATGGCTACCTTATTCTTCATTGAATACGTGTCCCATTTTTGATTCTTTAGTTTCAAGATATTTTTCATTTTCTGGTGTTGTTTGCCCAAGTAACGGCGTTCTTTTTGTAATACTTAAGCCATAACCTTCAAGTCCAGCTCTCTTAGATGGATTGTTAGTTAATAAGTTCATTTTCTCAATTCCAAGTGATCTTAATATTAATGCACCGGTTCCATAATCTCGCTGATCGTTTTTGAAACCAAGTTTAAGATTTGCATCTACAGTATCATCCCCCTCATCTTGAAGTGAGTATGCTTTTATTTTGTTGCCTAATCCAATACCTCTTCCTTCGTGACCTCTCATGTACAAGAGAACGCCACTTCCATTTTTTGAAATTGTGTTTAAAGCGTTAGATAGCTGAGAACCACAATCACATTTTGAAGAAAATAAAGTATCTCCAGTTAAACACTCTGAATGAACTCTAACCATTGTGTCTTCGCTATCGAGATAATCTCCAAATGTTAATGCAATATGTTCAGTATTGTCTACAGTATCTTTATAGACATGACCTGTAAATTCACCATAATGAGTAGGGATTTTTGATTTAGATACAAATTCAACAGGGTTTGAACTATCTAATCTGTGTTGAATAAGATCTTTGATTGTACCAATTTTAATATTGTGAACTTTTGAAAACTCAATTAGATCATTCATTCTTGCCATAGAACCATCTTTATTTATTATTTCACAAATAACAGCAACTTCTTTGTGTCCCGAAAGTTTACAAAGGTCTATTGCGGCTTCTGTGTGTCCAGCACGCCTTAATACTCCACCATCCATTGCTTGTAAAGGAAAAATGTGTCCTGGAACATTAAAGTCGTCTCTTGTAGAGTTTTCATTTAGTAAACCTTTTATAGTTTTATGACGATCATCAGCTGATATTCCAGTTGTTACTCCGTTACCTTTTAAATCCACTGAAGCAGTATATGCAGTCTGCATTTCATTATTTACACCTTGCATTAATGGCAGTTCTAATTTTTTAGCAATTTTGGATGATATTGGCGCACAAACTAAACCCTTACCAAATGTAATCATAAAATTTATATGTTCAGCAGTTAAATGTTCAGCTGAAATTATTAAATCACCTTCATTTTCTCTATCTTCATCATCAACAAGGATGATCATCTCGCCATCTTTAAATGATTTAATAATATTTTTTATATCAGTTATCATGATTAATTTTCTCTAAATATTTTATTATTATGTCGTATTCAACGTTAACTGCACTACCAATATTTAAATACTTTAAGTTTGTTCTATTATATGTTTCATCTATTACAGCAACTTCAAACATATCTTTGACAGGGTTAACTATAGTCAATGAAATACCATTAATCGTTATGGATCCTTTATCAACAATATATTTACTACTTGCATCTTTAAATTTGAAGTTCCACATATTATTTTCAAGTTCATTAATTTCATGAATATTTATTGTTGAATCTACATGTCCCTGGACTATATGACCGCTTAAAAAACTATCTAGTGTTGCTGGAAGCTCTAAATTAACAAATCCACAATGATTATTGTTCAAAGCTGTTCTGGTAAATGTTTCATTTGACACTTGAAAAACTAAATTTCCATCACTATATTCTTTCAGAGTCAAGCAGCACCCGTCAATTGCAATGCTTGTACCTGGATCTAAATTTGTGTAAATGTTGTTATTAAAACTAACAGTTAAAATATCTTCATTTAGATCTACAACTGTACCTATATCGTTAATAATCCCAGTAAACATTACATACAAGTATATGTTGTTAATTGATTATCTTTAAGAAGAAATTTATTAATTGGTTTATATCTATTTTTTAATGACTCAATAACTTCATCGCTCAATTTAACTCCACTATGTATATTGTCTGTACTTTTAAACCAATAAAACTTATCATATATTGCATTAGCTGTGAAGTATTTGTGTATGTAGTTACCACCTTCAATTAACAATGAATTGATTTTTAAATTTTTAAATAACTTATTCAAATCAAAATTCACATCAATTATTGGAATAACATTATCTGCCTTATGTGAAAAAGATGTTAAAAAATAGATGTCTGAATGTTTTGTTATGTGTGAGTCAATATTTGGATCAGCTCCCCAAAAAACGATTTTTATTGGATTGCTATCTTTAATATTTACATTTCTTACATCAAGTTTTGGACTGTCAATTAAAAGTGTATTTTTCCCTATTGCTATCCCATCAACACTCGCACGTAGTATGTGTGTAAGAGCTAACGATATATCATTAGATATATATTTATCTTCTGTTTGATCATTGTAGATATAATTATTTTGTGAACTTGCAATTTTTCCAATTATTGTGTTTGAATTCTTATTTATTTTTTGGTTTAAGTAGTGAGGATTAATTAAATTATTTGCATTGTATTCAAATTGAATATTAAGACCATTATTTTTAAATAGTTCAATACTTTTTCCATTAGTTCGTGGATCAACATCTTTATCGCCTATAACAATATTTTTTAATGATGTATTGAGTAATTCAACTGCACACGAAGGCGAACTATCAGCATGAAAACATGGTTCAAGAGTGACGTATAATACATCCTCCGCATCAATAGTAGTTTTGTTTAATAAATCTATTTCAGCATGATTTGTGCCTGGACCATGATGAACACCCGTAGACTTTATATTTCCTTTGTTGTCAGTAAGAACAGCAGCAACTTTCGGATTTGGAAATGCTTTTGTGTTTAATGCTGCAATTATTGCTTCCTGCATAAATTTTGAATAGTTTAAATATGACAGAGGATTATCCAAAAATTGCACCACCTTGTACTACTACATCAACACCAATTTTTTCAAATACTTTTAAATCTTCGTTTTTAACACCACCATCCACAATGACTTCACCAGAATAATTAGGAAAACTTGTATTAAAGTCATTAACTTTTCTAGGTAAATCAATAGCCTGACTTTGATTAGAAAACCCAGGATTCACACCTAATAACAACACAGAGTGTGCATATTGTAAATATTCATCAAGTTCTGAATTTGATGTACCCGGTAAAAGACCTATACCAATATTTTTATTAAATTCAGAAAGCTTAATAAAGTCTTTTAACTCTGTTGACTCTTTATGAACTGTTACTAAATCTGCACCACAGTCGAATGCTATTTCTCCATATTTTAGATTGTCATTAATCATTAAATGAACATCTAAATAATAATCTGTATTGTTTTTAAGCATCTCAATGACTTTAAATGACATGCTTATATTCTCGGCAAAATGTCCATCGGTAATATCAATATGTAACTGGTCAAATTTTATATTATTGCTATCTATGTGATTCAAAAGATCTAATTGATTAGCCGCCTGAATACTTGCTGAAATTTTCATTTTAAGCCTCTTAAATAATCAGGAAATAACATTTTATTTTTTCCCTCAGGAGTTACATATTCTGGATATAGAACACCTTCTTTATACATTATACCTTCTGAATTACTCTCTTCTGTATAACTATGGATCTTCAGAATCTTATTTTTATGCGAAGTAAAAGATGGGCCCATTATGTTAAATGCTCTGATTTTTGTTTTAGCTTTTAAAAGAGAATCTTCACTTATATTGAAATCGCTTTTTGAAAATTTAGATGTTTTAGAACTATTTTGAGGCTGTTCTTGTCCTGTGGTTAGAAAGTCTATTTCTTTATAATTATCATTAAAACATTTTGATAACTTTTCATATATATTTGATGCATAATCGTCATCCGATATAGATACAGATTTTTGAAATATAATTCTCCCAGTGTCTATTTCTTCATCAATATGAAAAACAGTAAATCCCGTTGTAGTGTAATTATTTAATATAGCTGTTTCAACTGGTGAAGGACCTCTTAGTTCAGGCAACAAACTTAAATGTATATTAAATATACTATTGTTTGATTTAAGAAATTTTGTAGAAAATATTTTTGCGAAACTTGCACTTATACCTATATCCATATTGCTATAGACCGCATCTTGTGAAAAGTATTTAAATTCAATATTGTTTGATTTACAAAACTCTTCTACAGGATTTACAACAAGTTTTTTTCCTCGTCCACTCCTAACAGGCTTAGTTGTTACTACAGTAATAGCTTCTTCAGAGTTATTGATAGTAGTTAGATAAGGAATGCTCCTAAAATCTGAACCAAAAAAATATTTATATTTTGTCACCTGGAAAACCTTTTATAGAGATTTCTTTTAATGCTTCTTTTCTTACTTTTCTTTTTAGTTGTTTTAGCAATAATTGGCCTTGTAGATGATCATATTCATGCTGCAGTACTCTACCCAGTAAATCTTCACCTTCATAAGTTACTTCTTCACCATTTTGATTTAAACATGTCAGTTTCGCATATTCATATCTTTCAATATCCCAGTAATAACCTGGTAAAGATAAACAACCTTCCATAAAGACAACACTCCCCTGTAAATCTTCAAGTTTTGGATTGATTGCTACTTTAGGACCATCACCAGCATCAAATACAAAAATATTTTTATTAATTCCTATTTGTGGGGCTGCTAAACCTACGCCTGGTGCGTCATACATTATCTGAATCATTTTTTTTGTTAGCGAAATAATGTAGTCATCAATATTTTCAACATTTACAGATTTTGTTGTTAATGATGGGTGTCCAAATACCACTATTTCAGACATTAAATAAACCTTGCTCTACTTATTTCGTAATCTTTAAGATTTTTAAACATTTTCATAATTTTTAAATAATCATAACTTTTATTTAAATCTATGTTGATTTCATATAAAAAGTCATCGTTTAATTCAATAGGGCCACGAATATATTCATTATTATCAACGCTAATCTTTTTTGATGTGTTGAAGGTAAATACTTTGTTTAACAAACTTGGTCCAAATTTTAATCTTGTATCTTGTTCTTTTATAATCCATTTAGTCATACTTTTACTGTTGAGTACTTTATTAACGTCGATTTCAGATGTAGAGAATACTACAATATTGATATTATTTTGTTGAGCGTAATTTAAAAGAGACAGTAAATAAATTACCTTATATGAATTTAATATATTGTTAGTTAGTAATGTTGGATTAACTATAAGAATCCCTTCCACTTCTTTTTCTGTTAATTTTTCAGCAAAAGTTAATTGTTGAACACCTGTTAGTTTGTTGTTGGAATAAAAATGTTTATGCTCTCCTTTATGTTTAATGGTGTATAAATCAATACAATCTTGAATGCTATTCCCGTAGAAGTATTCAATTTCATATGAGAAATTGTTGTTTAGTTCAACTTTTTCATTATGAAACTCTAAATTTGGAAAGAAATTAACAAAACTAAAGTTACCGCCGAAAATATTATTTTTTATATACGCTGCTTCTACAACATTAAAATTGTTCAGTTTAGGTAATTTCCATGCAGCGTTGTTTGAATCATAAAAGTAATAGTTCGTATTGTTATCAATAATTAATTTATCAAAGTTTGTATTTAGTAAGATAACATTCTTTAATTTATTATTCTTGAATAAATCAATTTCCTCCTTACCTCCATATCGTTGATAAAAATCAATATGTAAGTAATCAGACAAATAATTGTAAAGTTCTTTACCAATTTTTAAGGATGGGACGTAGAACACGTTGTTTTTTTTGTTATCAAAATCATTGAAGTCATTTATTGCGATATTTTTTATCTGTTTTTTATTTATAACTTTTTGCTTCTTTAAAGTAGAGATATCAACAAAATTATATAACAAAATACCTGTATTTAATCGATACGATATTGCTAATTGTTGAAGATATTTAATTTGATTACTATTTAGAGTAAGGTCTAAATATTTTTTTAATAGTTTTGGATTTTTAATTAACGATACGTTCGAAGTTGACACAATTATTGCTTTGTAGTCTCTATTTCTAAATGGCACAATAACAATAGATCCAACATTAATTTTATCTTTTAGTTTATTTGGAACTTGGTATGTAAATGTACTATTTTGATACGTATTATTCGAAATTAACTCTACATCAACATACATTTCAATACTCTAATGCATTGAGGATATCTCTAGATATTTCATTTTTATCTAATTCTTCAGATTCAAATATAAGATGTTGTTTATCGATTATTGACACTTTGTTAGTATCACTTCCAAATTTATTTTTTAATATATTGTTGATTACTAAATAATCTACATTCTTTGTATTGATTTTATTGAAATTTAATTCATCATCCACTTGTGCTGAAAATGCTATACATTTAATTTCTGGATATGAGGTTTTGATAGAAGCAATGATGTCTTCGTTAGGTATAAATTCAAGTGTTATATTACCGTTGCTTCTACTTATTTTTCCAGAGGATTTTTTTACAGTAAAATCAGATACAGCAGCAGTCATAAATATTGCATCAGTGTTATTAATATTTTCTAAAATTTTATTTTTTAAATCATTAGAACTATGAAATGATATATTATCTAATCCAGGTATATGATCAATAGAGGCAGAATGTATATAAATTATTTCATAACCTCTTGCACTTAGTTCTATTGCTAATGCTTTTCCTTGTTTTCCTGATGATTTGTTTGTTACAACTTTTACATCATCAATTTCTTCATACGTAGGTCCTGAAGTAACTATGATTTTACCTTTTTGTTTATTTAGCACTCCCAATAATTCATCCGGTTCTATAAGTCTGCCTAATCCCTTATCGCCAATATCTAAGTTTCCATATCTTGGGCCAACAATATAATGATTTTTTGATAAATTTAAAACATTAGATTGAATTTGGGAATTCACATACATCTCCTCGTGCATTGCTGGGCATATATATATAGGTTTAGAAAACATTAATATTGTTGACGTCAGTAAATCATCTGCAATTCCAGATGAAATTTTTGATATTAAATTTGCTGATGCAGGATATATAATAATTTCATCAGCCCATCTAGCTAACTCGATATGTGGGGAACCTGATAATTCACTCCAATCAGAGTAAATATTATTAGAGCTAATAAACTCTTCAGATAGATAATTTAATCCATTATGAGTAGAGAGGAATTTAAATTCAAATGTTTCTGAATTCTGTTTTACGAACAGTTCAGCTTTAGAGCATGCAACACTACCTGATAATCCAAGTAGTATTTTCTTTTTCATTAATCTTGGTCTGAAACTTCGACCTTTCCTGCTGCTATTTCTTCAAATGCAACAGTTAGAGGTTTTCTACTTAAACTTTGTACTTGAGGTGGTGTGTATGCACCAATACCTTCGCCAAGTTGATTAAAGTATGAGTTAATATTTCTTGCTCTACGTGCAGCAGTTATAACTAATGCAAATCTACCAGGTGTTTCTTTTAGTAATTCTTCAATAGGTGGTTTTATCATGATTCCTCCAATTCATATATTATATCAAGTATCTGATTAACGGAAGTTTTTATATCTTCATTGTCGACGTGGTATTGATACAACTCTTTTTTTTCTCGTTGTAAATTAGCTAACTTCATACGTTTTTTTATAAAAGCTGCATCATGACCTCTATTTTTAAGTCTATTTATAAGTTCATAATCATCTATATCTATAAATATTCCTTTAAAATTATTATTCTCTTCTAATAGTTTTGTAGCTCCATTCACTTCAAGATCTAAAATAATTATTGAGGAATTGTTTAAGAGTTCCTCCTTACTGGTGCCGTAGTAAAAATCACCATATTGCTCGTATTCAATCATTTGGTCATTTTTAATTAAATTTTCGAACTCTTCCTCTGTAATAAAATAATAATCTTTACCATTAACTTCGTTTTCTCTACGTGGCCTTGTAGTGTGTGAAACTGAAAAGTAAAAGTCTAAATAATTAGACAATTCATTAATAATTGTATTTTTACCGACACCTGAGGGACCTGTAATTATATATATCATTTATTGCTTAACATATTCGATAATGGCTTCTATCTGTGTGTTGTCTAATTCAATTAATTTAGTGTTTTCATTTAAATCTATTGAGTCTAGAAATTTAGCTGTAGCGACCTTCCCTATTTCACCATTGCTTGTAAGGAATTTGTGAACTCTTATTGATTGTAAATAAATATCTTTTGAAGCATTTACAATATCATTTGCTTCTACTTCACCTGGAGCGAATGATATTAAAAATTGATCTCTTTTTAATTTAATTTCTTGTATCTCTTTATGTAAATTCATGATTTTTACTTATATTATCAAGGATAGCATTTACAAACTTTGCACCGTCCGAAGAAGCATGTTTATCTGTTAATTTAGTCCATTCAGCAACTATTACTTTAAAAGGAGTTAGATTTAACATTAGTTCAGATATTCCAAGAATAAGTGAAGTCTTTTCTGCTTTTCCAATCCTTTCAACACTCCAATTAAGCGAATTTTCTTCTAAGGCATTCAAGATTGTATCAATATTGTCTTTTGTATTTTTTAATAATTGTTCTGCTCTTAATACTTGATTATCAGACAGATCATTATTAACAAGTTTTACAGCATCAATTTCATCTAATGAAAATAATGAAACAAGACAATAATGTCTAAAATCATTTTTCATGCGCGAGTTATGTAAGTATAGGTTTTAGTATCAATTTTTATAAATTCATTTTCCTCTATAAACATAGGCACCTGTAGTGTAAATCCAGTTTCACACGTTACTTCTTTTGTAGATGAATTGACGGAATCACCTTTTACTGCAGGTTCAGATTTTGTAACTTCCAAAGTTACCGTTGTAGGAAGGATTATATCTATTGGATTGTTTTCATGCATTGCAATAGTAACTTCTTCATTTGGTTTTAATAGAATTTCCTGGCCATCCAGAACAGATCGGTCAATTGAAATTTGTTCAAATGATTCATTATTCATGAAATAATATTCATCTGAGTCGTTGTATAGAAATTGAAATGATTGTTTGTCTATGTATGCTTGCTGTACATCTTCATCTGCTCGGAAAGTTTTTTCTATGTTTCCACCATTTGATAAATTTTTAAGTTTAGTTTTAACAAAAGCTTTGCCTTTACCAGGTTTAACATGTTGATATTCGAGTATCTGATACAAGACATTATCAACAATAATTGATTGACCAGGCCTCATATCATTCGTTGATACCATTATGGAATCACTCCTTCTTCTTTTGCTTTATTTTTTAGGTTTATGAATTCTTCATAATTGCTTGTAAAAGTCATTTTTCCATTTATATCTGTTAATAGATAGTATATAAAATCATTTTCAGGTGTGTTGAAAATTGCTTGCATAGCTCTTTCACCAAATCCAGATATTGGTGTTGGTGGTAAGCCTGTATATTTATATATGTTGTAAGGACTATCAACTTGCAAATCTATCAACAGAACTTGAGACTTCCTTTTTTGAAGTGCGTAAAGAACTGCTGCGTCAATTTGTAATAACATTTCTTCTTCAAGTCTGTTTTTAATAACAGATGATACTAACGGCCTATCCTCTTCTAATTTTGCTTCAGCTTCTATAAGACTTGCAATTGTAAAAAATTCATTTTCATTATTAATCCATTCGGGCAAAGAATTCGTTGATAGTAGTGAATCGTACCTAGCTTCAAGTTCATCTACTAAAATTTGGAGAATATCTTCTCCATTAGCTTCTATATCAATCTGATAAGTGTTTGGAAAAAGTAGTCCTTCCCAATTTTGTAATACTTGAGATTGTTGCTGTGTTAAATATTTACTTACAACCTGTCCTGAGGTTAATGAATTTTCAAGTTGAATAACTTCATAACCTGTTTGTGCTGACAAAGTTTCTAGAGTCTCAGATATCCATAAACCTTCCGGGATAGTTATCGTGTATGTTTTTAAAGGAGGACCTTTTAACAATAACGCTGTTAAATCTTCAAAAGATAAATTATTAGGAAGTTCGTAGGTACCAGCACGTAATTTATCAGTTAAATTTTCATTTCTTAGATATAATTCAAAAGCTAATTTTGATGTAATCACTCCAGTTGCATCAAGAATACTCGAAATTTCAGCAGCTGCAGATCCCTGAGGTATGTTTACAGAAATAATTTCTACATTTGTTTCAGATATAGGACTGTTATTATCACTGCTTTCAATAGAATCAGCAGAACTCGTAACAATGTTATAGAAAGTAAATATTGAAATTAATGTTACAAATAACTGAATGTACACACGATTTTTTAAATAAAACTTATTCATTTTGAGACAAATAGCTTTCCAATATTTCCAATGCTGAAAGATCATCAATTCTGTCACTTTTATTGTTTTCAAAAAGTTTTGAAGATAATCTTTCATCTATTTTATGAACCTCTAAATTTAATGTATCTAACTCGTTAATAAACTGATCAACTAAATTTGTCATACGATTTTCGGAATTATTTAACCCTATAGGATATCCAACAACAATTATTTGAATTTGATACTCATTAACATACTTCTTAACGACTGATATTGGTTCATCATTTTTTGAATCAACAACATTTATGGGTATTGGTATCCTAGTTTTTTCAGTTCTTACAGCAATGCCAAGATATCTTTCGCCAAAATCGATTGATAAAATATTGTTCAAAGTTATTTGTCTTTAAGGATTAGCTCTTTAGCCAATTTCAATGCATCAGCTGTTTTATAATTATTAGGACCTCCACCTATCGATAGATTGGGATCTTTGGATGCTCCACCACCGTATAATTTTGATACTTCTGTTACTAAAGTTGAGATATTTAATGACACATTATTTTTGGTTGCTCCTACTAAAGAATTTTTTCCATTGATAGATGCATATATTAAAGTTATATCAACATTAGATTCATTGACTATTTGTAATGCTAAGTTACGAAGTTCATTTGCGCTATCAAGAGACACTTCTTTTATATATACTTTGTAATTATTTATTTCTTCTATATGTTCATCAATATTACTAACAAGATTTGATATTTCTTGTTCTCTAACTTTTTTGAATTTTTCTTCATAAGTTTCCAAAGTTTCTAATTGTGATTGAAGCTTATTTTGAACATCGTCAACACTTACCTTTAAAATATTCGATACAGACTTGTATGACTTGTAAGCATTAGATAAAAATTCATAAGCTAGTTTACCTGAGAGCATCTCTACCCTTCTAAGGTTTGAACCTATAGAAGATTCCTGTAATAGTACAATAAGTCCAACATCATGTGAATTATGAACATGTGTCCCACCACATAATTCTTTTGAAAAATCTCCAATATTTACAACTCGAACATCATCTTCGTATTTGTCACCAAAAAAAGCTAACGCACCTTCATTTTTAGCATCATCAATATTCATAATATTGGTATTAACTTCATAATCCTCAAATACTGCACTATTAGATAATGCAAATATTTCATCTAACTCCTCCTGAGAAACCTTTTCGGTATGGCTGAAATCAAATCTAAATTTACCAGGTGTAACATTCGAGCCAGCTTGAGCAACGTGGTCTCCAAGAATATTACGCAATGCTGAATGGACTATATGTGCTCCTGTATGACTTTTAGAGACACCAGATCTAAAACTTTTGTTAACAGATAGCTCAACTTCTTGTTCCACTTTGAAAATATCAGAATCAACGATTAAACCAGTTGCGCCATTGCTTGCTTGAAATACATCTATTACTTCAATAGAAGTATCATCTATTGTTATTACACCTTTGTCTGATATTTGTCCCCCAGCTTCGAAATAAAATGGGTTTTCTTCTGTAAAAATTATAAATTTATCATCATAAGTTTCAACTTGATATATTTTTGATTTAGATTCTGTGTTCTCATAACCAACGAATTCATTCAACTCAACTTCTATTTCCATATTCTCATTTCCTAATGATTTTTCACCTTTAGATTTCTCCTTGTGGTCATCATATAACTTATTAAAGTCTTCGTCATTAATATCAATTTTATTTTCTGCAGATATTTCTTTAGTCAGTTCGTAAGGGAATCCAAAAGTTTCAAATAGATAAAAAGCATCTTTAGGAGTTATTGATTTATTAGAAGATATTAGATTATTAATTTCCTGTAATCCTTTATTTAGTGTTTTTTGAAATATCTCTTCTTCTTTTATAAATAACTTTAGAATTTTATCTTTATTGTCTTGAAGTTCTGGATATGAAGATGCATACATATCAATAACTATTTCTATTAAGAAAGTAAGGCTTGAATTTGATGAATTTAATTGATTGTAAGCTCTAATAGCTCGTCTTATTAACCTTCTTAATACATAACCCCTTCCTTCATTAGTTGGTACTACACCATCAGAGATCATGAAAGTTGATGATTTAATATGATCAATAATTATTTTTTCATATTTATTATCGTTTACAGTTATTTGTGATAATAATGCATCACGTAATGGTTTGAATAAATCAGTATCAAATAAGTTATCTTTGTCTTGCATTATCATTGCAATTCTTTCAAGTCCCATACCGGTATCTATATTCTTTTTGGGTAGCTCATCAATAACTTGAAATGGTTGATCTTGAATAGATTCCATAAATACCAAATTCCAAATTTCAATGAATCTATCTTCACCACCACCAATTGGGCCACCATCTTCGCCATATTTTGAACCTCTATCAATGAATATTTCTGAACAGGGGCCACAAGGACCAGGTATATTCATATGCCAGAAATTATCCTCATTTCCTCTTTGGATACGTTTTTCTGGAACACCAATGACATTTTTCCAGATATTGTATGCTTCATCGTCATCTTTATAAACAGTGAACCACAATTTATCTTTATCTACTTTAAGAACTTCTGTTATGTATTCGTAAGAATATTTAATTGCATCTTCTTTAAAATATTCACCTACACTGAAGTTCCCTAACATTTCAAAAAAAGATAAATGCCTATCAGTCTCTCCTATGATATCTATATCAATAGTTCTTATACATTTTTGTGAAGAGACCATATTTGGAGTGTCTGTTTTTTTATTACCTAAAAAATAATCTTTTAAAGGAACCATTCCTGCAGCCGTAAATAAAAGTGAATTGTCATGAGGAATCAGCGAAGAGGAAGGAATTATGTTGTGACCTTTTGATTCAAAAAAACTTAAAAAACTTTCTCGTATTTTATTACTATTCATCTTTATTTATATATTTAAGATTATATTCTTCAAGAACTTCTTCTTCAATATTAGCTGGAGCGTTTGTAAGAGGATCTAACCCTGATTGTGTTTTAGGAAATGGTATAACGTCTCTTATAGATGGTTGATTTAATACTTCAGCAATTAGTCTATCTATACCTATAGCGAAGCCAGCATGGACAGGTGTTCCGTATGATAGAGCCTCTATAAACCATCCAAATCTTTCTGATATTTCTTCTTTACTTAAGCCCCACTTTTCAAGAACTAAAGTTTGAATTTCAGGATTATTAATTCTTTGAGAACCAGAGCCAAGCTCTACACCATTTAATACGAGGTCATAATGAAGTGCTGTTGCATTAGTTGGGTCATCTTTGAATATTTCATTGCTTTTAGGTGAAGTAAAAGGATGGTGAGATGGTTGTAATTCTCCATCTTCGACCTCGAAAAATGGAAAATCTTCAATCCAAACGAAAGAATAAACATCATTATTTAAGGGTTGAAATACCGTCCTTCTAATTACATCTAAAAAGTTTGCAATTTCTTTAATGATTCCTGCTTGAAATAATAAGGTACCTGATCCGTATGAAAGCAATTTTGATTTTTCATTATCATTTAATAATTTTGCTAACGGGCCACTGATATTGGTATCTTCAATTTTAAACCATCCTAAACCATTAGAGCCTAGTTCCTTAATTTCAGTGTCTAAATCGTCTATTTGTTTTCGAGTCAGTAATTCTTTAGTGTGCAAGGCTTTAATAGATCCTTGTGAAGACAAGATATCATTAAGGAAATTAATAGATGTATCAGTAAAAATATCTGTGATATCAAATATTTTTTCTTCAATTCTCAAATCTGGTTTATCAGTACCATAAAAATTAATTGCTTCTTCATAAGTTAATGTATTAAATGGTGTTTTAATTTTGCAATCATAAGCATCACTAAATACAAACTTTACAATCTCTTCAACTTTTGATTTTACTAATTCTGGACTAGCGTCAGAAAACTCTAAATCTAATTGAGTGAACTCTGGTTGTCTATCTTTTCTAGAATCTTCATCTCTGTAACACTTAGCTATTTGATAATAATTAGGAAAACCTGACATCATAAATAACTGTTTATACATCTGTGGCGATTGTGGAAGAGCATAAAAATTACTTGGAGATTTACGCGATGGTACTAGGAAATCTTTTGCACCTTCTGGTGTTGATTTAATAAGAGTTGGTGTATCTATTTCAAATATATTTAATTGATTCATAATGGATCTAATACTTTTAAACGTATTCGATCGTGTCATGATGTTGACTTTCATAGGTTGTCGTCTTAAATCTAAATACCTATATTTCAAACGTATATTTTCATCAGTTTCTATTGAATCTTCAATCTGAAATGGAAGTGTTTTACTTTGATTAATAATTATTAAGTCTGTTACTTCTATTTCATAATCGCCGAATAAAATTTTATCATTTATTAGTGCTTCATCTCTTTTTTTGAATGTACCGTTAATTGTTATATAGAATTCGTTTTTCAATTTTGTATCTACGTCACCACTTTTATCAAAAACAAGTTGAATTAAACCTGTAAAATCTCGTAAATCAACAAAAGTTAAACCACCATGGTCTCGTATATTATCAACCCATCCAGTAAGTTCAATTACTTGCTGTCCGTCTTTTAAATTTTCTAAGTCTTTAATGTTCAAGGATAACCTCTATATCAAATGCTTCTGTCTCGTTTGTTATTAAGTTCTTAATTGTATCTTCATCTGCATTTATTAAATATTCTGCATTTAACTTTTTAGCTTCTTTAAATTGTGAATTTTCTTTAGAAACTCTAGATGGTTTATTGTAATTGATATTATTTTCATCCAAAATTTTTGAGTATTTAGTTAGATTATCAATATTTGTGCCAAGTAGATAGTACTTAGATGATATATTAATTTCTGAGAGTAAATTCATTATCCTTTCTACACCAAAGGCAACACCTACACCGTAAAAGTCACCAATGGAGAGTATTTTGGCTAGATTATCATATCTACCACCCCCACCAACTACTACACTTTCTTCTGTGTGAAACTCAAAAGTCAAATCATTGTAGTAATCTAAACCTCTAACTAGTGAGTAGTCTATCTCATAATTTATTTGAGAATTATCAAGTAATCTCAGTAAACTTTCAAAATTTTCTTTTGAATGAGTGTTTATATATTCGTTAATTGTAGGTGCGTTACTTATAATTTCTCTATCCTCTGAGTTGTTGGAATCGAGTATCCTCAATGTATTGTTTTCAATTTTTTCTAGACTCTCATTTGATAATTTTTCTTTATTTTTGGAAAAATATTTATATAGTACTTTTACATAAGCTTCTCTATCTTCGATGCTTCCTATAGTATTGATTTTCAGTGTTGTTCCGGGCAATAAGTTATTAATAAAATTTAACGAATCATTAATAATTTGAAAATCAGAATAAATATCAATTAATCCAACTATTTCAGCACCAGCCTGATTGAATTCTCGATATCTATTCTTTTGAGGATTCTCATATCTAAACATAGATCCAAAATAAGAGTATTTACTTGTATTATCTTTATTAAATTCAGCATGATACCTTACTACACTTGACGTACCTTCAGGTCTTAAAACTAAATCCCTACCACCTTTATCTTTTAGTTCATACATTTGTTTAGTGACGATTTCAGAGGATTCTCCAATAGATTTATCAAATAATTCCTTATATTCAAGCAAAGGAGTTTGAATATATTTGTATCCGTAATCAGAAAATTTATTAATAAAAGTATTTTTAACATGTAAAAACTTCGCAGAATCATCATTTGCGATATTTCTTGTACCTTTTACTTGTTCAATCATCTATTAACATCTTAATAAATTCATTATTTTCTTTTATCGTTTTTACCTTATCTGAAGGACCATGGCCAGGTAAAATATCATATTCTTCATTAAAATTTAGAAATGTATTGTTGATGGAATATTTCATTTCGTCCATAGAGCCTGAAAATAGATCTGTTCTGCCGATACCATCTTTAAATACAAAATCCCCTGTAAATATCAAGCCTTCTTCAGGGAACTCATACGAGACACTGCCTTTGGTATGGCCTGGATTTTTATGAACTTTAACAATTTCACTTGGTAGTTCTGAAATGGAATATAAATCGCCTGTGTACTCTCCTACTTCAAAAGAATTTCCTAATAATGATCTAATTTGATCTTGTGGATTTCTAGCTAGAAATTCATCATCTAAATTAATATATGCTTTTCCTTCAAAGATTGATAGACCTAGTGAGTGGTCATAATGACCGTGTGTTATCAATGCACCAGCAACGGTTAGATTATTATTCTTAATAAATTCAATAACATTATCTAGATCTGGTGGCAGGTCTACTATAAAACATTTCTCATCGTTAAATGGCTTTACTATATATGAATTTGATGTTGTGAAGCTTGTAAATGTATATATTACAGAACTCATTTTCTGCCCGGGTATATCCGAGAAGCATCAAATACATTTTCAATGTTCTTAGCATCATTTATAATCGCATCTAATTGATCATTGTCACTTATTTCAACTTGAAATATTAGGTTAACGATTCGCTTACTACTTGTTACAGATTTGGCTACCAATATATTTCCACCATTATCAGAAATAGCTATTGTTGCATCTCTAAGTAGATAAGGTCTATCAATAGCTTCAATCTCTAACCATACAACAATCCCTGTATTTCCTGTGTATCCCCAACTTACATCAATTATTCGTTCACCTTTTGTAGAATCTATTTGTACATTTAAACAATCAGATCTATGTATTGCTATACCATTAGAAATAGTTACAAAACCAAGGATGTCGTCACCTGGTACGGGTACACAACACTTACCCATTCGAACTTTTATGTCATCATATCCTTCAACAATTACTAAATCTGATTTTGAGTCTTCTTTAATTTCAGGAGAATATAAATCTTCGTCAACGGATATTTCACTAGGAAATACAATTTTATTAATCCTATTACTTATTGAATTAATTCCTGTGTTACCATTTCCAAGATTTTGATATAGCGTTTCTAAATTGGGTAATTTCAAATCTTTTAATAATTCATCCATTAATTGATCTTTTGAAGTAGTTTCTAATATTTCAGGATTTTCATCTAACCAAGAGTTCAATGTAGTCTTACCTTTTTGAATATCTTCATTTTTCATTTGTTTTTGATACCATTGCTTGATTTTTGACCTAGCTCTTGAAGTCTTTACAATATTTAACCAATCTCTACTGGGGCCTTTATCTTTATCTTTACTAGTTAGTATTTCAATTGTGTCTCCAGATTTTAAGAGATTGCTTAAATTTACTAATTTACCATTTACTTTTGCTCCTATTAATTTTTCACCCACTTGAGTATGAATTGCAAAAGCGAAATCTACTGGAGTTGATCCTTGAGGTAAAGCAATAACGTCTCCTTCTGGTGTTAAGCAAAAAACCTCATTTTCATATAAATCAAGTTTCATGTGTTGTAAAAATTCATTTGGATCAGGATATTCATTTGAAATTTCTGATAACTCATTAGTCCAAGATGTGAGATCGTTTGATGGCTTTTCTTTATATTTCCAATGAGCCGCTACACCGTATTCTGCTCTGTAGTGCATGTCATGTGTTCTTATTTGAATCTCCATCTTGGTACCATCACTAGTTAACACTGTTGTGTGTAAACTTTGATAGAGATTAAATTTTGGCATTGAAATAAAATCTTTAAATCTACCAAGTACAGGTTGAAAGTTAGCATGAATTAGACCAAGTATTGTATAACAATTTTTAACATCATCTGTAACAATTCTTATTCCTATAAGATCATTGATTTCATTAAAAGTTAGTCCTTGATTCACAATTTTCTTATATATTGAATAATTGTGTTTTGGTCTTCCGTATACTTCAGCAGACATGGAATTGTCGTTTAAAAGAGTTTTTATAATATCAATAGCACTCCCTATTTGTAAATCACGGTCTGGATTTGTCTCTGTAATCATATCTTTTATTTCTTTATCTTGATTTGTATGTAAGATTTTGAATGATTTATCTTCGAGAACATGTTTTATTGATTGGAAACCTAATCTGTGAGCCAGTGGAGCATAAACATACAATGTTTCATTAGCGATCTTTTCTTGCTTCCAATCTTGGTGATATTCTATAGTTTGAATATTGTGTAATCTGTCAGCTAATTTGAGTATTAATACACGTATATCTTTTGACATAGCAATAACCATTTTTCTTATAGCATCCGCTTTTGCTTCTTCGTTACTGCTGTATTTGATCTTATCCAATTTTGTGACACCATCTACAATATCAGCAACTTCTTCACCAAATTCCTTTTTTAAATCTTCATATGATATATCAGTATCTTCTATTAGATCATGTAGCAACGCTGCTGCAATCGTTTCTTTATCAAAATTTAATTCACACAAATATAATGCAACATGTAATGGATGTGTAATATAGGGCTCTCCAGATTTTCTATTTTGACCATTGTGACCGTCATAGGCATATTGAAATGCTCTATTTATATAAGCTTGATCCTTAGGATTAAAGTAACCTAATAATTTGTCGTATAGTTTATTTACTTCTTTTGATGGGCTTATAGTTGCCATAACTTAATGGTACTAAATTTATTTAGATTTAATAATTTTTGATAAAAATGGAACAGTAACAAATATGGAACTATAAGTACCAGAGACTATACCTATTAATAATGGTATTGCGAAGTCAGCAAGATTACCTTCAATTCCTAAATAATTACCAATGACAATAATTGAAATTATAGGAATAGCAGATGTTAATGATGTATTTATACTTCTCATCAGTACTTCATTAAATGTTTTATTAAGAACATCTTTATTTAAACTATTTAATTTGAATGCTTTTTGTGAGTCACTTAATTTATCAAATAATATAACTGTGTCATAAAGGGAATAACCGAGAATAGTTAAAAGCGCTATTACTGTTGAAGGTGTGATTTCGAGACCTATAAGAACATAAATTGAGAATGTTAACAATAAGTCATGTAATAATGCAACTAGTGCAATAAGAGAATACTTATATTCATATCTTAACGAAATGAGCAATGCGATTATTGTAAGGAATATAACTAATGCCCTAATTCCTTTCTCAGTAATATCTTGACCAAAAGTTGGCCCGACTCTTTGAAAATCAATTTCTCCAGTTGGTACATCAAATTTATTACCTAAATAATTTAAAAATTCTGTCTCATTTTGTTGTGAGGACTCTACAGCTCTAAAAATTAATGTATTAGAGTTTTCAAATGTTTGATAGCGAGAAACTACTAAGATTGAGTTGCCTAAAACATCTGCAATATCACTATCAGAATATTCAGTATCTAGTTGATATGTCGTTCCACCAGTAAAATCAACAGATAAATTTAATGACAAGACACCAAAAAGAGAAGCTATAAGTATTGCTCCAAATATTAACATTTCAACAACGAATATTTTATAGAATCTCGGTCCGATATCTTTGAAGTCAATTTTTGTAGTACCTAAAAATAGTCTTTTAAACATTCTCAATATCCTTTCTATTCAAAGGAAAATAAAATCTTGGATTATCAGTTATATTACCAACAACAGGTACTGCAGTTGATATGAACATTCTTGTATAAAACAAATCAAATACTGTTGCTAAACCAAGAGTTAAAGCAAAACCTCTAATAGGTCCTACAGCTAGTAAATAAAGTATGACAGCTGCAATGATTGAAACGAAGTCAGCAACTAATATAGTGTTCCAAGCCTCTTTAACAGCTTTTTCAGTAGCAAAATTAAAAGAACGACCAATTTTTAATTCATCTTTTAATTTTTCAAAAATAACAATATATGAGTCAGCTGTAAGTCCTATTGAAACGATGACACCTGCAATACCAGCGAGTGTTAATGTATATCCTTGCCATTCACCAAGAAGTGAAATAACTGAGTAAAATAAAGCTCCAAAAGATGCTAGACCAACAATTGCTATTAACCCAGATAGACGATAATAAAGTAATAAAAATATGCTTACAATAATAAGACCAACTAATCCAGCTTGTAGACCTAAATTAAGTGTATTTTCTCCTAAAGTAGCAGATACTTTTTGAATTGATGATCTTTCAAATGAAACTGGCAAAGCACCATATCGTAATATGACTGCAAGATTATTTGCAGATTCTCCTTGATCGACATTACCCATAGAAATAGATGCAGTTCCACCAGTAATACCAATATCTGGATTAACGTCGAATGCTACTTGAGGAGCAGAAATTACTTCTTCATCAAGAACAATTGCTAATTTACGTTGGTCTCCAATATTTGATGCTAGTACTTTTGTTAACTCAGCAAACTTATCAGCAGATTCATCCTTAAAATTTAACTGTACAACCCATTCGTTTTGTGGGTACACCGCTAAAGCATCGTCAATATCATTACCTGTTAATTCGGCTGGGCCTAACTCATAAATAACTGGGAATCCATCTCTGATTGATAATAAATAAGATGTAGTTGAAGGGTCATCATTAATAGACAATCCTGTTAATTCATCTACACCGGGAATTGCTGTAATAGTAGGATTTTCTGGGTCATCAGGATTTTCAGTAATAGTTAAAGCCGGCGAATAACCAGTTTGCATTGAAGAACTAATAACTGGTCTAAATGTTAATAAACCTGTTGTCCCTACTGCTTCTAATGCTTTTTCCTGATCAGTTAAACCTGGTAGTTGAACTAATACAGAGTTTTCTCCACTTATTGATATTTCAGGTTCTTGCACTTCTCCAAATGCCGCAATTCTTGTTCTCATAATTTCAACAGCTTGTTCAATTAGTTCTGGTTCAGTATCCTCTTCAGCTGTGAGAATAACTGATATACCACCCTGGAGATCAAGGCCTAGTTTAGGTTGTATTGAGTTCATGAATACATAAGTTAACAAACCTGCAGAAAGTAATGGTAAAAATAAAAGTTTTATGATTCGTTTCATGATTTAATTATGAAGTATTTTGCTTTTTAATATTTCAATTTCACCTTTTTTAAGAACAAGAGTGATACTCTCTTCTTTTATATTGGTAACTCTACCGTATATACCAGAATCCGTGACAACATCATCGCCAATTTTTAATGCTTCAATGTAAGATTTATGTTTTTTTTGGCGTCTTCTTTGAGGTATGTAAAGGATTAAATAAAACAATAAGAAAACCGTTACTAACGGTAGAAGAGCAATTAAATCATCCATTTATGATACTTTCTTTATAGTTTTCAAATTCTGAGTTTAATATACTTTTTCTAACTTCGGAAAGTATATTTTCAGTCTGAAATATATTATGCAAACTTAAATATAGCCATGATGAAGTCGATTCATTTATAAGTAAATGTCTTAAATATGCTTTTGAATATTTTTTACACACAAAACATTCACATTCTAAAACCAAAGGTTCTGCGTCGTTTTTATATTGACTATTTTTAAGATTAAAGAATTTACCTTTATTAATTATTTTTCCATGTCGTGCCAGACGTGCAGGCCATACACAATCAAACATATCAATCCCTAAATCTATTAGATTAAGCATTCCTTCAATATCTCCTAAGCCCATTACATACCTTAATTTATCTTTTGGAAGAAAATCTACAGTAAAATCGACAATGTTTTTTCTCTCTTCTGGTGTTTCACCTATTGCTAAACCACCTATTGCGTAACCATCGAAATTTAATGAAACCATATCGATAGATGACTTTTCTCTCAGCTCAAGAACTTTACCTCCCTGCACTATTCCAAACAATGATTGATTATTATTCGAATGATAATCACGAGCAATTTCAGCCCATTTTTTTGTTGTATTTATTGATTGAAGCTGATTGTTATAATCTTTATCTATATCTACTAATGAATCTAGAATCATTGCGATGTCACTATTTAAAGTATTTTGTATATCCATTGAAAGAATTGGATCCATAAAAAATTTAGATCCATCATAAATATTTTTAAATTCTATACCATCTTCATTGAACTTATTTGGAATTGACCATCCCTGGAAACCACCAGAATCAGTGAGTATTAAATTATCCCAACCAATAAAATTATGTAGTCCTTCAAACTCTTTAATTACATCAAGCCCAGGCCTTAGATATAGATGGTAGGTATTCGCTAAAAGAACATCTGTTTTTTCTAAATAGTTAAGCGGGAGAGATTTAATAGCACCTCTTGTTGCGACTGGCATGAATGTAGGAGTTTGAAGAGATTTACCATTAATTATTACATCATTAACTCTCGCTTTACCATCTGTAGCGATCGTTACTAAATTAATTTTATTCATTTACATTAAATAGTACTGCATCACCAAAACTTAAAAATTTTAATTCAGAATCAATAGCATAATTATATAAATCTTTCCATTGTGATCCGTATATACAATCCACTATTGAAAGTAATGAACTATTTGGTGCATGAAAATTAGTAATCAAATAATTTGGAATATTAATTTTTGTATCTGGATATATAAAATAATCTGTAGAACTTGAAAATTCTCCTGTTACATAAGCAGATTCTATAGCCCTTAATGATGTTGTTCCAATACAGTAAATGTCTATATTTGAACTTTTAGCATCTAAAATGATTTCAAAATCATCTTTACTGATTTGATAATTTTCTTTATGTATTTTGTGATCTTCTAAATATCTTTCGGTTATTGGTTTAAAAGTATCTATATTCACATCTAAATTTATAAAAATAAATTTGTGTCCTTCTTTAGTAAGCTTATTTATTTGTTGGTTAGTAAAATGTAATCCTGCCGTTGGAGATGCAACAGAAAATCCACCTTCAGCAAATTGGTTATTGTAATACTCATACTTAGAAGAATCATCTTTTATATATGGAGGCAACGGAATTTGACCATAATTTTTAATTATTTCTGTAACTGGCAAATTAAATTTTATCTCGTATGTATCATTTAGGATTCCTATAATTTCGAAGTTAAAATTTTGAAGTATATATTTCTTATTTAGGATTTTTTTATCGGTGGATTTAATCAAGCATTTAGCAATATAAGTAGATTGAATATCTAAAACAAATACTTCTATTTTTCCTCCAGTGGATTTTTTACTTACAACTCTTACACTTTGTACTTGAGATTTGTTCAGAATGAATAATGATGGACTCTTTATAATCGAACTTATATCTTTAAATTGAATAATCTGTTTTGTGTCAGCTATTAATAATTTAGATAAATTTGGATCTTTATATGGAGTTTGGTTTATAGACTCTTTAGGAAGATTGTAATTATAAACCTTTGACTCAAAAGGCATTATTTATTTAATAATTTTATAAATAAATCATATGACATTGATACCACTTCTGGCATACCGTCTGATGATCTTCTAGAATTACCATCTCTCTTTTTTAACTTTTTCCAAAATAAAACAGTATTATCACTTCCTGATTTTTCTATTGCTTTATCTAATGATTGATGAATATTTAAATTTTGTCGTGATTTAGCTTCTATAAAATATTCTTCATTATCAACGAAAAGTTGGACATCCCCTAAATCTTTTGATCCACCTTCTGCAAATCGTTGTGATTTAAATTTATTATTTTTATTTAATCTATTTACAATATTTGTTTCGTACGTAGTTCCCTGTTTTTTTGCTTTATTAACCATATCTAAATATTACTTTTTATTATTCAGAAAGTAATGACTCTAGTTCTTTTTCTTCAATATCAAAATTTGCGTAAACGTCTTGAACATCGTCAAGTTCTTCTAAAGACTCAATTAATTTTGTTATTTTAGTAAATTGATCAGCATTTAAATTTATTGATGAAGAAGGTATATAGGCTACTTCAGCATTGGATGGTGTGTAAGGGCTTGAGTTAAAGAGTTCATAAATTAACTTAAAATCTTTAGGATCGTATTCAAATGTTAGTGAATTTTTATCTTCTTGAATTTCTAAACAATTATTATTTATACCCATTTCAATAAGTTCATCATCAAATGTATCGAATTGAAATATAGCCTTTCTTTCAAATAAATAATTAACACTGCCAGGATTACCCATTGATCCGTTATTTTTAGTTAAAGTAGCTCTAACATCAGATGATGTTCTATTTTTATTATCAGTTAAACAGTTAATTAGAATAGCTACTCCAAAAGGTCCATAGCCTTCATATGTAAGTTCGAATATTTCTCCAGTATCAGCATTTCCGTCAATTCTTTTTAAAGCTCGTTCAATATTGTCATTAGGAACGGAACTTGATTTCGCTTTTGAAATTGCTTGATATAGAGATGCATTTGCTGATGGATCGGTACCACCATTTTTTGCAGCTACTTCAATTCCTTTAATTAATTTTGCAAATAATTTTCCTCTTTTTGCATCATTTGCACCTTTTTTTCTTTTGATTGTAGACCATTTAGAATGACCGGACATTTTTACCTTCTTTAATAAAATCGTTTAACCAATTCAAATAATATTCGTCATTATTCAGTTCGGGATGAAATGTTAATGAAGCAACATTTTTTTGAGCAACTCCAACTATCTCATCATTATGTTGAGCAATCACATTTACTGTATCAGACAATATTTTTGATATTTTTGGTGCTCTTATAAAACAATAAATATCTTCGTTTTCAAAAAACTTTACACTTCCTTCAAATGATTCTGTCTGTCTACCATATGCATTTCTTGTAACTTCAATATCAATATTTGGAATGGTTACTTCACCACCAATAACTTCTTTAGCTAAAAGTATTGTTCCTGCGCATGTGGTTAGAGTAGGTATGCCATCCTTAATAAGTAGATCTAAATCAGTTAATAAATTACTAAACTGATTAATCTTTTTCATTGCTGTAGATTCCCCACCAGGGAGAATTAAAGCATCCACAGATGTTAAATCTTTAGATTGTTTGATCAGTAATGATTCATAACCAAGTTCATGAATACTTTTTGAATGGTCAAGAAAACTACCTTGGAATGAAAGTATCCCAACTTTCAATTACCAACCTCTTTTAGCTAATTTCTCTTCCTCAGATAATGTATCAATATTTATACCTACCATAGGTTCACCGAGATCTTTGGAAACTTCAGATAGAACTTTCGGATCATTGTAGTTAGTAGTTGCAATTACAATTGCTTCTGCTCTTTCAGCGGGATCACCGCTCTTGAATATACCAGAACCAACAAAAACACCATCACATCCCAATTGCATCATTAAAGCAGCGTCAGCAGGTGTTGCAATACCACCAGCAGCAAAATTGACTACTGGTAGTTTATTTTGTTCTTTGATTTCTTCTAATACATTAAGAGGGGCACGAAACTTTTTACTAAGAGCTACAATTTCATTTTCATCACATGCTATAACTTCATTTAGTTCATTAGTAATAGTTCTCATGTGTCTTACTGCTTCCACAACATTGCCAGTGCCAGCTTCACCTTTTGTTCTTATCATTGAAGCCCCTTCAGCAATTCTTCTTGTAGCTTCACCTAATCCAGTAGCACCGCATACAAATGGAGCTTTGAAACTTTGTTTATTAATATGATTTACCTCATCAGCGGGTGTTAATACTTCTGACTCGTCAATAAAGTCAATTCCCAAAGAATCCAAAATTTGAGCTTCTACGAAATGACCAATCCTAGCTTTAGCCATTACAGGTATAGAGACTGAGTCCATTACCTCTTGAATTACACCTACTGAAGACATTCTTGCTACTCCACCGTCTGCCCTAATATCTGCAGGAATTCGTTCTAAAGCCATAACAGCTACAGCTCCAGCTTTTTCAGCAATTTTTGCTTGTTCAGCATTTACAACGTCCATGATGACGCCACCTTTAAGCATTTCTGCGAGGCCTTTTTTAACTTTATTTGTAGATTCGATTTTCATATATCTAATATTACATCATAAGTTTGAATATAATAAAATGAACTTCTTCATATTTTCTTCTAAATCATACTCACGAATATCTTTGTACTGTTTATTCCACAGGAGATTTAAATCTTCAGAATCTAATTTTGTTAATACATTACATAATGAATCAAAATTATTATTTTTATATACAATATGGGAATTTGGTAATACATTAATGAAAGAGATTAAATCACTAGAAATTACAAGATTTCCATTATTTACTGCTTCTAAAAGAGTTATGCCGAAACTTTCACTTTTTGTGTTTAAAGCAAGATAAATATTAGTTTTACCAAAGATTTCAATTTTAAATTCATCAGTTGGATTTTCATAAATTGTAATATTTTTATCAGATTTATCTTTATTTGTTATTGCATAAAAAAGTTTATTTGTAAATTGCTTATGATTTGATAGTTTTACAAAAAAGTTATAGTTCTTTCTAGATTCTTGACGACCAATAAACAGATATCCTTGCCTTTTATTAAAAGAAATATTTGGATTAATTTTTATCATATTTGGAATCAATACTGGTTCACTATTTAAAGAAAGGGCGTTAGATTCGGCAGATTTACTTACATAAGTACTTATGCTTCTATATCTAAAAGATTTATAAACAATACTTAATATGTTGGTAATAATCCTTCCTAATGAAGCATGGTGTGTAAAAATGTATTTCTTATTCTTAGGTAGTTTCCAAAAAAATATAGGCACAAAAGGTTCGTGTACATGGACAACATCAGCCCAATCAATATAATCAAGCAACAATTTCCTATTTGGAAAAAGTAATACTGATGATACAGAGGAGTTAAATGGAATATTGAAAACTTTATTCGAATCTAATGACTTTGTTTTACCATAAGCAAATACCTTAACTTCAAATTCCTCATGCGAAGATAAATAATCTTCGATAAGATTTACCTGGTTCTGTACTCCCCCATATTTTTGAAATGAATAAGGAGTTACTAGAAGTACTTTAATACTCACTAGTCCAGACAGGTTGAATTGAATGCCATTGGTTCGGATCTAATAGTATAAGTTTTTCTAATTCTTTACTTAACACTTTCAAACCATGCTGAATGCTTTGAGCATCATTTTCAAAGTGAGGAACTATAAATGGTTTTCCAAAAACTAGTTTATATTTATTATCTATTTTTAAAAAAGTAGCTGGAATTATTGGTACTTGTTTTTCTAAAGATAAAGAAACTGGACCTTTAGGAAATGCTGCTAATTGATTAAAGAACTCTACACCTATTCCACTCTTACCAACGTGTCTGTCTGCAAGTAAACACACATGGTATCCTTCATCAAGATGATTACTTAATTGCTGGTATGTATTTTGACCTTTTCCACCTAATATTATTTTACAACCTAGTGATTCTCTTAAGTCTGTAAACCATTTAAGAATATTTATATCTGATAAAGGCTCTGCAACCGCAAGCAGTTTAAGGTTTAAAGGTTTTCCCATTGGAATAGCAAATTCCCAGTTACCTACATGTGGCAGGGCAATAATAAACGAGTCAAAATTTCTATTTAATTTTTTTACTTCATCTTCGTTAATTATTTCGACATCCTGCAATATTTGGGAATCATAGCCTTCTTTAGATAGCCATATAGTTTCAATCCAGTATTTAACGTAATTAATTTTTACAAGCAATGGTGAGTAGTTTGTAATATTTTTCTTTCGTTTATTAAGTTTCATGTTGCTTCTTGGAGTTAAAAAATAATATATGAATCCGATTGGATAGGATAAAACCAAAATTTTACTTAAACTAATTTTTCTAATAAGACGATGTATAAATTTAATTATTAAAAATTTCATTTTGATAAATGTTGATATAAATATTTAAATCTTTGTAATGCTGTTATCCATGTAATAACTGCGAATATGTATACATAAAGAAAGTTAAAGTCAA
The DNA here is from genome assembly GCA_902580215.1 of uncultured Candidatus Actinomarina sp. Classification (GTDB taxonomy): domain Bacteria; phylum Actinomycetota; class Acidimicrobiia; order Actinomarinales; family Actinomarinaceae; genus Actinomarina. The sequence continues at coordinate 23,699 of CACHJT010000004.1, read as the reverse complement.
AAAACATATACAGAACTGCGAATATTACTCTTTCAGGTCTCGCTGCTAAACCTTTTTTATTTTGTAGTCCAAAATATTCAGATTTTGCTCGCATGTACGGTATTAAATTTGATGAAACAAGTATGGTAAATACTGTAAACAGCTCAATATCGCTATTTGTAAAAGAAATACCAACAACGCTCCAAATTATTAATTCTCCTATCCTATCTATTAGAGAATCAAGAATTCCCCCTTTTTCAGTAACTAAATCCATTTCTCGTGCATATGGGCCGTCAAGACCATCAATTGCACTGCCTAGAAAAATTAATACAATACCAAGATTTCTATTTTCAAGATAAAAGCAATAAGATCCAGCAATAATTACAGCGAGTCCGAAAATTGATACTGTATTAGGTTTTAAATTAAAATACCTTAATATCTTTATAAATGGCTTAGCAAAAACTTCAGAACTATTTTTAAAATATTTCTCAAGCATTTAAATTTTCAGTATATGGTTCAGTAATTACTTTCCCACTAAATGCGTTAATTTCAATTATTGTTTTGTTTAAAGGTGGATTTTCATGGGAATAAACAATTACAGTCCAAACAGGTGTCAATATATTCTTAAAAGTAAATTGAAATGTCAATGCAATTGAATAATACCCAATTGAGTGATCGATATTGTTTGTTATTCTCTCAATAACTTCTTGCTGTTGAATTTTGAATTTATTATTAACTAAAAATAATAACAAAGCAACAATACTCAGAATAATTATCACGGGTACAAAAGATACAAAGTCAATTATTAAAGATGTTATAAAACTTAATAGCACAACTCCAAGTACAACATAGGGATACTGAATTCTCTTTCTAGGATCTGGAACAACATAACTACCAACAGCTAATGAGTTTAAATCTTCAGGTAGCAGAGTTTGTTCCGCAATATCTTTATCAATTTCAATTCCGTCAACCATCTAAACTAAACTCCGGTTCTTTTAAAGATTTCTTAATACTGTTAATTGCCCTCTTATAATCGACATCTTTCATGTTTTCTTTTCCAAAGATATTTACAGCCATAGTATTGCTTGATGCGTCTTTCTCACCAATTATTATTTGTATAGGGGTTTTTGATTTTTCAGAATTATGTAGTTTTTCACCAAGTCGAATATTTCTGTCATCTAAATTAACCCTGTATGATTTTAAATCATCGATGATGGTTTGAGCATATTCATTGACATTGCCAATAGTTAAAACATCAATCTGAATCGGTGAAAGCCATCCTGGTAAATTGCCCGCATAGTGTTCCAATAACACAGCTGTAAATCGTTCTACTGATCCTAATAGTGCTCTATGAATCATTACAGGTCTAGATTTCTTATTTTCAGAATTTACATACTCGATATCAAAATTATCTGGTTGAGCAAAATCGATTTGTATTGTGCTTAATTGCCATCTTCTTCCAATTGCATCTTTTGCATGTAAGTCAATTTTTGGACCATAAAATGCACCCTCTCCTTCAGCAGTTTGAAATGGAACCTCTAATTCTGTTAATGATTGTTTGAGGCTATTAGTAGCATTATCCCAATCTTTATCACTTCCAATGTATTTTTTAGGTTTTGTGGAAAGATCCGCTTCAATTTCAGTTAAGCCATAACTTCCTAATAAATTTACAGAAAATGATAAAAGTGTTTTTACCTCATCATTTATTTGATCAGTTGAGCAAAAAATGTGAGCATCATCTTGAGTAAATCCTCTAAGTCTGAGCAATCCGTGCAAAACGCCAGTTTTCTCATATCTATACACAGAGCCAAATTCAAAATATCTTAATGGTAATTCTTTATATGAATGCAGGTCATTTTTATATACGAGTATATGGAAAGGACAATTCATTGGTTTTAAATAATAAGTTTCATTGTTTTCTTCATGATTTATTGGAGGGTACATATTTTCGCTGTAGTGATCTAAATGACCTGATGTTTCCCATAGAATAGATTTACCTATATGAGGAGTATTTACTAAAGAATAACCATTTTGTAGATGTGCTTTTTTACTATATGATTCTATAACATCTCTTAATACAGCTCCTTTGGGTTTCCATAGAAAATTTCCAGATCCTAGTTCTTCACTTGAAGTAAATAAATCTAATTCGTTACCTAACTTTCTATGATCTCTTTTTTCCGCTTCTTCTTGTTGAATTAAGTATTGATCTAAATCTTCTTTAGTGAACCATGATGTACCATATATTCTTTGTAGTTGAACATTAGATTCATTACCACGCCAGTAAGCACCCGAAACTTTCGTCAGTTTAAAATGCTTAAGTACACTTGTTGATGGCACATGCGGTCCCATGCACAAATCTATAAATTCATCATTTGTATATGTAGATACTATTTCTTCACCAACACCCTCATCAGATTCTGCTGATTCAATTAGCTCTAACTTTAAATTTTGATTTTTAAATATCTTTACAGCCTCTTTTTTTGTTATTTCAGATCTAACGAATTTTTGTGCACTTTTAGTAATTCTTTTCATTTCTTTCTCTATGTTTTCAAGTTCATTCTCTTTTATTGGAGTTTCAAAAAGAAAATCATAGTAAAATCCATTTTCGATACTTGGGCCTACTCCAAACTGAGCATTTGGATATAGGTTTAATACTGCTTGGGCAAGTATATGTGCGGAGGAATGCCTTAATATGTGCAATGCATCTAAATCTTTAGTAGTAACTATTCTTACATTTATGTTTTCTGATATTTCAAAAGATAAATCTTGAAATTTATTATCTATTTCAACACAGATAGCGTCTTTAAGTAACCTAGGACCTATGCTTTCAGCAATCTGATAACCAGTAACGGGTGATTCATAATTTCTTACTGATCCATCAGGTAATGTAATGTCAACATGCATGATTTAATAATAATATCTCTTATATGTAACTCTGAACTTCATAATTAATTAAAAATATTTATAAATATTCATAATAAAATGATTTTATGAAGAATAATATAAAATTCAATAATACAAATATTTTATATACATTCACTAGTGTAAACGGTAAATACAGTGTAGAGCTTACGTACGATTTTATAAATAAATATCAATTACAAAATACATCAATAAAAATCTCTTCAAAATCAAACAATGCGATTAGTTCCATAGATATAAGGAAATTAAATGTATACAGTCTGAACAAAAAAGCACAAAAACAAATATCTAATTTTGCAGATATAGACAATATCTTTTTTATTAATAAAACAGGTAACAAAGACTTCAACAAAATAAATGTAACTAAATTCGTCAAAAATATTAATACAAGAAGTACTACAAATCGTAATGAATTTATGTGTCAATACGCTTACGTTTACGACTTCTATATCAAATCAAATCACAATAATTATTCATTATTTTTAGCTAAAAAATTAAATTATTCTGAAAATTATATTAAAAATCTTACGAAAGAACTCTTTGAAAAAAAGTACCTTCTAAAAAACACCAAAGGTGTTCCAGGTGGAGTATTTAGTAAAAAAACTTTAAAGTACTTTAATTCTCTTTAACTTCAACTGTGCTAATTACAACATCTGTTGTAGGTTTGTCAGCTGAGTCTGTTTCAACAGATGCTATTTTATCGATGACATCAAATCCATCTACTACTTGCCCGAATATTGTATAACTATATGGAAGTGGATAATCTTGATGCATAATGAAGAATTGACTCCCATTTGTGTTTGGGCCTCTATTAGCCATAGCTAATATACCTTTTTCATATGGTCTTTGGTTATTTAACTCATCTTCAAATTCATATCCTGGATATTTTCCATAATCACCATGACCAGTCCCAGATGGATCACCACCTTGGATCATAAATCCAGAAATAACTCTATGAAATATAACATTGTCATAATATCCATCTTTTGAAAGTGAAATAAAATTATTAACTGTCATTGGTGCATCATCTGTAAAAAATTCTACAGTCATATCACCTAAATTAGTTTTGATAACAGCTGTGTAGCTACTATCGGTATTAATATTCATTTCAGGTTGCTTATCATAGACTTTATCTGACATTTCTACTCCTATAGTTGTTGTTGTTTCAATTTGTACTTCAGCTTCTTCAATATTTTCCTCATTACCTGAAGAACAAAAACTTAAAAGCAAAAAAAATACAAAAAATTTTTTCATTTTATCTTACTTAATCTTACTTTAGACACAGCGCAAAGTTTTTCATCATGGTACATTTTACATTCCCACAATTGATACGATCTACCAATTTTTATTGGTTCAGCAATACAATATATCTCACCATCTTGAACGCTTGATAAGAAATCGGTGTTGTTATTTACTCCAACAAATGTTCCCTTACCTAAAAAGTTTGCTCCATAGGAACATATTGTTTCAGCCAATGTTGAAAATAACCCTCCATGAACAAGACCCATTGGTTGTTTATGATAATCTTTAACATTTATTTTGGACTTTACATAATTTTCTTTTATTTCAATCATTTCATGTCCCAGATAATTATCTAAGTTATCACCTTCGAAATTTGTAAATTTACTCATCGTATACGCTTTTTAATCTTGATTCCCCTTCATTGTTAATGAACCACCAGTATCCAGTAATAAATGTTACAAGTGTAAGAAGTATTATAAACATAAAATAATAAATGCTATTTAGAGTCTTAAAAATATTGTACATTCCGTACGCATACAGTACGATTCCATAAAAGGTAATAAAAAGTGTTACAAAACTAAACCATGAAAAATCTTTTCCAAGCTTAGCTACTACTATTTTTTTATCTTGAATCGGAAAAAAATACCTGTTTTCCAGTTTATGCGTGATATATGCATCTTTGTTTAAGGTATTATTTATCTTCTTTTCTATGTATTCTGAGTAATTTCTTGAAAATATTAAATAATAAGCATGAAATGCAAGGATTACACTCCCAAATAGTGAGATTAGAGGCAATAAATAATGTACTTTTTCGTTATTAAATGAAAAAATTATAGAAAGTAAACCGATAAGAAAAAAATATCGTACATCGTTCAAAAATTGTAAATGGTAAAACTTATTCATACTTCTCATACGTTTAAGTTGATTTTCAAGTAATGTTATTTCATTCATAATGTAAAGTGTATTTTGTTTATGTTTAATAAAAAATCTTTAGTTCTTATTTTAGTATCTGTATATATCCTAACTTTTTTTTATCTTATAAATGATGTGAAAATTGAATTTACTGGAGTGTCGTTAGAAAAATATAAAGAATTTAAACTTAATTGCGGTTCAATTTATGATATCTTGATAAATAATATTCAATATACTGAATCTAATTTAAGAATGAATGAAGTAGTCTGCAAAAGCACTGCAATAGTAAAAGTTTTAAACAGCATCTTAATATTTATATCTTCTATTTTTATATTCATCTTTGGGCTTAAATATATTAACAGTAGAACTGAAAGAGAAGATATATCGGATCTGCTTTATCTCCTTAAACGTCGTAATAAAAAATAACTATAATTAAATCATGAAAATAGGTGTATTTGTTCCTCAAGGTTGGAGGATGGATCTTAATGGTATAGAGCAAGAGAACCAGTGGAACACAATATTAAATTCTGCTAACAGAATCGAAGAATTAAATTTTGAATCAATTTGGGTTTACGATCATTTTCATACAGTACCTCTACCAACACAAGATCCTACATATGAATGCTGGACTCTTATGTCAGCTTTATCACAAACAACTTCAAAAGTTCGATTAGGCCAGATGTGTACATGCAACTCTTACAGGAATCCGGCATATTTAACAAAAGTCGCATCAAATATTGATGTCATGTCAGGAGGTCGTCTTGAATATGCTATAGGTGCTGGATGGTATGATCACGAATATAAAGCTTATGGATATGAGTATCCAACGGCAGGTATTAGATTAAAAATGCTTGAAGAATCTTTGCAGATTTATAAATTAATGACAACTGAAGATACACCAATTTTTAATGGTGAATATTATCAAATAGATGGTGCAATAAATCAACCTAAGCCAATACAAAAACCATATCCACCTCTTTGGGTATGTGGAGGTGGAGAAAAAGTAACACTTAAACTATTAGCTAAATACGGAGATTATGGGAATTGGGATGTCGATGTTGATGGTTTCAGAAATAAATCTCAAATACTTAAAAAACATTGTGAAGAGCAAAACAGAAATTACGATGAAATTGGAAGAACACTTCATACAAATGTTGTTATTGGAGACAATAAAAAAGATTTACAGTCAAAAATATCCAAACTTGCAAAATATACAAATTTACCAGAGGATTACTACTATGAACGTCCATTAATAGGAACTAAAGATGAAGTGTTTGAAACTTTAAAAAGTTATGAAGCTGAGGGATGTTCCTACCTTATAGCTTATGTACCCGATATTGTTTGGGGAGATACGCTGGATATTTTATCAGAATTAAATTAGTCCTTAAAAACGGAAGCCCCCAAAAAGAGGGCTTCCCAACAGGGCTGCGTATCACACTTAATTGAAACGCACTCTTAATATACCATTTTTAAGATACAAAAGTAAAGTTAATTGTCAAAAGTAGGTGAAAATGTACTTGGAACCAATGAAATCCAAGGTTTTCCAGGTGGTATGTACATTGTATTTCCATTTGAATCAACTATATGAAATGGATCTAAGTTGGAACCACGCTTCCACTTAACGTCCATCATCTTTCCACCATGCAAAATTACTGCTCGTCCCTCACCTACAGTTTTTACAGAAGGAAGTTGTAACGGATGTACATATGGTTCACAGAAAAGTGCGATCACTGTTTTAAAAGCTATTTGACTTGATACTCCATTTTCATTTACCCAGTTATGAATATTTCCAGAACTAGATCCTTTATATGCATCATAATATGTTCTTACATAGTTAGTACCATCCCAAGTCCATGTAGTAGATGTCTGACTTGAAAATTTAAGTTTTATACTTTTTCCATTTGCCCAAGTAGATATATCTGGATTACCCCATGGAAATAATGGTTGTGGATTATCTGACTTCTTATAACCTTTAGCTATAGCTAAAGATTTTAATTTATAAGTATCTGCATAGAGGTTGTGTGGAGCTTTTCTTGATGAAATTCTAAAATACTCAGGTCTACGATCGGTAATTACTGGAACTCCCATGTCAAGAATCTCAGGAATTAAACCTCCAGTAGCACCACTAGCAACTAATACACCGTCCAGTGGTCTTAGAACAGTTGGATCAGTAGGACGAGCAGATCTAATAGGACCATGATATGTAGTGTCTGACTCATAAAATATGTTTATAAATCTTGTCATTCCACCTTCAACTAAAACTTCAAAAACAGCATCAGCATTTTGAGGACCAGACTGTGGCCTAGCTCTTACATTATTATCATTTTTTATTCCTAAAACTATTTTATTATTTGCGTTACTTTCCATTTTTAAACCATTAACTGGGGAATGTATTCCATCAGTAAAGTTTTGTGTTTTCACTCTTCCAATTGTTATATATGTTTTTTCTTTTGTTAACGACCAACGATCAGCAAGATATGCATCTAATTCATTTTGAGAATTTACTTGTGCTGTTTTGCCAAATCTGTAAACAAATACAGGTTTGAAACAAGGATCAGGAACCCAAACACCATTTGAATCAACATAACCATTTATACATGTTTTATTTGGATCATAGTTTCTTAAATCTAATGCAGAATTAGATGAACTAACTTCAGTTGTTGTCGTAGGTGATGAAGTAGTAGTATTTTCTTTTTTAATGTAGCTTTCCTCACCTTTTTTCAATGCAGCCAATGTTTGAGGACCAGCAACACCATCAATATTAAGTCCTGCTTTTTCTTGAAAATTTCTTATAGCACGTTTAGTTCCTGGACCATTAATCCCATCTATAGTTGATGTATACAATCCAAGGTTTTTTAACTTTACCTGTATATCGTATATTTCTTGAGAATATTGACTTTGGACATCTAATGAATCGTTTGGTTTTTGTTGAACATTTCTAACAATACTCTTTTTGTTCAACAATAAACTACAAGTTTGTTGTCCTATAACGGCATCAGGTGATAGATTATTTGCTCCTTGAAACATAATAAGAGCTTTTTTAGATACTCTACCAAATTTACCATCAATATCACCGTCGTAATAACCATATGATTTTAAAACAATTTGCATCATAATATCACTTCTAACTGGGTGGTTTTCGTAATAGTTATTACAAGAATTAAAATTTGATTGAGTTGTAATAGAAAGAGATAACAAGATAGAAAATATTAAATTTTGCATCCTTTTATATTAGTTGTCTATAGAAACTTCACCTTCATTTGGTAAAATATGTACCCATTGAGTACTAGGAGGAACAAATATAGGATTTTGATTTTCATCTACAAGATCAAAAGTTTCAGAAATATCTCCTCTTCTCCAAGTGCCTTGTATATAATTTCCATTATTAAAAACATACGCATTTCCAACGCCCACGGTTAGAACACTAGGGAGTGTGGTTGCTTTATCTTTATAAAGCGGTCCTTGTATAACAACTATTGTTTCAGTTTTCAAAATATCTGTATAATTACCATCTTGTGAAATAAAATTATGAGCAGTGGCTTCTTTATTTTCTGAATAATTATCAATTATGAATCTTGAATATTTATCTCCATCAAGTTTCCATATAACAGTTGTAAAATCTGAATATTTTACAGTAATTCTGTTTGCACCTGCACTCCAATTACGTTGATCTAATCCAAATGGATAAAGTGGATTTGGACCAGGTTGTAAGAAAAAGAAACCTCTATCATTAATTTTTTCACGTACTAATTCAGTATCAGCATATAAGTTGTGTGGAGCTTTTCTTGAAGCAATCCTAAACATTGTAGGAGCATTTTGTTCTTGGAGAACTGGAACACCAAGATCTCTAATTGCTGGAATTAACCCATCTGTTGCACCAGATACAACCAAAGTACCTCCATATGGTCGTACAAGAGTTGGATCAGTTGGTCTAGCAGATCTAATTGGGCCTAGATAATTTGATGACCTATCCATAAAAAATGCTAAAAATCTTGTCATGCCACCTTCAACTAATATTTCATGTACAGCATCAGCTTCTTGCAGACCAGATTGAGGTCGAGCATTGACATTATTATCAATTTTAAAAGCAATTGCTCTCTTAGGTCTTTGGAGCCAAATTTCCGGTTGTAATTCTAATCCTGTAAACGGAGACATTTTTTCTACATCAAAGGTATATGCAAATACAGGGTCAGTGGTAGACGTTGTAGTTGATTCATTACTCGTCTCTGAAGAAGTTGTAGTGGATGGAGTTTCATTTGAATCTACAACAGTAACATCTTCAGCCGAATTATCACCAGATGAACAAGCTATAAGAACTATCAATAATAAAACAATATGAGCTTTTTTCATACCTCTATATTACTGTAGAAAATATTAATTTAATTAAATTTAATTTTGATTTTGTAGCTTGATAGTAAGTTAGATTTTTGAAGATTCTATGAGCTTTTTTATTTGTTACAAACCATGGAGGGTCTATTAAAGGAGATAGTCTGAATTTGGAATAGACTATACCTTTTTGTGGTGATTCAAAAAGTAAAGTATTATGTACATATCCTTGACCACTCTGAATATCGTTGTCTTTGTTGCCCGGATATCCACCCCAAGGCATTGTAGGTATTACAAAACCAAGTGCTGACCATTCATTAATAGCGACAGTGCCATATTTAAGTTCAACGACATATTTTTCCAGTATTTCTTGGTTCGTTTTCTTTTTATGATTCTTTATCAAAACTGTGACACCTAAGTTACCCCATAATTCATTGTTAACATATTCGATAGACTTTACGGCAAAATCTTCATAACTTGTGAATGGTATTTCTTTAAAATATAATGCTGTAGACCAAACTTCCTTGTTTGCATATTCTTTTTCTAGTTCTAAATCACTTACTAGAAATGGTGTATTGCAAGAAAGTTCATTAATTTGGTCATAATTATTTGTTCCAATTAATTCCTTCAGATTTTCAGATGCACCAGGATAATATGAAGTTGTATCACCTACTTTTTTAAGGTAAAAAATAATTTCATCTTTAAGTTTTTGAGTATGTTTCCAGTCTTTAGGTAAAACAATCACTTGAGCGGCTATACAGTTAAAACCTGAATTATTAAGTTTTGCAGTTACAATTTTTTTTGCTTGATGTTTGAGTTCAGAACGTGACCAATTGCCAGGATGTACAATAATAGGAGTTACATTACCTAGTTCTGTAGTGATAGGTTTTTTGTTTATTTTAGGTAATGTTTTTAGGGAACGTTCTTTATCATTAAGGATTCTTCCATAGACAATATTTTCATATGTATAATTTGAACCAGTCAAATGTGTTTGATGAAATCCATCATGTTGGGTTAAATATTTTGATGCTTCAATATCGCCTTCAGTGACGATCATATACCCTCTTGATATAAAAGGTTCAAATACTTGTGTAAAGATTGGTAATAAATAATCATTAACAGGGTTGAGCTTTAAGTAAATAACAGACTTGTATGCAATCATATGAAATAAAGCATCAAGAACTGGAATTGAGGAAACGTTACCTGCTCCTAAGACAAGTGTTATTCTTGGTTTATTGTTTTTAAATCTATTAGCAAATCCTCTATATTCATTTATCTGATCAAAATTTAAATTTTTTCCAAACCTTACCTCACCTTCTAAGAAAGGAAATAGAAGCTTTTCAATATTTTTTGTTGGAAATGCTTTATAGCTCTTTTTTGAATCATCATATTTTGATTTATCCAGACCATCTTCATTCATAAGTGTATCTTTAAAATATTGTATGGCGTAGATGCAAGCAAATGGACCGCCTATCCACTCTTCACCTTCTTTTGATTTATTTAAAATTCCTTTTTTTTCAGATGCAAGCGTTGCCCAATAATATGAAATTGTTTTTATATTATCAATTGTTTGATCGAGCATAGTGACAAGGTTTGCTTTATCAAGATTTAAAAATTCAGATGAGTTGACTCTTAATTTGCTTATGTTTCTATCTATATCAATCTTCGATGGATTCATATATACATATTATTCAGTTAATTCAAGAAGTTCAAAATCTCCCCAATTAACTGTTAAATGCTTTGCAGGAATAAGCTCATTTGGCCTTCCAACAGGTAAATTTTTAGGGTATTCCTCAAGTGAAACATCTTCACCCTGTAGCTCATCAATAATAGCTTTAAGTGTTTCTGCTAAATCATCAAGAGTGTCTACAGTTTGAGTTTCTGTAGGTTCAAACATAAGAGCCTCTTCGATGATAAGTGGAAAATATATAGTTGGAGAATGAAAACCTTTATCTAGTAAAGCTTTTCCAACATCGTATGCTTTAATTTTATGAGATTTTTTAAGATCTTTAACTGTTGCTACGAATTCATGCATGCATGGTTCGTTATAAGCAAGAGGTATAACTTTAGATATGACAGAACTTAAATATCTTGCATTTAGAACAGCATATGAACCGAGAGTATCTAAACCTTCCTTACCTAATAATTTCATATATACAAGTGCTCGTAAAGCTACTAAGAAATTACCGTGATATCCATGCATACGACCAATGGATAGTTTCGGCATATACCACTCATAATTATTTTCATTTTTCTCAACAATTGGACCTGGTAAATATTCTTTCAAGAAAGCTTTTACAGCTACCGGACCTGAACCTGGACCACCACCGCCATGAGGTGTTGCGAAAGTTTTATGAAGATTTGAATGTACGATATCGAAGCCCATGTCCCCTGGTCTACATACTCCAACAATTGCATTTAAGTTTGCTCCGTCATAATAAACTAACCCACCATTCTCGTGAATAATATTTGATATTTCCATAATGTTTTCTTCAAACAAACCACCTGTATTTGGATTTGTTAACATTAATCCAGCAGTATTTTCATTAACTAATTCTTTAAGGTCGTCAATGTTCACCATACCTCTGACATCTGTTGATACTTCTACCACATTAAAACCTGCCATCTTTGCAGAAGCCGGATTAGTACCATGGGCTGAATCTGGAACGATAATATCTGTTTTGTTAGTTAAATTATTTTCTTCTAAATATTTTTTAATTATTAATAATCCTGTTAACTCTCCAGATGCGCCTGCTGGAGGTTGGAACGTAGCATTATCCATTCCAGTGATTTCAATTAAAAATTTCTCTAATTCATGAAGTACTTCTAAGTTACCTTGTGTGAATGCAGAAGGTGTTGCAGGATGAGAATTAGCGAAGGTATTTAACCCAGCTACATAATCAGCAAATCTAGGATTGTACTTCATGGTGCAAGACCCAAGTGGATAAAATCCTACATCGACAGCGAAATTTCTATGAGCAAGTCTTGAGTAGTGCATTACTAAATCATGCTCTGAAACTTCAGGAAGACTTGGTTTGTCATTTCTAATTGCTGAATTGTTTATTTCAGTTACTGGAACATCCAATTTAGGAAATCTCGAAGCTCTTCGACCAGGTTTGGACAACTGATTAATTGTAGGTTCAGGAGCACCACCAACTAAAGGTAATGAACTAGCGTTACCGCCACTATGCATTATCAACCTCCATTAAAGAATTTACGTAATTATCTATTTGAGCCTTGGTTCTCTTTTCGGTTACTGCAACTAATATTTGATTATCATCGTATTTAATACCAGCTAAAAATCCTTTAGATCCCATTTCAAGTATTACCTCTTCCGCAGATTTTTTAGTTTCTACTAAAAATTCTCTTAATGAAGAAGTGTGGTTTAAAACATTGAAATTATTATCGGTTAATAATTGTTTCATATATGAAGCTTTTTGAATAGCTTGGTATCCAATTTCATAAAGGCCTTCGGGTCCTAACCAAGATAGGTGTATTGTCGAACCAACAGCATTTAATGTTTGATTTGTGCAAATATTTGATGAGGCTTTTTCACGTCTAATGTCCTGCTCTCGAGCTCTTAGTGTCATAACATAAGTTTTTGTATTATTCGAATCTCTAGATTCACCAATTATTCTTCCTGGGACAAGTCTTGCTAATTCTTTTCTAGTTGCGAACCAACCAACAGTTGGCCCACCAAATGATAGCGGTGATCCCATTGACTGGCCTTCAGCTACAACAATATCAAAACCCATTGATCCAGGAGATTTTAAAATACCAAGCATAGATGGGTCCGCATAACAAATTGTAATTACGCCTGCTGCTTTTGCGTTTTGAACTATTGACGTTAAATCCTGTGCAGAACCTTCATAGTGAGGCAGTGAAACAACAAATGCTGCATCATCTTGTGAAAAAACATAATCTTCTGGAAATAAATAATCAACAAGATCTACGTAATTAACATTAAATTTATTCCTGTCTACAAGAGTGTTAACAACTTCCTTTGTATTGGGATTAAAACCACTGGAGATAACAACATTGTCTCTTTTCGTTTTATTGATAGCTACTGAAATTGCTTCTGCAACAGATGTTGCGCCATCGTAAAGAGATGCGTTTGCAAGTTCCATGTCTGTTAAATCACAGATAAGTGATTGATATTCGAATAGTACCTGAAGTATTCCTTGTGAGATCTCAGCTTGATAGGGTGTATAAGATGTCATAAACTCTGGACGCATTGTTAACGATTTAACTGTTTGTGGTAGATAAACGTCGTAATGTCCTCCCCCAGCAAAACAAATTAGATTCTGTGTATTTTTGGATTCTAAATTTTCAAAATCACTTATAGATTCGAGCTCAGAGAGTGATGGCGGAACATTTAAGCCATCATTTAGTTTTAATGTCTCAGGAATATGAGTAAATAAATCATCTAAAGAACTTATAGAAAGTTCTTCAAACATTTTCTTTAAATCGATTTCAGAATGTGGTACAAACATTAACTTAAAAACCTCTTATATAACAAATTTCCCTCTATTAAATTACCACGAATATCAAACTCTACTAAATCGTCAGCGGGATTACTTTTGAATAATACAAAGCCAATTGGGTAGCCTAATATTGGCGAAATATTGCCAGAAGTAACAATACCTTCTACCCCATCAGAGGTACAAATTGTTCCAGTACGAGCTATCTGTTTTGCATTCAATTTGAATCTTTTGAGGTGCTTGTGTTCTTTGGATTCAATTTGTTGATCAATTACATCTTTTCCTAAAAAATCTTCTTTATTGGTTACAGTCCACTTAAGTCCTGCTTCAATTGGTGAAATGTCATCAGTTAATTCAAACCCATATAGAGGTAAAGACGCTTCAAGTCTTAATGTATCTCTTGAGCCTAAACCACAAGGTTTAACACCTCTATTCTCCAATTCAGATATAAAAGCTAATGTATCGTTAGTGTCAAGCATAACCTCAATGCCGTCTTCACCCGTATAGCCTGTTCTTGCATATACATATTTTCCTTCTTTTGAAGTTGAGAATTTATCAGGAACAGACATAATATTGCTAATAATATCTATCGCGTTCTTACCCTGAACTGCTATTAAATCTGTAGAAGACGTGAGATCTTCATAGTTAATTGAATGAATATCTAGATGAGTTTTAATTTTGTTAGTATTGCTTGCATTGCAAATAAGTATTAAATCATCTTCAAATTTCCAAAATATAACGTCATCAATAGCTGTACCTTCTTCAGAAGTAAAAATAGAATATAGTGCTTTTGTATTACTTATGTTTTTAAGGTCAGAACAAATTAAATAATTAATTTCTTCTATTTGGGAATAATTTAAACGAAGCCTTCCCATATGAGATACATCAAAATAACCTGCCGACTCTCTTACATAATGATGTTCTTTTAATGTTCCATCATAAGAGAACGGCATAGACCAACCAGCAAAATCAATTACCTTTGCATTTTTACTTATATGAAAATCGTAAAGAGAAGTGGTTTTAATTTCTGACATTAAGAAATAAATGATTCATATTGCTGGTACGACATACCAGAATCATCCATTTCTTTTATTTCAGCTTTAACCATCCAGCCTTCTCCTACTGGATCGTTGTTGATTAGTTCTGGTTCAGTTTCTAATGCAGAATTTACTTCAGTTATAACACAATTCATGGGTGCATATGCTTCTGCAACAGTTTTAGTTGCTTCAACTTCCACGATTGCATCACCTTTACTAAATTCTTGACCTACCTCAGGTAATGTCACAAAGACTATATCTCCCAGCTCACCCTGTGCGTAGTCAGAAATTCCAACAGTTACATTGTCGCCATCAACTATGTACCATTCATGTGTTTCAAGGTATTTTGTTTCTGACATTGCTCCCCCTTTAATTATCTTGGCTTTACAGTAGATAGACCGCCATCAACATGTATGGTCTGACCTGTGACCCATTTAGCATCTGGGCTCAATAACCACTTTATAACAGGAAGTATATCATCTGCATCTCCAATTTTCGAAATAGGATGCATGTTTTTAGAAACTTCCCTTGCAGCTTCAGATGAGAGTATTTTTTCTGACATATTCGAATCCATAATACTTGGAGCAATAACATTTACTCTTAAATTATCTTTTGCATAAGTAGCTGCAGCTGATCTAGCAAATCCTTCTATACCTGATTTTGCGGCTGCAATTGCCTCATGATTAGATAGACCTTTAGAGCCTGCTACAGATGAGAAAAATATAGCTGAGCCATTTTTCATCCTTCTAGCAAAGCTTGCTAACAAATAATATGAAGAAAATAAATTTGTTGTTATGACATCATTAAATTCATCAATAGTAGTTCCATGTAATGGTTTTATTAATATTGATCCAATACAATTAACCAATCCTTTTATTTCCGTATCTGTATCTATGATTTTTGCAAACTCTCTGGGTTCTACAGTATTGTTTAGGTCGATTACTTGATAATCTGCGTTTATTGCAGAAGCTTGTTCCTTTAATTTGGTTTCATCTCTACCAATAAGAAACAACTCATTATCTTTAGATAAGGCATCAACAATAGCTGTTCCCAGTGTTCCAGTAGATCCTGCAATTATGTACATAGCTATATATTAAGTTTTAACGTTTAATTTGATAAATTATTTGTTTTAGAAATATTGCCAAACCAATAAGCAGACTTATGAGGTTTACGGGAATAATCGTTTTTATCTACTTCTACTAAACCAAAATTCATTTTATATCCAAGATCCCATTCAAAATTATCAAGAATTGACCAATAAAGATAACCCATTACTTTTCCATTTTCTGAAATGTAATCGTGAATATCACTTAATACATCCGTGACGAATTCTATTCTTTCCTCATCGTTATCGGTTGCTATACCATTTTCTGTTATGAAAATATCTTTATCAGGAAACACTGAATGAATTCTATGTAGGTTATATTTAATTGCCTGCGGTCTGTATTCGTAACCCATTTTTGTTGTTCTTATTCCATCAGGTTCGTATTCATGTCTTCCAGAAAATGTATCTCGAAATCTCGGAAAAACATATGCCCTGAGGAATGGAATTTTGATTTGAATCCAAGATAATGCTTTAAATAAGATGTTTGGACTTGTTCTTCTAATGCTATATGTCTGTAAAGCTATAAAATCATCTTCGTCAGACGCATATAAAAACTTATCTTCCATGTGATATTTTATATATTCTTTTAATGTGCTCTTGTCATCATCTTCCCACTCATGGAGTGCGTGAGTCATACCAACTTTTGCTGAAGGATTATGTTCTTTAATTTTTTTCATTGAAAGTTTATGGGCAGAAATAATGTTTTCAGATGCTTTAATAAATACTTTTTCATTTTGTACGCCAGGTGGAAATTTCTTTTTAGATAGATAACCAAACATTGAAAAAATTCCTGGTTCATTAATAGTATTAAAAAGCTCTATTTCCTTTGGAAGGTGTTGCATCATTACGTCTACATAATTAACAAATGCTGTTGTTGTTTTTTCAGATGCCCACAACCCATCATCCATTAACCATTCAGGTGTAGTGAAATGATGGAATGTAACTATAGGAGTAATATTTTTTTCTAATAAAAGTTTTGCTTTATCTACGTAATGATTAATTTCATTTAAATCGTATTCACCTACTTGTGGCTCTACCCTGCTCCATTCAATTGAAAATCGGAATGCTCTTATCCCAAGATTAACTAATAGATCTATATCTTCTTTATAAAGCTCATAATGCTTGCAAGCCTCGTTACATGGTTCTGCACAAACTGAATTATCTTTATTCTCCCAATGAGTCCAATCATTGTTATAAATTCCACCTTCAACTTGATATGAAGCAAGGGCTGTACCGAAAATAAAATTATCTGGAAATTTCTTATTTGTCATATAAATAAATTACATAGGTTATGTAAATATATAAGACTTGCAGGAGAAATCTTATGAAGTGCTGTTGATTGCTCCAGTAGCTTCTACCATATGGAAGGTTGTATATCCATACATATAGATTTGCTCCATATAAAAGAACTAGAAGAACAATCATTGCTAAAGCAGCTTCTTTTCTATATTTTGTTAAAAGTAAAAGCGGAATAATGATTTCAAGTATGCCGGTAAATTGATGTACAACTCGAGGGAACGGAATAAAACTAGGAACTATTGCATCGTAAAATTGTGGATTTAAAAAATGATTCAATCCAGCTCCAATAAAGAAGAGAACATAAACGTAAATTAATACTTTTGTTATGTCCACTGTTTTGATTTATTAATAGCTTTATTCCATTTATTTAAATAGTGCTCTCGTTGTTTGCTATCCATATTTGGATTCCAAGTTTTTGATTGTGAAATAAATGAATTCATATTTTCTAAAGGAAGATTATTAATAAAAAGATAAGACGCAGCACCTGCACCTAAGGCAGTAATCTCATTAATTTTTTGTGAAGTCACTTTTTTATCAAATATATCAGATTGAAATTGCATGAGAAGATTATTAACAACCATACCGCCATCTACATTTACAGTATCAAATGTTGTTCCAATGTCTTTCTCCATAGATTCAAGTAATTCATTAGATTGATATGCAACTGACTCTAAAACAGCTCTTGCAATATGTGATTTATTTGAAAATCTTGATAATCCAACTAACACACCCCTAGCAGTCTCATCCCAGTGAGGTGAAAATAATCCTGAAAATGCTGGAACAAAATACACATCACCATTATCTCTTACACTCATAGCAAGTGACTCAATATCTTCACTATTCTCAATAATATTTAAATTGTCTCTAAGCCATTGAACTGCTGCTCCTGCAATTGAAACAGACCCTTCTAATGCGTATTGAGGATTGTCTCCATCTTTTTGATAGGCAACAGTACTAAGTAAGCCATTGTTAGAATGTACAATTTCATTTCCTGTATTTGTTAACGCAAAGCAACCCGTTCCATAGGTATTTTTAACATCACCTGAATTTATACAGTTTTGGCCAAAGAGTGCTGCTTGTTGGTCTCCAAGTACAGAAGTCAATGGAACATTTTTTAATAAGTCTGAATTAGTTCCAAAATTATAAAGAGATGGTTTTATCTCTGGCAGTGAACTTTCTGGAATATCTAATGTCATTAATATGTCTTTCATCCAGTTCAATGTTTCCAAATCCATCAACAAAGTTCTGCTTGCATTTGTTACATCTGTTACGTGTTCTCCCGTAAGTTTAAAAAGCAACCAACTATCAATAGTTCCAAAGGATAGATCATTATCTTCACGTGCTTTTTTTACTTCCTCAACATTTCTCAATAACCATAAAATCTTGGATAATGAAAAATATGTAGCAATTGGTAATCCTGTCTTATTAAATGATTCCTCTAATTCAGTTAAACCTTTAAGTTCATCACAAATATTTTGTGTTCTAGTGTCTTGCCAGACTAATGCATTATGTAGAGGCTCTGCTGTTGATTTTCTCCAAGCTAATGTAGTTTCTCTTTGATTTGTAATACCAATGCTATCTAACTGGTCAATAGAAAACTCTTTGTCTACTTCCTTAATACAATTGAGTACTGAATCCCATATTTCATTAGGATCATGCTCGACAGAAACCTCATCAGGAAGGTGCTGGGTAAACTCTTGTTGGTGTTGTTTTATTATTGAACCAGTTTCATCAAAAACTATAAATCTTGAACTTGTTGTTCCCTGATCAATAGCTCCGAAATATTTCATAGCTTTTATTTTAAATTTTAAAATTTAATTATGTCCAATAAAAGAATTTATATTCCGTTTTGAGAACCAAAAGGACCAATGATAGTTCCCATGACAAATCCATAGGTGAACCCATAAAAGAAACCAATTTTAAGATATTTTATAGTCTCATTTCTAAATCGAAGCTTACCGTCATCTTCGAAACGAAACTTATATCTATATTTGTCAGAGAAAGTGTGTCGTACAACTGGATAAAGATAAAAAATAAAACCAATACCTATTCCTGATAATATTCCTTCAATAAGTCGTGATAAGGCTTCTTCTAACATTCTTTCAATTTAGTGACGTTCTCAAATTATCGAGATACAATAAGGTGACTTATTATGGACTATCTATACGATGATACAACTATTTATGTAATTTTATTTATTGTCGCATTTTTTGCTTCTTTAATTGACTCAATTGCAGGAGGTGGAGGATTATTGACGACTCCATCTATGCTCCTTGTTGGAATGCCACCACTAAATGTTTTAGCTACCAATAAATTTCAATCATGTTTCGGTACATTTACATCTACGTTTAATTATTACAAAAATGGATTACTGGTAGAAAAGAAGAGAGTTCTATATTTTGTATTAGCATTCACAGGATCTTCTATAGGTACATTACTAGTTAGTAGGATCTCAAATGAAACTCTAGAGTCAGTCATACCTATTTTATTAATTAGTGCTGCAATATTCTTTATCACGAACAAAGGTCCTTCTGGAGTAAAACAAAATGAGAAATTACTTATCATTTTTAATTTAGTTGTATTTGCGATTGGATTTTATGATGGTTTTTTTGGTCCAGGTACTGGTTCCTTTTTTGTTTTATCTTTCATCATTATTAAAGGTGCGAATATTATGCAAGCAACAGCAATTACAAAGCTGTTAAATTTTGCATCTAATTTTGCTGCATTTATTATTTTCGCTTTTCAAGGTTATGTACTTTGGTATCTTGGTTTAACTATGGCAGTTGCTCAAATCGCAGGCGCTTATACCGGATCTAGATTTGCAATTAAAAATGGTGAAAAAGTCGTTAGACCAGTATTAGTTATTGTCTCAATACTTCTCTCTATAAGAATACTCATAGGATAAAAAAAACCGGCAGACTAGCTACCGGTTGTAAAACATGTTTAACTTAATCTATTTTAGATTCTCAGCTGATGTTTTTCCGTTATTTTCTACTAAGTCGTACTCTACTTCTTGACCTTCATCAAGATCTTGCATACCTGCACTTTTAACAGCTGAGATATGTACGAATACATCTTTATCGCCTTCTTCAGGTTCGATAAATCCATATCCTTTAGTGGAGTTAAACCATTTCACTTTGCCTTTCGGCATATTTCTCCTTAATTTCGTCATGTCTTGTAAAAGACATCTTAACTATACAGATACTGCGATTTATATTTTTAATTTAAAGTAAATTTATTGCTTTACGTATTACTTCAACTGACTCATCTCTCTTAGATGGCTCTAGATCAAGTAACTGAAGATAGACTGCCTCAATACCAACTTCCTG
The DNA here is from genome assembly GCA_902580215.1 of uncultured Candidatus Actinomarina sp. Classification (GTDB taxonomy): domain Bacteria; phylum Actinomycetota; class Acidimicrobiia; order Actinomarinales; family Actinomarinaceae; genus Actinomarina. The sequence goes on along the minus strand of CACHJT010000004.1, from coordinate 3,067 downwards.
CCACATGGATAGTGTCTTCACTACATCTTCTGGTGTGCCGTATAAATAACTTCTTTCTTTCCAGTTTTTGGCGATTTCATCTTCTGGTTGAATTAATGCTTTAGCTGCATTTATTAGTGAGTTATCTACACTTTCTTTAGTAAGTCCTACAACTGGTGGACACGCTGTAGTTATTTCCAGTGCTTGTTCGTCTCTACCATTTTCAGTTGCAACAGTTTTAAATAAATTAATACTGTTTAGAAGTGTTTCTTTAGGTCCTGCATAAATATTGAATTCCTCAGAGTATTTTCCAGCAAGAGTAGGTGTCTTGACTTTCCCTCCACCACCAATAATTATTGGTATCTCCGATAACGTTGCTGGTTCAACAGGAAACTTGTCTAATTGGTAGTACTCCCCTTTAAACCCTTGATTATTTCCTGAGAGTGCTTCTCTAATATAAATTAAAGCTTCTTCTAGCATCTCGAATCTAGTTTTTAAGTCTGGAAATGGGATACCGAAAAGTTCATGTTCGATCTCTAACCAACCTGTGCCAACACCTAATCTAAATCTATTTGGAGCCATTTCATTAATCGTAGATGCCATCTTTACAAGAACACTTGGATGCCTAAAGGTTATTGGAGAAACCAAAATAGAATATATCATTTTTTCTGTATCTCGTACCAAACCTGCGCTTGCAGTTAACAAGTCTAAAGCTGGTGCTGGATTGTCTTTATCATGTCTCTGTTTACCAACTATATAGTGATCAGGTAGACCAATTCTTTCAATTTGATTATTTTCTGCCCATGTAGATAAGTTAAGTAAGGTATCGTAACTACCTCTAGCTTGGATGTATATTTTCATTATGCAGTTTTTTTCTTATCTTTATATTCATCTTCTAAAAACCTCCTAGCAAGTGTAGCTAATTCATTTGCATCTACTCCAAAATCTCTGCAGTAATTTTTAATTGCTAAAATTGCTGGATCTTCATCTCTGTAAGGAACATCTTTAAAATACATTTGGTTAAATCCTTTTGATATATCGCTTATTTCTTTAAATGTAATATCTTCTCCATTTCTTAACTTTTTAATACCCCTATCTAAAGCTAGATGTGTGAAAGTTGCATATTTTGCTGCATAAGTATCGAATAATTGATTTCTTCGAAAATTAATTTCAGCAATCAACAAGTTATTATGCAATCGGCGATTGATAGTAGATTTATTTTTTCCTAGTTGCTTTGCTACCTCAGCACCATTTAAACCAAACGTTGTAAAAAAAGCTATTTGGTAATCTAGTGCATCTAGATTTCTATCATAATTATCCATATAGTAATTTTAGCAACTCAAAATGTCACTATAAACGCAATGATTATGGAGTTTCTTAGTTTTAAATTTTCAATAATTCATATTTAGTGGTGTTAAATTTATTTATATTTTATTTTAATTCCGAAATTTATGAAAAATTATTAAATAATTTACAATACCCTTTATGAAGGCAAATAAATTTTTTATAGGTTCAATAATTGTAGTAATTATTTGTTTCTTGATTTATATCTCGTTTGCCCTAATTTCAATACCATTTGTATTGCTCTTTTCATTATTTACTTAATATCTATTTTTTTTGAAAATAAACATATAAACATAAGCGAATTCCAAGATACGTAAACATAGTAAAAAGAATAACCTGAGTCGGAGAATAATTAGGACTGAATGATGATAATGCAACTGCTAAAAAAGTAACAAGGCCGATAAAGTCTTTTTTATATGTCATTGTTTATTATTTTAAAAGAAACAATGGTGTCTTTCAGGTGTCTTTTGTGATTTTTAAAGGTCGATTTTATGAAAACCCTTGTGGGCGCTACAGGATTTGAACCTGTGACTTCTTCCTTGTAAGGGAAGCGCTCATCATTTTAGGCTAAAATATATATTTTGAAACATTTAAGGAGTAAAGATGAAATATGTAGTAAACACAGTTTGGAGTCACCCAAATAATATAGATTGGGATCGTATGAAAGAGGGTTTGGAACAATTAAGAGATGATGAAGGTTCTGCTGATGAAGTCACTTGGTATGAAATAGATCCAACAACACATGGTTCTGTAGCTGTGTATAGTTCACAGGAAAAATATGAAAAATACAAATCAAAATTAGAAGAATATAGAAAAGATGCAACAGATGAAATTGGAGCTCAAATTATTAATGAGTTTCAAGGTATAGTAAAAGCTAGTATATAAGTAAAGGAGTTCAAATGGAGTTACATAAAGACAGTGGGTCACTAAGAGTTATTATTGATGTGAGCTACACATCAAGCGATGAATTTATAGATTTTATCGAAAATGAGCAGTGCCAATTTATTGAAAGCTTGGGCGTAGAAGGCCTTAAGAAATTTGAATGGTATGTTGATGAGGAAACCAATACAGCAACACTTGTAGAAGAGTTTGACAATGCTGAGAGCTTTAAAGAAATAGCAACCAAGGCAATAGGAACTCCAGTAAATTTAAAATTTCGCGAGATTACTACATTTGAGAATATGACAATTTTAGGTGATGTATCTGATGAAATGAAAGAAAATTTAGCTGCTATGGGTCCAAAATTTAGAACTTATAAAGCTGGCTTAAATTAAAAGGTAATACATGGAACCTAAACAAAATAGGTCAATAGGTCTCATAATTAGAAGATTTTTCGCAATCTTTATTCTTTTTTCAACAGCTTCAGGAATAATAGCTCAGATAGAAACAGAAACATTTACTAATGAGACATTCGGTAGCGCGTTTGTCAGTTTGTTGATAGCATATTATCTTGCTCGTTCACCTAGGAATAAAACTCAAAGTACAGATGTTGATGGTGAAAGTAACAGCAATGAGCTTGATGATGCAGTTCCAATGGATGAATTGTTAGAAGAATTTGAAGAATCACTTGAAGAAATTAAATCTGAAGAAATTCAAACAAACTACAAACCAGAGAGAGTTAATAAAAGCAATCCTGTAAAAGACAAGCAGAGTATTTTATCTAGAATATTCCAAGGAAAAACAGATAGGTACTAACTATTTTATTAACCTGTCTTCAATCTGGTCATAGACTTTGTTTTCAATA